>NZ_JALAAD010000001.1:2492500-2835982 GCF_022984075.1 Synechococcus sp. C9 | reverse complement strand
ATAACGTGAATCAATATGGATATATGGTAATCCCACATGAATTTGGAACAGGGGTCGCAGGGGGGCACCCCGCCCTTGGTTCTGGGTAATAGGGGTATTTCCACGATGGGATTGATGATTGGTTCAAAAAATAAACAGAGGTTCCCTAGAGGTATCCAGTAATATGGCAGTCCTAAATGAGAATAGAATAGGGGTTGCAGGGGCACCGCCCCCATCCTTGGTTCTGGGAAATCTCTGTTCACTAATCAAGTAGGATTGCTATGTGTATATAATTAAGTAATCTGCGTCCTTAGTTCAGTTGGTAGAACGTCGGTCTCCAAAACCGGATGTCGGGGGTTCGAGTCCTCCAGGACGCGTTAAAGATTTAAGACAAACGACCTTTTTATTACAATTAGTGCCATGCCTTCCCAAAGGAGTGTCTGCCATTCCAGACGATAGGCTCTCTAAGTTCTAGGTAATAAATTCTCGCAAAGCCTTATCTCATCGGTATTTGAGCAATGTCTAATCCTACCCCGTGACGCTTCTCCCTGGAGAGACAAAGCCACCCACCTGGCTGAGAATCCTTGTTACCATTTCTTGAGCATTACAAAGATAGCACTATCCTGAAAACTCCACCGCAACCAGTACAACCCATCCTCAACCTTCACCCACTCAACTTTAGCCATATCGTTTAGCCAGTTTTTACACTCCCAAGATACCCTAACTGCACCTAAACTTAGACGATGTGTACTAATGGGAAAACGGTGGAGTGCGGGTTATGGTGGGGGAAAGTGGCTGGAAATAGGGACGGGCCTGGAGGGATTCGAACCCCCGACACCTTGATCCGTAGTCAAGTGCTCTAATCCACTGAGCTACAAGCCCCTACGTCACAGATTAATATTATAGCAGACTAGCTCTGGATAAAATACTTTTATTGAATGGTAAACAGTGGTCACTGGGGTGCAGGTTGGTTTTTGGTTCTGAGTTAAACTAAAAAATGCGGTCATGTGACACCAGAGGTCTGTGAACGCATTATCCAAGAACATCTGTTAGGAGGCAAACCAGTGGAAGAATTCATGTTTGCCTGTAATCCATTATTAGCTAAGCCTGTTTTACCTAACACTTTGCCACCGGCGGAAACCGGATAAAACCATCGTGATTGATTACTTAGTTCCTATTTGCTGAAAAACGTTAACGTCGCTTTGGAGAAGGAGTGCGGGAACGACTTTGTTCCTGTTGTCGCCGCCGATCCCGCCATTCCGCCCAAGTCAAATACCCTACCCCCAAAGTGACCCCGCCCAACAGGACAAGGGCTACCCAAAATAAACCAACCAAGGATAGGTTTGGGTTAGTGAACACCGTAGGAACTCCGCATTAACCTTCCACGATGATTTTACCTTGCATCCCTGCGCCCCGATGGGGAGTACAGTAATAGGTGTACGTTCCCGTAGGTAAATCACCTCCAAAAGTGATGCTGAAACTATCCCCCACTTTATACACCAAACCCCGTTGAGATAACTGCTCCGCTAACGCCTTATCACCGTTGGGAACCGTGCTGAAAATCACGTTGTGGGGGGGTAATTTATTATTCAGCCATTCCACTGTATCCCCAGATTTAATTGTCAATTGAGCGGGTTGGAAGGCTAACATACCGTTATCCGCACCCATTTTAATTTGATAGGTTTGGGCAAACGCCGCTTGACCCGTCCCCAACCAGGTCAAAACCAGGGTTAACCCGACCACCAGCCACCGCACCAGTCCAGCCAACATGACCATGACCTCCTGAAACAATTAGGAACAATGGGAGCCAAAATCATACAAGGGTATGGCTCTCAGAAAAGTTTACATTTATTTAATATCATAGCAAAATGCCTGGGGAATGAACGCCTGTGGTAGCCTAGAACAAAACAGGACAGTCCATGACTGGGGTTTACGGCACCTTTGTGGAACCTCTGGGTGATTGTCGGGAGTACCTAACCTTGGTATTTTCGCCCCTGACCGTGCCCTTATCTGAGCGTTGGCGCACCAATAGTATCTCAGCCAATTTTATGGCGGACTATGTGACCCATTTATTTCCGGGTGGTCAATGGCCCTTACTGCTCAGTTATGGCTTGGCTGACCTGCATGGGGCAGTGAACTATATTGTGAATGAACTGTTAGAAAATGCGATGAAATTTTGCACCCCCGATTCGATTTCCCCGGTAACCATTAGCCTGGAAATTTACCCGGAACAATTGATCTTTCGGGTGGAAAATGCCATTAGTCCAGACAGTGCCGAACGGTTACAAAAAGTGATTGATCAATTGTTATCCCATTCCCCCCAGGAGTTATATTTACAAAAGTTGGAAGCCAATGCCATTGAGGAACACCCAAGTTCTGGCTTAGGATATTTAACCATCTTGAATGACTATCAAGCCCGCCTGGGTTGGAAAATTTTACCGGGCATCCCGGACTGGCGGGTGACCACTTTGGTGCAATTGTCCCATCCCCGAGGTGAACGATGAACTGGTGGGCGCAGGAATTGAGCGGTGTGGGCTACCGAATTTATGGGGAACCGGAACCGCCCCGGTTGGTGTTCGAGGGGTCTCTGCGCTTGAATGGCATGGCGGAATACCAACCCCTGACGGATTGGTTGGGGCAGATTGTGGCGGCGGCACCTCCCCAGATGATTTTGGATGTCCGGTCACTGAAATTTCTCAATAGTTCTGGCATCAATGTCCTGTCCCGTTTTGTGATTCAAGTGCGGCAAAAAGGCAATATCCATCTGACTGTCCGCTGTAACGAAGGGATTCCTTGGCAACATAAATCCCTGGTGAATTTACAACGGTTACTCCCGACCCTTGAGTTGGATTTTTACCATGAGTCCTGAAGCGAAAATTGCGGAACTAGAAACTCGGATTCGTCAGTTAGAACAGGAAAAAAAAGACCTGGAAATTCTCCTAGAAAATACGACCGCCCATGCCGATGCCATTACCCAACAACTGGCGGCAAAAATTCTGCAACACGAACGGGCAGAACGGGATTTACAAATGTCCGAGTCCCGACTGCAACATTTATTAACAACTATTGAGCAGGAAAAAGCGGACCTGGAGTTAATTTTAGAAACCATGACCGCCCATGCGGATACGGTTACAGACCAGTTACAGGCGGAAGCACTGACCGCCCTCCGGCAAAGTGAAGTGCAATTTCGTACCCTGGTCGAGGCGAACCCGGTGGCACTGCTGATCCTGCATTTGGAAACGGGGCAAATTCTCTACCGCAATCCGGCGGCGATTGCCCTGCTGGGGATCACGCCCGATACCCTGGCACGGACGTTGCGGGGGCGGGACTTTTGCCACGACCCAGAAGATGTGAACCGCTTAAAACAACTTTATGCCACCCAGGGGAGTGTTACCAATTATGAATTGCTCGTGCAACGGGCGGATGGTTCGACCCTATGGGCTTTATTGAATTGGCAACCCTTTATTTTCCAGGGGCAAAATACGGTACTCAGTGCCCTTTGGGACATCACCGAACGCAAAAAACAGGAGGAGAATTTACAACGGCAAATTGAGGAACTTCATCAAACCATTGACCAGCAAAAACGGGATCGGCAGGTGCAAGAAATTACCGAAACTGAGTATTTTCAGCATTTACAACGCCGGGTACAAAAACTGCGCCGTTCGTCCCAAAGAGACTCCGAAAAATAGGTCGCAGGGTCACGGTTCCCCTACTTGCATGAAGCGCAATTACAGTCTATTTGTCAATTAAAGGATACAAAAAGCCTTGATTATTCTAAAACCTCAGCATGATTGACCTACGGCAAACGGGGTTCAACTGTATCCCATAACTACTTAAAAGACTGTAACTTCAGATTGCCGTGATTGCCATCTGCACTTTATTCCGCAATTGCTGAAGTTTTTCTAGCCAGTGAGCCAATTGCTTGTCATTGAAGCGTTGGGGTGTTAAACCTAAAATCGTGATTAATTCTAAGGCATTTTGTCCTGTTCTTTCTTCCCAAATTGAGGCGAATTGTTCTAGTGCTAATAGTTCATCTCCGAGTCCCAATTGTCTTTGCAGATAACGTTGTTCTTCCTGTTTAAGCAGTTCAATCACCAATTCCGTACATCCCGCCCGCATTAAAACCGCTGATAAGGCATCCATATAAACCCGACTATTATCCAGTTCAGGGGTAGGTAAGGATGCGGGTGAACCTAATCGCCAATTCAGTCCCCAAAGGAAAATAATTAACACCAAAATGCCCTGGATGAATACTGCCCGCCAAGGGGTTTGGGATAGGTAATCCAGCCAGCCACGGTTGCGTTCTTGTTGCAGAGTTTCCTCATCTTTGTAACCATGAATAAATTCATCTACATAAATAGGTAATCCCGGTTGAGTGACCAGGGATTTTAGGTACTCAAAATTCCCTGGCTCTGATTGATAGGCATTCGCCGCCAAATGGGGGGTAATCACTTCCAGATGTTGCCCTTCTTTAATCTGTTTTTCCCGCACAATCACCCCGTAATCGTCCTGTAAGATTGGCGAGATGTGATCCACCTCTGAACCAGGTGGGGATTGTTCATCCGCAAAACGCCGCCGAGTTTGGATTTTTACTGCCCCTACCTGCGTTGGATGCTGGGTGGTAAAGGGCGCACCGGTCACCGGGGTTTCAATCCCCAGTTCCATCAGCACATTTCCCTCTGCCAACCAATCCGGGTCAATATACCCATGACCGTAGGCAGACAGTTCATGCCCCACCCGCAGAAGCGTAATTTTTTCCTCTAAATTAATTAATTCATCCGCCGGTTTTTGCCAGCGTTCAATGGGATAACCCTGTTCTTTCATGAATTGATACCAAGCCCCATACCCATCCGGGCTACGGCTGTAGGTGGAACCCCGTTTGAGTTCATTTCCTGCCGGGGCAAATAAAAAAGTTAAAACACTGGCAACCAGCAGGATAATTAACCCAATAATCCACCAGCGATTGGTTTTTTGCATCCGCTAAAAACTCTCCAAAGCACACCGCAACAAACGCTGGGCTAAGGAATAGCCAATCCCCTCCCGCATCGGGTAATAGCCATCAAAATCAGGATGCCCCCAAAGATTAGCCGTACTGCGACTTTGTGACCAGATTTTTTGTTGGATAATATAGCCGTATTTGCCATTAGAATACACACTCCACAGTTTATTAATCACTTTCAAATCAATGCAGGGCAAATGATCAATATGGGTTGCGTCTAAAAACCCCTGTTCTTCCGCTTTTTTCCCGGCAATTTTTAATAACAATCGTTGGGTTTCCCGGTCCGCATTATCCCAGTCCTGTTGGGCTAAAAATTCCTTCAACGCCGTATAATTCACCCCCGAAGCCTGGAGGAGCCATTGTTCCCCCATCGCCAAACAGTTTTGACAGGGATGGGTGACCGCCTCCAAATCCCGCAGTCGCCCCAACAGCACCTCCCGCCCCAACCGCAAATCCTGATTTTCCTGGCGCAATAACTCATTGGCACGCCGCAGTAAACTCAGTTCGGTCTGCAAATCATCCTGCCCCATGAATCTTAACCTTTTCTTTTGGTTGCTTTTTTTCTCTATGGTAATGCTTCCTTCCCGTGCCGTCAGGATTCCCCCAACCCCTCACTCACTAGGGCTAAACCCACCACCAGCCCCGTCATCGCCAAACCGGGAAATAGGGTCGTCCACCAAATGCCCGTAGGCAGACTGTCCAACGCCTGCGCCAGTTCGTGTCCCCACTCCGGCACCTCCGGGGGCAAGCCCAACCCCAAAAATCCCAGTCCTGCTAATGTCAGTACCGCATCGGCACTATTGACACTGAATAAAACCGGCAAATTGCGACTCAAATGTCCACTCAAATGCCGGATCAAAATCCCCAGACTCCCCGCCCCCAACGCCCTCGCCGCTTCGACAAATACCTCATTTTTTAAGCTAAGCGTATGGTTGCGAATCACCCGATAATACTGGGGAATATAGGCAATACTGAGGGCAATCGCCGCATTCACCACCCCCCGTCCCACCACAAACGCCACCGTTAAAGATAGTAATAACCCTGGCAATGTATAAATAGTGTCCATAATAAATAATAATAATTTATCTACTTTACCCCCCCAATAACCGCTGAGGGCACCCAGGGGAAACCCCACCCCCAAGCTCAACCCGGTGGCGAGGAGAACCACCTGCCAAGCCGCTCTTGCCCCAAAAATCACCCGGCTGAGGACATCGTAGCCCTGGCGGTCGGTGCCGCACCAATGTTGGGGACTGGGGGGTTGCTGGGGTACATGGGCTAAAAATTCCTGGGGCTTTGGTAAACCCCAAGCTACGAACCAATCCGCCCCCATCGCCGCCAAGGCATACACCAGCACCAAGCTCACACCGATGAGTAAAAATACCCGTTGGGTGGGGGATTGCCTGCGCCAGAACGGTACAATAGCAGAGAACAGTTGGGAGGCGGACACGGTGCTAACCCTGGGCGTGAACATAGACCATGTTGCCACAGTCCGGCAGGCACGGCGCACGACGGAACCCGACCCAGTTGCCGCCGCAGTTTTGGCGGAGTTGGGGGGAGCGGACGGGATCACGGTGCATTTGCGGGAGGATCGCCGTCACATCCAGGAGCGGGATGTACGTTGTCTGCGGCAAACGGTGCAAACCCACCTGAATTTGGAAATGGCGGCTACCCCAGAGATGGTGGCAATTGCCCTGGAAATTCGCCCGGATTATGTCACGTTAGTCCCGGAAAAACGGCAGGAAATTACTACCGAAGGCGGGTTGGACGTGGTGGCATCTGAAAAAGAATTGACTAAAACAGTACAGGAATTGCAAAATCACGGCATCCCCGTGAGTTTATTTATTGACCCGGAACCGGAGCAAATTCGTGCCAGCCAACAAACCACAGCCCAGTGGATTGAATTGCACACGGGCACCTATGCTTTAGCCAAGCAAGAACCTGAGCGTCATCAGGAATTAGAGCGTTTAACAAAAGGAGCAAAACTCGCCCAGGAATTGGGTCTGCGGGTGAATGCGGGGCATGGGTTGACCTATCAAAATGTTTATCCGGTCGCTTGCATCCCCGGTATGGAGGAATTGAACATCGGTCATAGTATTATCAGTCGGGCGGTATTGGTGGGATTGACCCAGGCGGTGCGGGATATGAAACGAGCCATGCGAGGGGAGCTTTGACTCATCGCTTTGGGAGCAGACAAAACCCTGCGCCCTCAAAGTTTTCGAGTTATTACAAGCCCATGCTATCTGGTCAAATTCTCTACCCGATCCGTTACCATTTTTCATGACTACTTGAGCGATCCCCATGAATTACTATTACGTTCTCGCCAGCGAAAAATTTCTCACCGAGATTGAACCCCTAGAGGAAGTGCTACGGGAGCGCACCCGTCATTATCAGGAAAAAGGTCAAGAAATTGATTTTTTTCTGGTGAAACGACCGGCGTTTTTAGAAGCCCCAGAATTTGCAGAAATTAAAGTCAAATGCCCCCAACCGGCGGCGGCAGTGATTACGACTGACCCGGACTTTGCCACCTTTTTGAAACTGCGTTTGGAATTTGTGTTAACTGGTAGTTTTACCGCCCCTTCCCCCACGATTCCTGACCCTTTAGCGAGTATTTAACGATCCGCTTGGCGTAGTAGGTAAATGCCGGTAGCAAGCCCCAAAACATTGGGAAACCAAGCCCCCACCACTGGTGCCAACACCCCCGTTTGACTGAGGGCATCCCCCACAAACATCAGCAGGTAATAGACAAAAATAATCACCACACTCAGCCCAAATGCCCACCCCCCGGAACTGCGGTGTGGTAAACTGCCCAAAGCCGTTCCCACCAAACCCAAGACCAAACAAATAAACGGAATGGCAATTTTCTGTTGAATCCGTACCTGCCACTCCCGAATTTTGGTGAGATTGCCACTGCGCTCTAAAATTTGTAAATAATCCTGCGCCTCCAGGATACTCATTTCCTCCGGGGTACGTCGCTGGGTGGCTAAATCTAAAGGGGCACGGGGCAGGGTAATTTCCTGTTTGTTGAATTGAATAATATTGCGGTAACTGCCATCGGCGGCAACCAGATAAATCGTGCCATTTTCAAACTCCCAGGTTTTGCGTTCTTCGTTCCAAAAACCCGTTTCTGCACTCAAAATTTGTTGCAGACCTTCCTGGGAAAAATCCAGCACCGTTAACCCCCGCATATACCGCCCATCAAAACGGCTGGCATAGAATAACCGTTGCAGTTTTTTACCCGTTTCCTGGTCAAATTCCTGATAGGTGATATTCCGCCGCTCCACCCGGGGACGGTCCTTATCCAACGCCTGCCGCACAATTACCGTTGCCTGATGATTGGTTACCGGCACAATCGCTTCATTCACCACAAAAGTCAAGCCGGTTGTGACCAAGCTAAAGAGGATGGCTGGGATCACCCAACGCCGGGCTTGTACCCCACAGGCACGCAGGGCGATCAACTCACTATTGCTTCCCAAACGCCCAAAGGTCAGCAACATGGTTAACAAAGTCGCCATCGGAAATGCCAACCCAATAAAGTAGGGACTTTTGAGGGCTAACACCTGAAAAGCAATCGTCAGGGGCAAGCCGGATTCCACCACCCGCCGCACGGTTTCAAACAACGCCCCCACCGATAAACCGATGGAACTAAATGCCCCCATCCCGAACAAAAACGGGGCGAGAAATAACTGCCACAAATACCGATCCAACACGGGCACCTGTTGTACCCAAAAGCGGAGCGATTTCCAAACGTGTGCAGGCGAAAAAGCCACCGTTGCCATCACTATGCCGGGGAGCGTTTACCCTAGTTTGCCATATTTAGCGAACATCCCCCGCCGGTAGGATCACCATCGCATCCCCCAGGGAATAAAACCGATAGCGTTCCCGCATTGCCTCGTGATAAAGATGTAATAACCGCTCCCGCCCAATTAGCGCACTCACCAACAACAGCAAACTGGACTGGGGCAAATGAAAATTGGTAATCAACCCGTCAATCACCCGCCAGGTATAGCCAGGGTAAATGTATAAGTTAATTTTACCGGTCATCGCCTGCAATTCCCCCCCCTGCGCCGCCCCTTCCAACGCCCGTACCACCGTCGTGCCCACCGCTATCACCCGTCCACCCTGGGCTTGAGTGTTCCGAATCTGCGCCACCGTTGCTGGGGACACCTCCACCCATTCGCTGTGTAATTCATGTTGCCGTACATCCGCTGTACTCACCGGGCGAAATGTGCCGATGCCCACATGGAGCGTCACCATCGCCTGGGCAATCCCCTGCGCCGTTAATTTTTGCAGTAATGCTTCTGTAAAATGTAATCCCGCTGTGGGTGCCGCTACTGAACCTAATACCTGGGCATACACAGTTTGATATTGGTTGGGATCGCCCTGAAACCTCTGGATGTAAGGAGGTAAGGGCAATTCCCCCAGGTCGTGCAGTAAATGTAATAATTTTGTTTGGTCAATCACCTGCCCGTCCGGGGTCTGAAATTGTACCCACCGCCCGCCGGTGCTTTCATCCCGTTCCTGGACGACCCCAAGCACTTTAGTTTTTTCTCTCGCCGGAAATCGCACCACTGTCCCCACCCCCACCCGCCGCCCTGGACGTACCAACACCCGCCAGCAATTGGCTTCCCCCGGTTCCAAAAGCAAAAACTCGGTTAACCCACCGCCTGGACGAGTCCCCAGCAACCGGGCAGGTAGTACTTTGGTATTATTTAATACTAATAAATCCCCCGGTCGAAGCAGTTCTGGCAATTCATCAAACCGCCGGTGTTCGTGGTGGTCTGGGTAAACAACCAACAGCCGGGCATGATCCCGGGGTTCCATCCCACACTGGGCAATCAGTTCCGGGGGCAGGGCGTAATTATAGTTCGCTAATTCCCAATCGCCGGGGTTAGGGGGATGCGCCGCAAAGGGCATCGGTTATGCCGTCAACAACTGCAAATCCGTGAATTCAATCACCGTTTCCGTCGTTACCCCATTTTTGGTCGCCGTTTGCCGCCGTTCCTGGAGCAGATAGTAGCCATCCACCAAGGCATACCGTTCCCGAATATCCACCACCTGTTGGGGTTCGCCGGTCGCCGCATCCGTAAATTGCACCCGGTAGTGGAGCGGGAAATAGCCCTGCGCCGTCTGTTCCACCGAGAGCGTATCAATGGTAAAGGCACTGCCGCCCATCACCCGACTCACCTGGGTAATCACCGACCCCCGCACCTGGTAGTGGGAACCCATCGCATCCCCGGTGACCCGAATCGGCACGCTTCCATCGGGCAGGGGGGACTCGGCGGTAAATTCATTCTGCCCATGCGCTGTGGCAAAATCCCGTCTCTGCCGGTGGGTGACCACATCCCGCATCAACCCCAGCAATTCTTTGTACTGCGGCTGGTCGGGCGACAACCCCTCAATCACGACAGATAAATCCCGTTCAATCCGCACCTGAGCGGTGACCTGCTGTTCCCCACTTTGCCAGGAGACACGGGCGGTATAGCCGGGAAATTGCTCGTCCCAGGTATAGCGGTTTTCGTAGGCTTGCTGGAAGCGGTCACGGGCACTGAGGGCGACAGTCATAGGAATTTTTAGTACTTCAACAGGGCTGAATCCATTGTGTCATATCAGCATCGGGTTTGACGGGTGGATACCTCTAAAAATTAGCTCCATAGCCAAAGCACTCACACCCTATCATTCTTGGTAATTAGCGCAGGGCACCCCTATAAATTAAATTCAAAGTTAGCGATCCCCGCCCTTGGTTCTGGGTAATAGGGGCATTTCCAGGATGGGATTGATGATTGGTGCAAATAAATAGAGGTTCCCCGCATCAATTGTGAGTAAAGATTTTTTTATCTTGAGAAAACCCAAGGTTGCCAACCATCACCCCACAAGGGTTTTAATCATGGGTTCCAATAATCAATGACCGCCTGTACCAAACCTGCTAATGTATATTCCTTCGCCACCATATCCACCCGTTGAAAATAACGTTCACAGGTGCGAGCCGTTTGGGGACCAATCACCGCCAGCCGACTGGATTTGAGCCAATCTTGCCACTGTCCAGGGGCAACCTGTTCTAATAATTGATAACAATGCGCCACGGTTTTGGAACTGGTAAACGTGAGGACATCAATATATCCTTGGCGTAAGTAATCTAAAATAAACTTGGGAATTTCCTGCGGGCAAGTGGTTTCATAGGCGGCAACTTCCGATACCTGCGCTCCCCGCTGTTGTAATCCCTGCACCAAAACGTCCCGTCCACCAGTCGCCACCCGTGGGAATAAGACCCGCAAATCCTGACAATCTTGGGGAAATTCAGCGAGTAATTGATCCGCCACAAATTCCGAGGGAATCAAATCCGCTTTCAGCCCCCAGCGTTGTAAATGCCAAGCGGTTTTTTCCCCCACCACTGCGATTTTTAAGTGAGCTAAAGCCCGCCCATCCCGCTGGTGATACCACAAACGATCCAAAAAATAATCCACCGCATTTCCAGAGGTCAAAATCAGCCAATTAAATTCCTGAAGATTACCAATTGCCTGATCCAAGGGTGCCCAATCCGGCGGCGGCTGAACCACCAAGGTGGGCATACTCACCACACTCGCTCCCTGCTCCCGCAATAATTCTTCCAATTCGCTACCACTGCCTACTGCCCGTGTAATTAAAATATTTTTACCTTGTAATGGCAAACGGGATTGGGCATGGTAGTTCGCCCCCGCTCCCACAATCAAAACGCTGGGTGCCTGTGCCGCTTGGGTCGTTAATTGGGCTAGGGTTCCCCGCCAGACGCTCTGCCCCACCTGCCCTGCTCGATGCACCAAGGCGACGGGGGTCTCAGGACTCCGACCGTTTTGTAATAACTTTGTCTGTATATGAGCCAGATGACCAACCCCCATCAAGCCCACCAGGGTATCCATGCGAGCCAGGGCTGACCAGTCTAAATTTTCTGGGGCATGGGCGGTAAAAACCCCGATGGTGCGCCCCCAGTCCCGGTCCGTCAGGGGAATCCCCGCCAGGGTTGCCGCCCCGGTGATGGTACTGATGCCCGGAATGACATGGTACATACAATTAGCTGTATCCAAGGCTGGCAATTCCTGGGTGGCTTTGCCAAAGATAAAGGGGTCACCACTTTTGAGACGTACCACCCGCTGACCATTGTTATAATGTTGTAATAACAAATAATTGATTTCATCCTGGGACAAACCCTGGACAGAACGGGTTTCCACCTGGGGGGGTAGCAGTGCCAAAATGCGGGGATCAATCAAGGTGTCATAAATCACCACATCGGCTCGCTGAAGGGCTTCCCGGGCGGCGAAGGTTAAATGTTCCGGGGCACCGGGACCGGCTCCCACCAGGATAATGGGCTTCACTCGGAACACGCCTCAACCAGGGTTTCCCCATTGGGTTGGTCAATCAATCGCCAGCCCTTTTTTGCCAATTCCTGGCGAATGCGGTCAGCTTCTGAATAATTTTTGGATAAACGGGCTTCTTTGCGTTTTTTAATTAGGACTTGAATTTCCTCACTCAGGGATTGTGGGGTTGCTCTATCTTGCTCAGTTTTGTTCGCTGTTGATGGCAATTCAGCGGAGGTAAAGTTTAACCCTAAAACATTCTGGGCGAGATAAACAAACGTCTGCCAAATGTTCCGAGATGCGGGCGTAACCCTATCCCTGGCTCCCTTTAACTTTTTGGCTAAACCAAACAGAACGGCGAGGGCGGCGGGGGTGTTAAAATCCCCATCCATGCCCCGTTCAAATTGCGCTAAGATTTCCGGGTCGCAATCGCTTTTATCCCCGGTAAAATCCGCCTGCAAATCGTAAATTTGTGCCGCTTGTTGGAGGGTATGCCAACCGGATTGGGCGGCTTGGAGGGCGGCGGGCGTGCATTCGATGGGTTGCCGGTAGTGGGATTGCAAAATCAACAACCGCAATGCCATCGGTTCATAGTGGTTCAAGACATCCCGAATGGTGCGAAAATTCCCCAGGGATTTCGACATTTTTTCCCCATCCACGGTGACAAAACCATTGTGTAACCAATAGCGGGCGAGGGGTTTTTTAGTGATTGGTTCCGATTGGGCAATTTCGTTTTCATGATGGGGAAAAATCAAATCCGTACCACCGGCGTGAATGTCAATGCTTGCCCCCAAGGTTTTGTACACCATCGCTGAGCATTCAATGTGCCAGCCCGGACGACCAGGACCCCAGGGAGATTCCCACGCTGGTTCCCCAGGTTTGGCGGCTTTCCACAGGGCAAAATCCAGGGGATGTCGCTTGCGTTCAAATTCCCCTTTTTCGACCCGCCCACTGGCTCCTAATTGCATTTGGTCAAGGGTGCGCTGGGAAAGTTTTCCGTAGGTGGGGAAACGCTCTACCGCATAGTACACATCCCCAGCGGCGGCATAGGCATAACCCAAGGATTCCAGGTTTTGGATTAACTGGATCATGTCAGGGATCGATTCGGTCGCCCGGGGATTTTGCCAAGCTGGGAGGATATTTAAGCGACCCATATCTTCATAGCAGGCTTGAATATATCGCTCGGTAATCACCTGCATGGGTACCTGTTCAGCTTGGGCTTTTTTGAGAATTTTATCGTCTATATCGGTGATGTTTTGCACATAGCGGACTTCATAGTCTAAATGTTCTAAATATCGGCGTACCACGTCCCAGACAATGTAGCTACGGGCGTGCCCCAAATGACAGTAATCATAAACCGTTACACCACAGACATACATGGTCACGACCCCCGGTTGTTGGGGATGGAAGGGTTCGAGTTTGCGGGTCAGGGTGTTATAAACGGTTAAAGTCATGGGGAAAAGACAGCAGTTAGTCAGCATTATTTAACTTATGGGCACCTCTATTTGTTTGCATTACCAGAAGGGTATCTCGCTGGAATGCCAATATTATTGAGAACCACAGACGGGGGCTACGCCCCTGCGACCTATTGTTAGAAGTGCCTTTATTTATGATACAGGAACGTTTTCACCGATTGGGTCAGGGGTGCGGGCAAAATTTTTCGCTACCATAATGTTCATCACATCTGAGTTTTCTATGGTGATTCCCACTAACTGGTACGTCCAGCGATGATGGCGGCAGGATGGCATTGGCAGGGGGAGACGCACCTCACCTGTGACCTGTTGGCGAGTTGGCGGCACCAATTTGGCGGGCGGTTGGGGGAGCGGGAGTTCCCGGGGGTGAAAAACTACCGGTTGCGGCAGATTCACAGCGGCTTGGTGCTGTCCCCAATGGATAGGCAGTCGGGGAGTGCGGGGGATGGGCTGATGGCGACCCAACCCGGTCAAGCCTTGTGGGTGTGCAGTGCGGATTGTGTGCCGGTGCTGATCGGCTGTCTGCACACGGGGACGGTGGCGGCACTCCATGCGGGGTGGCGGGGGACGGCGGCGCAGATCATTCCCACAGCAGTACAAAAATTGCTCCACCAGGGCAGTGAATTGTCCAGCTTACGCATGGCCCTCGGTCCAGCCATCAGCGGCGGTAATTATCAGGTACAGGACGATGTGGTGGCGGCACTGGCAACTACGGTGGTGACTCCAGACCAACCCACGATGACCGATGTGATTGCCCAATGGCGAACCGAGCCGGAATTGCTCCGACCGGATGGGGAACGGTGGCGGTTGGATTTGCGCCGGGTGCAGGTGCGACAGTTATTGCAGTTGGGCATCCAGCCTGACCAGATCGCCGTGTCCCCCCATTGTACTTACGCTGAGCCGGAACGGTTTTATTCCTACCGCCGGGACGGGAAAACCCAGGTGCAATGGTCGGGGATTCTGAGCCGCTAGGACTTACGGGTGCTGGGACTTTTAGCAGATGATGCGGGTAAACCAAAGAAATTGTGAAAATTATTTACCTAGTGCTACAAAGTTTAATATTTAGCCAGGGTTCCCGGTTTTCTGGCCCCTGATAGACTGGAACAGGGGACATCCGTTGAGGGAAATTTGTGGATAGCACGATTGGGTTAGAGATTATTGAGGTGGTCGAGCAGGCGGCGATTGCTTCGGCCAAGTACATGGGTAAAGGGGACAAGGATGGGGCGGACCAGGCGGCGGTGGAGGCCATGCGCGCCCGGATGAACCAGATTTATATGCGGGGGCGGATTGTCATCGGGGAGGGGGAACGGGATGAAGCCCCCATGCTCTACATCGGTGAAGAGGTGGGGATTTGTACCCAGCCCAATGCCGCTGAGGTGTGTTCGGTGGAAGAATTGATGGAAATTGATATTGCCGTGGACCCCTGCGAGGGCACCAACCTGGTGGCCAAAGGGCAAAATGGCTCGATGGCGGTGCTGGCGATTTCGGAAAAAGGCGGATTGTTTGCCGCCCCGGATTTTTATATGAATAAGCTGGCGGCTCCCCCGGCGGCCCGCAACCATGTGGATATTCGCAAAACGCCGACGGAAAACTTACGCATCCTGTCCGAATGTCTAGGGCGGGCGATGGAGGATTTGAATGTGGTGGTGATGGACCGTCCCCGGCACAAGGAACTGATTGCGGAAATTCGGGCGGCGGGGGCCCGGGTGCGCTTGATCAGCGATGGGGACGTGTCGGCGGCCCTGTGTTGTGCGTTTGCGGGGACGAATATCCATGCCCTGATGGGGATTGGGGCGGCACCGGAGGGGGTGATTTCGGCGGCGGCCATGCGTTGTCTGGGCGGCCATTTCCAGGGGCAGTTGGTCTATGACCCGGCGGTGGTCAAAACCCCGGAAAGCGAGAAATGGACCCGAGAAGGGAATATCCAACGGCTCAGGGAAATGGGGATTACCGACCCGGATAAGGTCTATAATGCCGAAGAATTGGCCAGCGGTCAGACGGTGCTGTTTGCGGCTACGGGGATTACGCCGGGGGTATTGATGGAGGGGGTGCGCTTTTTCACGGGCGGGGTGCGGACTTCCACCCTGGTGATTTCTACCCAGTCCCGGACGGCGCGCTTTGTGGACACGATCCATCTGACAGGGCAACCCAAGGTCATTCAACTACGTTAGGGGGTGGGGCAATGCCGGTAGTCGTGGTCGGGTTGAGTCATAAAACCGCACCGGTGGCCGTGCGGGAAAAGTTGAGCATCCCGGAGGAGCGGCGGGTGGCGGCGATTCAGCAGTTGTGTAGCTATCCGCACATCCAGGAAGCCACGGTTCTCAGCACCTGCAACCGGCTGGAGGTGTATTTGGTCACGCCGGATGCCACCCAGGGGATTCGGGAGGTGACGGTTTTTTTGGCGGAACACAGCGGCATTCCCCTGACCCAGTTGCGCCCCTATCTCTTCACTCTCTTGCACCAGGATGCGGTGATGCACCTACTGCGGGTGGCCGCCGGGTTGGACAGTTTGGTGCTGGGGGAGGGGCAAATTCTGGCGCAGGTGAAGCATTGCCATAAACTCGGCCAGGATGCCAAGGGTACCGGGACGGTGCTGAACCGTTTACTGCGGGGTGCCCTGGAGGCGGGGAAACGGGTGCGAGCGCAGACCAGCATCAGTAGCGGTGCCATGTCCATTTCCTCGGCGGCGGTGGAGTTGGCCTATCTGCGGGTGCCCCATCTGCACCGGGCCCGGGTGACGGTGGTGGGGGCGGGCAAAATGGCACGGCTCCTGCTCACCCATCTGGTGGCGAAGGGGGTGAATCGGTTGACCCTGGTGAATCGGTCGGCGGAGCGGGCGATGGAATTGGTCAGCCAATTTCCCGAGACCCAAGTCCACATTGTTGCCCTGGAGGATTTAGCCCAAACCATCCCCGAGTCCGATGTGATGTTTACCAGTACGGCGGCGACCGAACCCCTGGTGCATCGGGGTTTACTGCAATCCTGGCTGGCACCGAACCAATCCCTGATGCTCTTTGACATTTCCGTCCCCCGCAACGTGGCCGCCGATGTGAATGAATTGCCCCATGTCCATACCTACAATGTGGACGACCTGCGGGAGGTGGTCAACCGCAACCAGGAGCGGCGGCGGCAATTGGTCTTGGAGGCGGAAGCCATTTTGGAGGAGGAACTGGAGGCTTTTGATAGCTGGTGGCAATCCCTGGAAACCGTGCCCACCTTAAATCAACTGCGGGACAAGGTGGAAGCGATCCGGGCACAGGAATTGGAAAAAGCCCTTTCCCGCTTGGGGGCGGATTTGACCGGCAAACACCGGGAAGTGGTTGAAGCCCTGACTAAGGGAATTGTCAATAAAATTCTGCACGACCCGATGGTACAACTGCGGGCCCAACGGGATATTGCCGCCCGTAAACGTGCGTTACAAACCTTACACACCTTATTTAATCTCAATCCCGAAGAATCCCTCTCCCAGGGCTGAACTATTGCCGATACAAGAGGCACCAAGCCACGTCCGGGGCTGGTATGTCGCCGATTTTATCGAGGGATTAGTATAGGGTTTCCAATATGCCCCATGAACGCAATCGAGGGTTGAGAAATCTAGCAGTTCTCCCTATTTTAACTGTTCCAATGCGTTACGGACATCAACCAAGTGGGCGTTGCTGAATCTGGGTATGATTTTCAAAAAACCACACGGGGAAAACCCCACCTACAGCGACGGTTGAATTAACAACGTACGTAGTTTCATACTTTCAATCAGTAACGCCGACAATGGAATAGGGGTCGCAGGGGCACCGTCCCCGTCCTTGGTTCTGGGAAATTTCTGTTCACTAATCAAGTAGGATTATTGCTATATCATTGGCTACAAATTGCCGACAAAAGGTTCTTGAGCCACCTGTTCCAAACCCTCAAACTTCAGTAGAGATGTCCAATCCGTTTGCAGGCTCGCATTGCCGGGTTGACTTTGGCGCAATTCCATGAGGGAAACCAAAGTTTCATGCCATAGACCAGCCTTTGCGTACAGGTAAGGACGGTCAGCCACCGGAGTTTTCACCAGTTGTTGCCGTAGATTGTCCGACAAAGCCACCCGTTGCACCCAACCGCCCACATGTAAACTGGCACTGCTATCGTTGGGGTCACAGATGATGGACAGATACCAGCGGTAGGTGTCTCCCACGGTCAGTTCTGGGGCATTGTTGGGTAAATCCACCCGTACTAACCCGACTTTGTTGGTCTGAAAGCTGGAAAGATGCAAGACTTCCCCCTGAGCATTTTGCAGCATCAGTTCCACCGGACGACCTCCGGTTGGGGGCAGATAAGCAAAAAAGCTCGGCCGAGCCGCTATCGTCAGTCCCAGGGACGAGCTAGGCAAAAGAGCGGTCAGCCGTTGCGGACTATTGGGACACATACCGCCTCGAGCGGAACCACCCTCCCGGTTGGCAGGCAATCCCCCCGTAGGCGGAATAAACCCGACAGTCGTCACAGTAGCCACAGGTCGTTTTTGTCCCCAGTCCAACAGGCGGCCTGTCCATGCCTGGAGTGGATTCGCCTGAACCGGAGTCGTAACCAAAGCACCAGCACAAACACCGAGCATAACCGCAAACTTGAGGCGAAGCATACTGCGTGAACTCCTGAGGGAAACGAGGGTTGAGAAGCGTGGACTTTCAGCGAGGAACCATTGTTTGTCCCTGACTATATACTAAGTGACCCCCAGGGAAGGTCAAGTGATGCTACTGCCCCTGAATCTGTGATCTACTGCACAGGACGGGGATGGCATCCAGTCCCATTGATTTTTGCACGTACACAGAGGGTCTGCGCACCGAGCCATAAAGCCTGTCCCGGCCGTAGCGATTGTCAGCAATCCGGGGATTTCTTAATAACCCCGCCCCTGCGAGCCATGTTTAGAGATGCCCACCAGGTATTTTTCAGCGCTTCTCTGCCCCTCGAATTTGGTTAAGTTTGACCAGGCTCAAATATGACAGACCAAATCCCCCGCCCGTTGGGTAAACCGTAGATTTTCCCGATAATCCACCGGGCAATCAATGACTGTGGGAACCGTTTGTTCCAGAGCGGTTTTTAAGGTTGGGATAAAGTCCGCCGTTTTTTCAATGCGATAGCCTTTTAAGCCCATGCTTTCGGCGAGTTTCACAAAATCAGGATTGCCGAATTTAATATACTCGCTATGCCCATAATGTTGGTGTTGTTTCCACTCAATCAAACCGTAACCCCCATCGTTGAAAATAATCGTCACAAAAGGGGTTTTCACCCGTAAAGCAGTCTCCAATTCCTGACAATTCATCATGAATCCCCCATCCCCGGTGACCGCCACCACCCGCCGGTTCGGAGCCACTAATTTGGCGGCAATGCCCCCCGGTACCGCAATGCCCATAGCGGCAAAGCCATTGGAAATCAAGCAAGTATTGGGTTGCAGACAATGGTAATGACGTGCCATCCACATCTTGTGGGCACCCACATCACTAATCACAATGTCATCGGCTCCCATCACTTGCCGTAAATCATAGATGAGTTTTTGGGGTTTGATAGGAAATTCATCATCCTGGGCATAACGCTGATAGTCCGCCCAAATTTCATCCCGAAATTGCAGGGCATAGGGTTCCGGTTTGCCCCGACGATGGGTGCGCTTGAGAATCTCTTTGAGGGAGTCGGAAATATCGCCCACAACTTCCACAATTGGGATATAACTGCTGTCAATTTCCGCAGAATTTTGAGCGATATGAATAATCGGTATCGTGCCCTGAGGATTCCATTTTTTGGGAGAGTATTCTACCAGGTCATAGCCAACGGCAATGATTAAATCCGTATGTTCAAGAGCGCAGTTAATATGATCCCGCAGTTGTAAACCCACACTCCACAGAGCCAGGGGATGGGTATAGGGAATCACCCCTTTGCCCATGAAACTATTAGCGACGGGAATATTTAATGCTTCGGCAAATTCCGTAAGCGCCTGATGGGCATGATTTCTAATTGCCCCATTGCCCACTAAAATCAAGGGATTGTTGGCATTTTCAATCGCCTGGGCGGCCAGTTCGATACCTTTGAAAGAAGCATAAACTTTTTCCTTACGATCCTGTTTCAAGGCATGGCCAGCGGCGGGCATGGCGGCAATATTTTCTGGCAAATCAATATGCACCGCCCCCGGTTTTTCCTGTTGGGCAATTTTGAAGGCTTTACGGACAATTTCTGGCGTAATACTAGGGCGTACAATCTGGGCATTCCATTTGGTTACGGGGGCAAACATCGCCACCAAATCCAGGTATTGATGGGATTCAATGTGCATCCGATCCGTGCCCACTTGCCCCGTAATGGCGACCAAAGGTGCCCCATCCAAATTGGCATCTGCCACCCCGGTCATCAAGTTAGTGGCGCCGGGGCCCAAAGTGGATAAACAAACCCCTGCCCGCCCGGTTAAACGACCATAGACATCAGCCATAAAAGCCGCCCCCTGTTCATGGCGGGTGGTAATGAATTGAATTGAAGAATGACTGATGGCCTCCAAGAGGTCTAAATTCTCTTCTCCAGGCAGGCCAAAAATGTATTCCACACCCTCATTTTCCAAACAGTGAACCAACAATTCTGCCGTATTCATAACCCCAATCGCATACCTCTATTTCTTTAGCCTAGTTCTCAATTTCGCATTTGGCGGCTTGTTGTGACGAAATCCTGCTAAATTTAACAATCATGCCAAAATGTTTATAAAAATTAATACTAAACTTATATAGCAATCCTACTTGATTAGTGAAAAGCAATTCCCCAGAACCAAGGACGGAAACCGTGCCCCTGCGACCCATTTTTAGAATTGCCCCAAAACTATTTCCCTTCAGCTTGCACCCTAAAGCCCGGAGAACTGTTTTGCTCAAGTTTCATAGGATTTTATCGCAAAAAAATGACACCCCTCAATTAGGTTCAGGGATGTCTCAAAAGTGGGTGTTAGCGAATTTCTTTTAGTTTTTGTATTTCACCGAACACCCATAGGGCTGGGTAGTACTGGTCGTCACCTTTTGACCGGCCATGATTTGTCCAAGCGCCGCACGGACGTAGTTATTGGCTTTGGTGACATCTTGGTTTGCCAAGCTGGGGGCATCATCAATCGCTCCCATGTACTGCAATTGACCCGCTTTATCAATCACAAACATATGGGGGGTGGTTCGGGCACCGTACAGCTTCCCCAAGGTGCCATCCGGGTCGAGCAGTACCGCCGTCGGACTGGCTTTTTTCTCCTTCACTACCGCATTGGCTTGCTCGGCAGTGACAAACCCCTGTTGCCCCGGCGCGGAGGAGACCACGGAGAACCACACCACCCCCTTCGCCTTGGCCTCCTGTTGGAGTTTTTGCATATTGCCCGTGCTGTAATGCTTGACCACAAAGGGACATTCGTGGTTTGTCCATTCCAAAACCACCACCTTGCCCTTGTAGTCGCTGAGGCTCACCGTCTGCCCGGCGCTGGTCTTAGCGGTAAAATTCGGGGCAGGACTCCCCACCCGCACGGTGGCAGATGTATTGACAGTGAATGTACTTATGGTTGCCCCAGCGATCACCACAGCGGCGGTAGCAGGAACGAACCAAGAAAACCGAGCCATAGTTAACCTCCTAGTTGAGCCGACAACAACGCCGTGACCTGAGTCGGACTAAGCTGACTCGGCCACACCACCGGGGGCTGATTTTCCCTCGGATACAGGACATACAGGGGCACCCCACTGCGGCCAAACCCCTGCAAAACTTGGGTAATCTCTGGATTTTGCCTTGTCCAGTCCGCCTTGAGGAGGGTGACCCCCCGCTCCCGAAAAGCCCGTTGCACCTCCGGCTGGCTGAAGACCAAGCGTTCGTTCACTTGGCAGGTCACACACCAGGCCGCCGTGAAATTCACAAACACGGGTTGCCCCTGCTGACGGAGTGCCTGCAACCGGCTGGGGGTAAATGGTTCCCAACTTGCTCCCTGGGTGTCTGGGGTATTCGTATAAACAAAAGCATTACCACTGGGCAACCAACTCGGCAGGGTCAGACAAAAGCTTAAAATTAACAATGTACTAAAAATAGCAAGCCTACGCCCTGCAATCTGCGCTTGACTTTGACCATACAGCCATGCCGCCAACCCCAACAGCACCAGCCCCAACAGTCCCACCGCCAAGCCATCGGTGCCGGTCTGGAGGGTCAGTACCCACAGCAACCAAGCCGCCGCTCCGTAGAGGGGAAACGCCAACAGCCGTTGCAGGGTGTGCATCCAGGCTCCCGGTTTGGGTAGCCACTTGCGCCAAGCTGGGACAAAACACAAAGCCACGTAGGGCAGGGCAAATCCCACCCCCAGGCTGATAAAGACTCCCATCGCCGCCCCGGGGGGTAACGTCAAAGCCGCCCCAATCGCCGTCGCCATAAAGGGAGCCGTGCAGGGAGTCGCCGCCACCGTTGCCAGCACCCCGGTGAAAAATTCCCCCAGATACCCCGGTCGTTCCGTTAAAGTTTGCCCCACCCCCAGCCAACCCGTGCCCACCTGAAACACCCCGGACAGGTTCAGTGCCACCGCAAACAGGACATACATTAATAGGAGGACCATCCCCGGCGATTGCAACTGAAATCCCCAGCCCAACTGTTGCCCCAGCCCCCGCAGGATGAGCAACCCGCCCGCCAGCGCCACAAAACTCACCAGCACTCCCGCCCCGTAGCTCACCCCCCCCCAGCGCACTTGCCGGGGAGATTGACGCATCTTGTCCGCCAAGTGCAGGGTTTTCAGGGACAAAATCGGCAGGACACAGGGCATGACATTCAACACCAGTCCACCCAAAAAGCCCAGCCCCAAAATCCGTCCCAGATGGCCCATCCCCCCGGCAGTGGGTAGGGTTCCCGGTTGCGCCTGGATGGTGTAGGCGTTGGTTCCCTGCTGGGTGGTCAGCACCAACACCCCCGCCACCGTCGTTAAATGTTCCTGATAGCCCCGCTGTAGGGTTAATTCGGTGACCTGTCCCCTGCTGGTCAAGGTTTGGGGCGACGCATTGGTAATCACCCCATCCGCCAGGGGAAAAAACCGGGCTTCCTTCACCCCACCGACCGGCAAACTTAATGTCAATTTTTCCCCGTCAACCCCATAGACCACTGACCAAGGGGCCGGCTGGGGATGTTGCGCCCGCACCTGTGCAAACGCCCTGGTCACCGCTGGATTGGGCTGGGCAGAACTGGCAATGGGTAAGCTCAAGGTCACGGGGGTCGCTTCGGGGATGCAATCTTTCTGGCACACCAACCAACTGGCCTGCGCCCGCAAATCCAAGGTTTGACCGGGGGTGAGGTCCGCTGGGGGCGTAATTTGGCTGAGGAGCAACACCTGGTTTTCGTAACCAAAATTCATCAGAGGGCCAACGGGAAACCGCTGGGGGTAAGGCCATTGCAATTCCCCCGCCGTCACCCCTGGGGGCAGTTGCCAAGTTAGGCGCACCCGATCCCCGGAATCCCCCGGATTTTGCCAATAGACGTGCCAGCCTGGGGTGATCTGTAGCCGTAAGCCCACCCAAAATGGCGTTCCCGGTTGTACCGTCCGCACCTCGCTCACCAGTTCCGCCTGCACATAACGGGGACTCGCCGCCTGGGCGGGCCCAGCCATGCCCAACCCTCCCCACAGAGACAGCAATCCCACCACCATCAGCCCCAGCCAGCGCCCGTACATAAAACTTAGTGTTACGTTACCTCCTATGGTAGCCAATCGTTTATACGGGGATGGGGCAATTTTGGTTCACAGGAATTGGTGCATCAGGGGGTGCGGCATGATCGTAAACAGAAACTTTATCCTTAGAAAGCTGAGAGGGACGGGTCCCATAGCAGTCCTCAATGAGAATGGAACAGGGGTCGTAGGGGCACCGCCCCCGTACTTGGTTCTGGAGCATTGCTATTTGTTAATCAAGTAGGATGGCTATAGTACTGTTTTAGTCCTAAATTGCCCTGTTATTCACACGAATTGTATGCAATTACTATAGAACTGTCCTGATTTTAAGTGACACAAGGGCACCTCTATTAATTCACGGCTATTGCGAATGACCCCTAGAACATCCGTTCAAACCGTTCGTGCTTTTGCCACACCCGCCAGCCCCGCCAGCCCGTCACTCCCGCCAGAATGCCCGCCAGTAGGGACAGCCAGCCGTAACCACTCACCAGCAAAATGGTGCCGCAGATCAAAAAACTGCCCGTCAGGATATGATAATTGCCCGATACCTGCTGGGCACTGAGGCGGCGCAATAACCGTTCCGTCTCCAACGAGCGGCTCCGCACCACCAAATCCCCCCGCTCAATCTTGGTCAGGGTTTCCTCCACCCGCCGGGGCAAACTCAGGGCAGAATTGCTCATCTTGGCCGCTTGGCGACCCAACTGACCCAACAGGTCTCCGTTACTGCGATTATCCATCATTTGTAAAGCGTAGGGAGTGGCGATACTAAAAAACTGAAAGTCCCGATCCAAGCCTCGCCCCAAGCCCTCCAGGGTGGAAAATGCCCGCATCACAAAGGTAAACGTAGCGGGAAAACGAAAGGGTTGGTCGTAGGCAAGGGCGTACAAATCCTCGCTGATCGTGCCAATGGACTGCATTTCAAAGGGCTGATCCAGCAAATTGTCCAAAACGTACTGCAACGACCGGCGCACCGGCCCCATATCCCCCTGGGGCACCAGGGCTTTGAGTTCCACCAAGGACTCGATCACCCCATCCGCATCCCGTTCAACAATACTCATCAGGGTTTGCACCAATTTTTCCTTGGTTTGGGGGTGAATCCGCCCCATCATGCCAAAGTCATAAAAAATCAAACTGCCATCCGGGTCAACGGCGATATTACCGGGGTGGGGGTCAGCGTGGAAAAAACCATGATTCAGCACCTGTTCTAAGTAGGCCCGGGCGTTTAATTCGGCAATCCGCTTGCGGTCCAATCCGGCGGCATCCAGGGCACTGTAATGGCTAATTTTGATCCCCGGTAAATACTCCAAGGTCAGCACCCGCGCAGAACAATAGCGCCAGTAAACTCTGGGGACTTTTAACCAGGGTACGTCCCGAAAATTGCGCCGAAATTCATCCGCATTCCGCCCCTCATTTAAGTAATCAATTTCTTCAAATAAAATGCGATAGCATTCCTCATAAATCCCCAACCAATCCCGCCCTGGTCCCCAACGGGGATGGTTTTGAAAATAGTAGGCAATATCTTTGACAATCGCCAGGTCAATGTTAAATAATTGGCGCAAACCGGGGCGTTGTACCTTCACGACTACCGTTTCCCCGGTGGGCAATTCCGCCCGATGGACCTGCCCCAAACTCGCCGCCGCCAAGGGGGTGGCTTCAAAATTGAGAAATAATTTTTCCAGGGGTTTGCCCAAATCCGTTTCGATAATTTGCGCCACCTGCTCAAGGCTAAAGGCGGGCACCTGGTCTTGCAATTTGGACAATTCCTCCACATATTCCGCCGGGAAAATGTCCGCCCGGGTGGAAAATAGCTGACCCACTTTGATAAAGGTTGGCCCCAAATCCAGTAAATTTTCCCGCACCCAGATAGCAATGCGGCGACGACGATTGGCTCGTTTTTCCGGTGTGGCCCCGCCCCGGTAACTCCAGCTTTTTTCGTAGAGCCATTGGGCGGCTAAAAATCGTAGGACAAACGCCCAAATGTCCAAAGAGCGTCGCCAACGGGAATAGCGTTCCCGATTCCACCGGTACTGCTTGCTACTGACGAGGACGGCCACCCTAGTTCTGCTGGCGATAACGCTTGAGTTCGGTACGCAAACGAGCCATTTCCGCCCGCAATTCATCAATGGTGGTCTGCAAATCCAGGGGTTTTTGCCCCTTGACCAAGGGTTTGGACTGGGTAATTTGCTGTTCTTCCTGGGCGGCTCGCTCTAAAATTTCCTGAATCTGTTGGCGCAGGACTTCCCGTTGCTGGGCATCCCACCGACCGAGGGTGGCCAGGGTTTCCCCCACCACATTGCCCACCTGTTCGTAAAGGGCTTGGGCCGCCGCCCGTCCGATGAAAAAGGCTCGTAGCACCACCTGCATCCCCCCTAGATTCCGAGCAAATTATAACGTTTTATTGCCAGGGATGGCACCAGAACACGTTACCCTATAAAAAACTGAATTTATCCCAATTGATCATGGCTCCCTGGTCTGCCCTGCCCGACCTCTGGCCGGAACTAGCCCAAAAGTTCCCCACCCACATTGCCCTGGAGGAACCCCACCGGCACCCCCCCGTGCGGCTTACCTATGCGGAATTAGCCCAACAGATTCAGGGGTTTGCCCAAGGATTACAGGCGCTGGGATTGCAACCGGGGGAACGGGTGGCTCTATTTGCGGACAATAGCTCCCGCTGGATGATTGCGGATCAGGGGATTATGTGCGCCGGGGGCGTGGATGTGGTGCGGGGGGCGCAGGCACCCCTGGAGGAATTAGACTTTATCTACCGCAACAGTGAAAGCAGTTTTTTGGTGGTGGATACCCCGGATGTGCTCAAACGGCTGGCTCCCTATCTGGGGGCATGGCAACCCCGGGCGGTGATCACCCTCTGGGGGGAGACGGGGGATAGCTTGAGCTTTGACCAGGTGATGCAACGGGGGGAACAATGGGAATTCAAGCCCCCTCACCTGGAACCCGAGTCCCTGGCGACCCTGCTCTACACCTCCGGCACGACGGGCAAACCCAAGGGGGTGATGCTCAGCCACGGCAATTTATTACATCAAATCGAAAATCTGTACGTTGTCTTTACGCCGCAACCGGGGAATATTGCCTTAAGTTTGCTCCCCACCTGGCACACCTACGGGCGTTCCGGGGAATATTTTTTGCTCTCCCGGGGGATTCACCAAATTTACAGCACCCTGCGGCATTTCAAACAGGATTTAACCAAATATAAACCCCATCACATTGTCGGAGTGCCCCGGATGTGGGAGTCCATTTACGAGGGGGTCGAGCGGGAATTTCGGCAACAGCCCCCTGGGAAACAAAAGCTGATCTGGAGTTTGATTGGCATCAGCAAACGCTACATCTACGGCAAACGGCTCTGGCAAGGGTTGACCCTGGAACCGGTGGAACCCAGTCCCCTGCAACGGTTGGGGGGCGGGTTGGTGGCGCTGTGCCTTTGGCCCCTGCATCGTCTGGGAGATGCGCTGGTGTATCGAAAGGTTCGGCAGGCGGTGGGGGGACGGCTGAAGGAGGGGGCGAGTGGCGGCGGTGCCCTGGCCCGGTATTTGGATGATTTTTACGAATTGGCGGGGCTGACCATCCTGGTGGGCTACGGTTTGACGGAAACCTCCCCGGTGTTGACCGCCCGCTGGGTGACCCGAAATTTGCGCTATTCCGCCGGACTGCCCATTCCCGGAACGGAGATCAAAATTGTTGACCCGGAAACCCGCCAACCGCTTCCCGCTACCCACAAGGGTCTGGTGCTGGCCCGGGGACCCCAGTTGATGAAGGGCTACTACCGCAACCCGGAAGCGACGGCCAAGGTGGTGGATGACCAGGGCTGGTTTGATACCGGGGATTTGGGCTGGGTCACGCCCAAGGGGGATTTGGTGCTGACCGGGCGGGCCAAGGACACCATCGTGCTCAGTAGCGGTGAAAATATTGAACCCCAGCCGATTGAGGATGCTTGTTTACAAAGTCCATACATTAGCCAGATTATTTTGGTGGGGCAAGATGCCCGGCAATTGGGGTGCCTGATTGTTCCCAATGAAACGGCACTCAAGGCTTGGGCGCAGGCGCAGGGACATACGCTCACCATGCCCTATGAGGAACCGGTACCGGGAGCTTGGACCTTGGATACGCCGGAGGTTTTGGAACTGTACCGGGTGGAATTGAAAACCCATTCCCAGAACCGCCCGAGTGTGCGACCCTTTGAGCAGATTGGGCCCTTTCGGTTGCTTGCGGAACCGTTTACCATAGAAAATGGATTGATGACGCAGACCTTAAAAATTAAACGCAATCAGGTGATGGAACGGTATCACGACTTGATTCAAGAAATGTTTGGTTAGCATCATCCTCAAGCGATCCCATTGGTAAACCAACTCCCTGGAACCCAATTTTATAGCAGTCCTAAATGAGAATGGAACAGGGGTCGCAGGGGCACCGCCCCCGTCCTTGGTTCTGGAGAATTGCTGTTTGTTAATCAAGTAGGATGGCTATAGTTACCAGGGGCTACCGATGAGGGTAAACGCCGCCCAGTAGTAGGGATGGTTCAACACCTGATCCCCCCGTTGGGCAATCGCTGACGGCACCGGAATGCCGCCCCGCACCCCCCGCAATTCACCCCCTTTAATCGTGACTTTCCCTTGCAACATGGCAATTTGCGCCTGCCGCAATGCCTCCGCCTTGATGGGTGCCTGCCGCAGATTTTTGTAAAACTCGGTCATCAACGCCAGGGTGCCCTCATCCGACACATACCACAGGGACGCTAGGGCACTTTTCACCCCCGCCTGCACCGCCAAACCCGCAAACCCCAATTCCGCACTCACATCCCCCACCGACGTCCGACAGGCACTCAGGGTAAATAATTCCACCACATTCGGTTCCCGCAAAGGCAGTTCCCGCACCTGGGGTAAATTCAACCGTTGATTGTTGCCAAATTCGATGTAGGAATTGGTTATTCGTCCCGGGGCAAAATCCGCATGGGTCGCCAAGTGGATGATGGGATAACCGCCCTGCAATCGCTCCTGGGTCAAGCGTTGCACCGTAAATTCCTGATTCAAAAAGGACTGCCCCGGCCATTCCTCCGTAATCACCTTCAATTCCACCGGTACCGCTGGTAAAGGAGCTTGATTGGCAAAGGTATCGGCCCCCATCGCCAACACCCGACTATCCCGCAGGTTGCGGTAACGGGTATCAATCAAATTCACGCTGGGAATCAAAGCCGTGCTGTATTTTTCCACCAAAAACTGCTTGCCATCATGCAGAGCCGCCACGGGCAATAACCGCAAGCCATTGTCCATCGAGAACAGCAGGGTATCAATCCCCTGGGCTTGCAATTCTTTTTCAATGGGCGCAATGAACCACTGGTACAACTGCTGGGCATCTTTTAAGTAGGCAGTGCTGGTGCGCTGGCGGGGGTCTTTGAGGGCAGTGAGGAACCGCTCTACCACCGGCATCAACTGAGAACGTTTGGCTTCGGGCAACCCCCGCACCACGGGCTGGACTTTGGCTTCCCGCTGGGCAAAGGGGGTAGTGGATGCAACCAAACCTGCTCTAGCCATCCCTGCCCGACTCCCCGGCGGAATGGCGGCAATCGTCAACTGCCGTTCATCTACCATCAGGTAAACAATGGCGGGTCTTTTCCCCGTTTCTTTAGCCAAGCGACTGAGCATATTTCCAATCGCTTCCACTGAGTTTAAGTCGTTGATGGGATTGACTCCCAAAAAGCGATCAAACTCGCCAGTAAATAGGGTATCTAGGGTCAAAATCGCCGCAAAGTTCCCGGCACCCAACGCCTCGGCAATGTTAAAACGGGCGATAAAATCGCCTAATGCCACGTCTTCAATGGCATCTAAACCTAGATCAAAATCGAGATCGAAAAATTGTGTACCAAAGAGAATTTGGTTAATCAAAGCCTCCTCCCCTTCAGGTGAACCAATTCTAATAATTCCCGGTCGCACAGTTCCCAATTGACGAGAACTAAATTGTTGGAACGGTAGGATAGAGAACTGCCCATTTGTAATACCACCTGCCGTTCCATTGACAGCCGCACTGCCCACCGCAAAAGAATTTGACCCGCCGTAGAAAATGATAATATCGCCCCCGCCTGCAGAACCACTCGCATCAATGCTGAAACCCGTCGGCCCAATGCCATTGACACGAACAACACTATTCTGACTGATCACATACGCATCACCACCGACACCACCAGAATTGCGAGCATCAATAAAACCAGTTTCAACTGTACCACCTGCATAAGCACTAATAAGCTTGAAACCAGAAGTCGAAAAACCTGAATTACTCAAATTACCAGTCTTGATATTAGCATTGGTATTGATTTGAATGGTACCTAATGACGCAACACCTGTTGAAGTAACATCACCGACTTTAATATTTCCATCATTACCGGAAAAACTATAGAATGTAGATGGCTCAAAAACTTCTAAAAATCTGCTTGAACCAGGAAGAGGAACAATTCGAAAATTCAGAGAGAAGTTACCGCTCCAAATATCTACACGACCTGCTGATGTGACATTGCCTAGATTTATATCACCATTACGGTTAAATACAAACACAAAACTCTGTGACGAACTAATGTTACCAGTGGTCACACTACTATTAGCATCTATGTCAACGAATGATGTTGCAGTAATATTACCAGTAGTAATGCTTCCACCCGCATCTAGCTCAACAAATCGTGCAGTGATATTGCCGGTACTAATACTATTTCCCGCATCAAAATTGATACCAATATTACTCAAAGAAATGGTACCCGTGGCAGTGATATTATTGCCTGCATTAGCAGATAGGGTGGTAAAATTACCTGAGCCAATCAAATCAGCGTTGAACTCAATATCGTTCGTTGCTTGGAGCGTCACACTATTTGTAGATAACTGGGAAAGCAAGGCACTGTTGCTGATGGTCAAACTATCCTCTGGACGTTCAGAAGAGAAAATGGTAGGTAACTCATTGTCATCCGGCGCACTGGAAGCACCAATCACAGTAATATTCTTCGGGTCAAGTAAGAGGGTACCGGTCTTGCCCTTAGGTGCCGACGTATCCACATTCCCCGTGAATCTTAAACTCTCTTTCCCCGACACTTCCACCAATCCCCCATCCCCAGCGTTTTGTCCCCCCTTGGCGGTGATACTGCCCCGAAAATCCGTCCCCTTGTCCGCCCACACAATCACCCTGCCCCCATTTCCAGCATTAACCGCATCGGCAGTTAATTGAGAATCACGACTCACAAACGTATATTGGGCGTTGGGTTGCGTCCCTTTGCCCTGAAATTCGCCCCCCACTAAAATCTCACCGCCCCCTGTAAATCCTGAAGCGTTAATTTCACTGTTTACTAAGGCGATTTGGGTGCCAAAAACGCCCACATTACCCCCCATTTGACTCGCACTCGAAACATCTAACGCCCCAGAAACAATTGTGGTGCCCGTACTTGTAGGAATTTGCACATTAGAACCCGCTACCCTCACCGTGCCATTGCTATTTTGAGTAACCGTGGTTACCCCACCCCCGGTGAGCAATTCCGGCAGACGAGTGGTAGGAATATTTCCCTCCCCATCCATTATTTGGGCGGCTTGTTGGGGGTTAAATTCCAAACTTAATAATTGCCCCGCTTGGGACAACCGCACCAGATTTTCCCCAGGCACGGCAGCTAGGGTGATATTCCCCCCCGATGCTTGAATCGTCCCCGTATTAATCACTTGACCGGCAATCAAACTCACATTTTGCCCTGGATTAACCGTTAAATTTCCCTCATTGACAATCGCCGCCGGGTCTTTGCGGTCAAAAGCAAACCCAATCGGTTCCCCCGCCAATTTGCTGTAGTCATTCACCCCAACAGCATTAAAACTCCCACCCGGAAACATAATCCGGTCAGCAGTGGTAGCTGTAAACGAAGCAGGCACATTCAAACTCGCCCCTTGCCCAAACACAATCCCCGCCGGGTTCATCAGGTACAAATTGCTATTGCCGCCTGTGACTTTAATCAACCCGTTAATCACCGACACTTCGCCGCCCGTCACCCGTGCCAGAATGTTGCGGATCGCCGGGTTGGACAGGAAATGGGCAATCTGCGCCTGACTCAACCCAAACTTGGCAAAACTGTGAAAGAGATTCGCCCCCGCCCTCGTACCGCCCGTGATGTCAAACTGCTGACCATTCACCGTTACCTGCGTCCCTAGCCCGTTGGGAACAATCTGTTGGGCAGACGCTAGCCCACCTTGTACTACAATTAACCCACCTAAAACTGTGCCACAAAGTAAATGACGCATATTAAACTCCTTAACACCATGCAGACAATTGCATATAGATTTAGTTGACCACATCCTAGGACATCGTAACGAATAAGTCAATCAAAGCTATAGCAATCCTACTTGATTAACAAACAGCAATTTTCCAGAACCAAGTACGGGAGCGGTGCCCCTGCGACCCCTGTTCCATTCTCATTTAGGACTGCTATATCTAAGCGGTCATAAGGACATCATTATTTATTGGAACTAATAAAAATTGATTTCTGGTCTTGCCAAACTTTAGGGACACCGGCGTTGCGCCCTTGTGAACGCTTACTTTGTATGAACTCACCTGCCCATTAATCTTACGCTAGAGCATGGGATCAGCCCTAGGGGTTCACTTCCTGTACTGTCCATTCCTGGTCTGCATTGTGGTGATAAAGGTAGCGATTTTGGGGATTTCCTCGCAATTCCAGGTGATCTACCTGCTGGGGACACAACCAGAGCAAACAAAAATGGGCAGGCGGGGCGTGGGGATCGGTAGGTTCCGTTGGTAAATTGCCCTGGCGGGGTTGTCCAGGGTGCGGCCAGGTGAATTGCTGACGACCCGCATCCGATAGACTATACCACCGTTGGTGACGAGCCATTTGGGCAACAGGGTCAGGGTGTGAACTATCAATGATTTGTACCAATCCTGCCAAACGAAATTGCTCTCGGGTTTGGGGGAAATACCAACACAATTCTGCCCAGGGTTGCTGATGAATTTGGCTGATTTTTTCACTCCGTTGGTCAGTAATAAATTCCAGAGTATTGCTATCCCCAAAAAAACCACGAAACACAATAGTGCGATTGTGGGGACGACCTTGGGCATCAACCGTAGCCAATTGAGCATAACGGCTATAGACCAAAGAGCGGTTGCGATGTAGGGCACGGGCAAGCGGGACACGCCAAGGAGCTAGGGTCATAAATGCAATTATACAACCCTGACCGATGACGACAAGGGCACGCTATTCTTAATTTTGACCACTGTAAATAGCACTATCTGGTATTGATATTGCACTCTCTAAAGGGCACTTCTAAAATGGGTCGCAGGGGCGTAGCCCCCGTCTTGGTTCTCGATAATATAGGAATTTTAGCGAAATAATCTTCCAGTGGTGGCAATAAATAGAAGTGCCCTAAAGATTGTAGATATGGTACAGCCTATTAAGTAGTTACGGGATACAGTTACAAACCCATTGGTTTGAATTCTGTAGATGCTCAACTAATTTATGAATGGGCTGTAATGCAAGCACTAAATCTAATAAATCTAAAATGAAAGTAAAAAAATCACATTACTATAGGTTTTAAGTCTAGCATATCATAAGATGCACTACAACTTTGCGGGACAGCCATCATGGGATTTATTATTATTTTTTTATTAATTGCTGTAATAGGAATTTTCGTTGAATATTTACGCTCTTCTGCTAGAGGTGACCGCAGGAATTTGGAAGGCACTAATCGGGGTAATGGTTACTTTTCCAATAGATACGTCAGAGGGTCAGAATTTGTCAGGAGAGCCCGTAGCATAGAAACAGAAATAGCTGAATTATTAAATTCCCTAAAACGAGAATATAATGAAACCATAGAGACAGAAAGAAAATTAAACAGTGATATTCAACTAACACTTTCTAATTTAGTTAATTCGTATCTGCCATCTCTAGACCCAGACGTAATTGCCAGAATAAATCCGCTGACAGGCTACAGTAGATTTGATTTTGAAAATCCTATCGCTAGTTTGGAGCAAACAAGAAGAAATTTAGAATACGAACTGCAGATGCTTGAGACTAGTGAATTGTATCAAAGACGCAGAGAAGTAGAGCCGAGTGGACAACTAAAAGTGCAACTAGCAGAATATAACCAAACGATTTCTCCATTGATGCGAGCGGTTAACCTCTACGAGAATGACAGACGTTTTATGACCCTCTATCGTTGTAATTACGGCACCAATAGCTATACTTACACCGGGAGGTGGTGGAATATAACCTATTACCAACATTGGCTTTGGGCAATTTTGACAGCCAGGAAGTTCAACCAAAAATCCTTTATCGATGTAGCCAACCACTATCGTGATTTACGAAGTCGCTTAGATGAAATGAATCGTATTGTTGAACCAATTAAAGCCCAAATAAGAGCTATTGAAGATAATGTCAAACAAAGAGAGAGAGTAATTAGAGAACTCAATACCTTAGAAGAAGTCTATCTGCGCCAGTGTCGTCAGGCATTAAAAGATCATTTACAGTATATTGACCGCAGTGAATTATGCAGACGTGCGCAGGCAGAACCAGAAATTGCCAATATGATTAAGTGTCTGCATGGACTAGAGAAAAAAGCAGAATATATGGATGAAATAGCACAAAAAGGATTCCAACCCCGCATCTCTCAATTAGAAACAAAATTACAGAAATTACGCAAAAAAATTACCAAATACTCTCGCACAAAAAATCAGGATGTGAACATCCCTGCGAGTGATGCAAATATGTGGATAAAAAATCCTGCCCAGAGGATTAGGGAAAATTCCATGCGCTACACACAAGCTAGAGAATCAATTGTGAATTTCAGAGACTATGAACTCTATGACTACAATCAAAATGTTCCTTGGTGGACAGTTATGACTCATGATGATCCTAATTTAGATTTAGATGACATCTCTGATTTAGAATCCTTTGAGGAAAGTGGAATCCCTGATGATTACACCTCTGATCCAGAATTCCTTCAGGAACGTACCATTACTGATGATATTCCTAGACGACGTTCTAGGCGACGCTCAAGGCGCATCATAAGACGCAGAGAATCTTCACGTTCTATCTATGAAGGAGATATTTCCTGATGAATACCTGTAAAATAGTTGCTTATGGAGTCAATGGGTCTGGACTAGGACATCTTACTCGTCTTTGTAGTATTTTACGCTGGCTAAAAAGATACCTGTATTTGTTAGGCATAAAACCACAAATCTACTTGCTCACATCTTCTGAAGGAATTCAACTGGCTACTCAGGAAGGGATTGCTACTTTTAAGATACCGAGCAAGACTGTAGCGCAACTAGGTAAACTTGTGAAAGAAGATTATTTGCGTCTCGCTAGGCAGTGGATATGGCACTCAATTGGGTTAATTAATCCTGATCTTCTAATTGTTGACACCTTTCCCTGTGGCACCTTTGGAGAATTATATCAAATTCTTGATAGTGTCCCGAAGAAGGTACTTATTCTCCGGTCTGTAAAGCCGGAATTTGCTGAAGAAGCAGATATATATAACTTTTTGCCCTATTACAATCGGATCATTATACCTAAGGAATCTGAATTACCCCCTGTAGAATTTACTGATGAGATAAAAGACAGACTCGATATCGTTGGTCCTATCTTTCTGAGAGAAAGAGAAGAGTTACTATCACGAAGTGAAGCCCGGAAGATTTTAGGCATACCCGAGGGGAAACAAGCCGTATGGCTGAGTGCTGGCGGCGGCGGAGATTCCCAAGCTGAGTATTTATTGAATCGTCTCGCCAAACAACTAGAAAGTTATCATCATTTACATCTAGTGATTGGTGCAGGAATTTTATACCGTGGTACGCCTATCAGAGGAGGAAACATTACCTGGTTAAATGATCCCTTGGCAGTTAATTTATTCCCTGGAATAGACTGGGCAATTTCTGCCGCTGGCTTTAACAGCTATTATGAACTTCTTCATGTTGGAGTCCCTACCGCCTTCTACAGTCAATCTAAGACAGCAGACGACCAACAAAAACGACTTAATACTGCTGTAAAAGCAGGTGCTGCGTTAGCTCTGGACGATATTGACAATTTAGTCCTACAGATGAAAGATGATAAAAAAAGGGAAGAACTCTCTCAAAGAGCTAAAAGTTTTGTACCTAAAAACTATGCTAAAGATACTGCCAAAATAGTTACGCATTTGCTCGCCCCCAAACTATTTTTAGAAGAGGTTGATGAATTATTAACTATAGATTTCTGCCAAGCAGTAGAGAAAACAGGATTGGACTGGGAGCTTGTTCATCAAGGGTTATCAATGTTAGAAGACAGTGAAATGAAAGCAACAGTATTTTACAAACTTATAGAACGTATGCCTCAAGGACAGATAACCACAGGTTGGGATTGGTGGCTGTTATGGTCAAAACGATGGAAACTAGAAGCACATGACTATCAAATTGTATACGAAGCTTTTAGAGAATGGTTACCTCTATTATTATCTTTTAATGATGATAACGGTGTGCGATCTTTTTTAAGACTTTTGCCACTCTCAATTGATAAGAATTTCGTCACATCTGTAAGCCAATTTTTAGAAACCCTATTGGACAAACATGAGAGTTTATGGCGAGGTTTAAGTGTATTTCATCGCTACTGGAACCAAACTGATGCCAATTTATCAATGTCACTTCAACTGAGCAGAGAGGAGATTAAAGCTGTATGAAAAATCATCTGTATATTCTGGGTATGAAAACTGGGAGTATTTACACTGGGCCACAAACAGTTCATATTGATATTACCAATGCGTGTAATACAAATTGTGTTACTTGTTGGGATCACTCACCTTCACTAAAAACACCCCGTTCTCACGGCTGGAAAAAGCAACAAATGTCTTGGGAAATGTTTGATTCTCTCACACAGGATATAGCGAGGATGAACTCTGTACAAGCTATAATTTTATCAGGAATGGGAGAGCCGTTTCTCAATCCTTATATTTACCAAATGATTGCTCAATGTAAGGCATACGGTTGGCACACTACAGTTTTGACTAATGCCTTAAAGTGTGATCCAGAACGTGTTTTAGTATCTAATGTAGATATGCTATTGATTTCAGTAAATGGTGTTACTCCCAAATCATACACCGCATTTCATCCAAACTTAACGCCTAAAGATTTTGAACGATTGTGCGAAATTTTAAGAGAATTTGCATCAGCAGGAAAGAGATTCAAACAAGTCCAGGTAATAATAAATGAAAATTATCGAGAGTTAGTTGAAATGGTCAAATTTGCCCATGACTACCAAGCCTCCCAAATTACTTTTAAGCTCGCTAGTTTAGGAGAGGGGACTGAGATTTGGACGATCAGCAACGAGCAACGAGAAGAATTATTAACCCTGTTAATTCCCTTGGCTAAAAATATAGCTAAAAAATTAGAAGTAAAAACAAATTTGGATGTATTTGAACAGCAGGTTACCACTGGGTCTCTAGCAACTGCCCCGATTGAATCAATTGGTTGTTATATGGGTTGGGTTTACAGTCGTATTACGGTGGATGGAACCATTTTATACTGCTGTTCAAAAGAAGTTGTGGTAGGTTCTCTGGCGGAAGCTCCATTTTCTCAACATTGGTATGGTAAAAAGTGGCAAGAATTGAGGGAGCGACTAAGGGGGGGGAACTATTTTAATAGTTGTTATCAGTGCGGTAAGTTAAATCAGAATTTCAAATGGAAACAACGGTTGGAGGCAGAGTCAACATGAAACGTCAGCGCACCATCGAGTGGCAAACTAATGGAATATGCAATTATAATTGTTCTTATTGCATCCAATCCCCTAAATATCGTCAAGGTTATCCTACATCTGAAGAAATAGATAAATTTTTAAGATTCTTTAGCCACCTAGAAGGGGAATGGGAAATTAAAATGTCTGGAGGCGAACCCTTTGCTTTTCCTGGTTTTATGAATCAAGTTATACCTGGGTTAGCTCAGCTAAATCATCGTATTTCTGTACTGACTAATCTATCTGCTTCTCCTCATACTTTATCAAAATTTTGCAAACTAATAGGACACAAAATTAATATCATTTCTGCGAGTCTGCATCGTGAATTTGTCAGTCTCAAACCTTTCTTAACTAAACTAAAATACTTACGTTCCTTATTACCCCAGGAAGTAACAATTGTAGTCAATAGCGTACTCGTGCCCACAACTTTGGCAGAATTACTAGAAGTAAAAAATGAAATCGAGTCGGCAGGTTTTATTTATTTCCCTCAGTGGTTAAAGACTAAAACAGGAACATTTAATTATAGCGAATCCGACCGAGAGATTTTGCCACTACTTATTGGCGATAAACCAAATTCCAAACAGGCAAATTTATCTCCTAGTTACTATGGCTATCAATGTTGGGCAGGTGTTGATTATTTTATCCTAGACCAGTTTGGTAATGCTTGGTCCTGTCGCACTGCTAAGCGTTATAAAGAAGGCTATTTAGGTAATGTTTTCCAAGAAAGTGTCAAATTGTGGAATAATTCCCAACCCTGTCCCTATACCATTTGTCCTTGCACTGTACCTGCTAATCGAGGGATGATTGAATATGAACAGTAAGGATTTTGCTGAATCTTTAGGAGGGGTAATTACCTGGAATATCAATACAGCGTGTAACTATCGTTGTTCCTACTGTACACAACGTCATCTGAAAGATCGAACGAGACGGGGGGGAGAAATAGAGGCTTTCTTGAGAACTTTTGCTCAATTATCAGGTAAATGGGAGATAAAGTTATCTGGGGGAGAACCATTTTTGCATCCGCAATTAACTGAATTGGTAGCGGGGATTGTTAGTTTAGGGCACTATGTAAGCATTGTTTCTAACTTTTCTGCCACCATTTCTAGGCTGAGCAGTTTTTTAGGAGCCGTAGGTGATCATCTCAAGGTGTTTTCTATCAGTTTGCATAGAGAGTATGTCAATACTGAATCAGCCCTACTGGAGTTTACCAATAAAATTAATTGGTTACAGTCTCATATACCCATACATTCTAGTGTCAATGTGACCTGTGTCGCTACTAGAGATAATTTGCCTCATTTGGTGTTTTTACATAACTGGTTTACCTCACATCAAATTACCTTTAAGATTCAACCAGAAAAACAGGATCGTGAAGTAATCAAATATTCTCCCGAAGAAGAATTGTTATTAAAAAAATTAGGTGGTCATAATCAATTACAGGAAATAGTGTTTAATTTTAAGGGAAGATTGTGTTGGGCTGGTAGCAGGTATTTTACCTTAGATGATCGGGGAGAGGCATGGCGGTGTTACCCTGCGAGACGCTACCGAAAAGAGTATTTAGGTAACATTCTTGCAGGTTCTTTACAATTGTTTGACACGCCTCGCCCTTGCTTGTACAGTTACTGTAACTGTACTGTTCCGATTGAACGTAACATGATGTTTATCAAGGAGTAGGTTATGGAACTAACTAGAGCAAGTATTGTTAACAGTGCTGTAGGTATTGTTGGGAGTTTTGTAGCACTATTCATAACCGACTTAATTATTGTACATTCTCCGAGTAATCAGTCCTATATTTTTAAGTTCAATTCTCCCGCCTATGCTCAGAGCGTTCATCTCCGAACAGTTGATAGGGAGGTTTTGGATTTAATCCGGAGTCCCAACGCCAACACTGATAAGATCAAGGATGCACTACCAGGTCGTAACTACAAGGTTAATCTTTATCGGGATGCGGGATTCAATCGCTGGAATCGTGTTAAAATTGACCTGAATCGAAATAATAGATGGGATGAAAAATGGACGATTAAAGATAATGTAATCATCAGGCAGGTTTCATCGAGGGATGATGAAGTTTATGACCAAAAATTTGTCCTAACTGGTAACCAATGGCAGAGGCAATAAATCGGGTTGATCATCATTTTTTCGAGGGTGCAGTTTAACCATATCCCGCAAATACTGAATGGGCTGTAACTGTGGCGTAATTTTGAGCATATTCCCAGATTACTGATATAGTAGTTTCAAACAAGTTTGCGACATTCGCTTTTACTTAAAAACCCTGTCCTAAAAGGAGGGCACCTCTATAAATTCAAAGTTAGCGGTCGCAGGGGGGCACCCCCGCCCTTGGTTCTGGGTAATATGGGCATTCCCACGATGGGATTGATGATTGGTTCAAATAAATAGAGGTTCCCAGGAGATAGAGCGATTACAAATACCTAAAAAGTGTCGCATTCTAAATCAAAATGACTATATATTGCGATCCTAATTCGAGTGACGTTAGTTTGCGTGCTGTAGGCATACAGAAATTCTAAAAAACCAAGGACGGGGGCGGTGCCCCTGCGACCCCTATTCTATTTTCATTTAGGATTGCTATAGTTATTCCAATGAGCGTTTCGGGACAGGAGTATCATGACGCTGTGGGAGCAAAAATGTCTTAAAATTACTATCAATTCAATACAGATTGTGATGGAGGTGCTCAGGTGATGAATCAAATGTTCAAAATACTCTTGGTAGGTTTATGTTCCCTGGTTTTAACCCTGGTCTTTGTGCCTAGGATTGTCGCTCAGAGTGAGAGCGTCACGGTGCAATTGATTGCTTTTAATGATTTGCATGGCAATTTGGAACCGGCTAATTTAACCTTTACGCTACCCGATGGACAGCGCATTCCTGCGGGCGGGGTGGAATATTTAGCCAGTCATATTCAGCAGTTGCGGCGCAAATATCCCCACACTTTATTGGTCTCGGCAGGGGATTCTATCGGTGCCAGTCCTTTGCTATCTGCCCTCTTCCATGATGAACCGACCATTGAAGCCCTGGATGTCATGCAATTGGCGGTCAATGCAGTGGGCAACCATGAATTTGACCAGGGGACAGCCGAGTTACTCCGCTTACAAAAAGGGGGGTGTCATCCCCAGGATGGCTGTCGGGACAATCAGCCATTTAGAGGGGCAAAATTTCAATATTTGGCGGCGAATGTGATTGATGAAAAAACGGGTCAACCAATTTTACCTGCCTATAAAATTTACACATTTGATGGGGTAAAAATTGCCTTTATTGGGATGACTTTGGAAGGGACTCCGAAAATTGTTTCCCAACGTGGGATTCAGGGGTTGCGGTTTCAGAATGAAGCGGATACGGTAAATGCCCTGGTGCCAGAATTGCAAAAACAAGGGGTGCAGGCAATCGTGGTGCTGGTGCATGAGGGAGGGCTGCCCACCGGGGGGTACAATGAATGTCCGAGTATTGCCGGGCCGATTGTGGAGATTGTCCAACGCACTGACCCGGCGGTGGATTTGTTCATTACGGGGCATACCCATCAAGCCTACAATTGCGTGCTGGGTGGACGGGTGGTGACCAGTGCCGCTTCCTTTGGGCGGTTGCTGACGGCAATCACGCTCACTCTTGACCGTCGGACAAAAGATGTGCGGGCGATTCAGGCCCAGAACCTGATTGTCACCCGGGACGTGCCTGCGGATGGGGCGCTCACCCGTTTAATCAACCGTTACAAAGCCCTGGCGGACCCGTTGGCAAACAGGGTGATTGGCCAAATTACAGCGGATATACTTCGTACTGCCAGCCCGAGTGGGGAAATGCCCCTGGGGAATCTGATTGCCGATGCCCAGTTGGCGGCTACCCAAGCTCCGGAGCAAGGGGGAGCGGTGGTGGCGTTCATGAACCCGGGGGGGATTCGGGCGGAGTTGACCTTGGCACCGGGGGGGCAGGTGACCTATGGGCAGGCTTTTGCGGTGCAACCCTTTGGCAATAATTTGGTGACGATGAGCCTGACGGGGGCGCAGATCAAGGCACTTTTGGAACAGCAGTTTGATAACCCGACACCCGGACAAAACCGCATTCTCCAGGTCTCCCAGGGCTTTCGTTACCGTTGGTCGCCCACGGCCCCCCCAGGCAACCGGGTGCAGGACATGAGCCTCAACGGCCAGCCCATTCGCCCGGAGCAAACCTATCGGGTGACGGTAAATAGTTTTCTCGCAGATGGGGGGGACAATTTCACCGTTTTGCGCCAGGGACAGGAACGGGTGGGGGGGGTGACGGATATGGCCGCCTGGGAAGCCTATTTCCGGGCCCAGTCCCCCGTTTCTCCGCCCGCTTTGGGACGGATTGTGAATTAGGGAGCTACACCACTGGGGTGGCCTCCGCCAAGGCTTTTTGCATCAATAGGGCATGGGAACCCCGTTCCGGCTCCCCGGGGGCAGGCTGGCGTTGGATGTAGGTGCCATCGGGTTGCAAATCCCACGCCTGGCGGTTGTCCGTCCACATCAGTTCCATGATCTCCTGCAACTGCTGTTTGATCCCCGCATCCAGCACCGGGGTCAGGGCTTCCACCCGCCGGTCTAAATTGCGGGTACGCCAATCCGCACTGCCAATGTACAGATTTTCCTGCCCCTGATTGTGGAACCAAAATACCCGGGAATGCTCCAAAAACCGCCCAATAATGCTCACCACCTGAATCCGCTCGCTTAAGCCCGGCACCCCTGGCCGGAGCGTACACATCCCCCGCACCAACAGGCGAATTTCCACCCCCGCCTGCGCCGCCTCGTAGAGTTCCAAAATAATGCCCGTGTCCGCCAGGGCGTTCATCTTGGCAAAAATCCGGGCGGGTTGTCCGGCTCGGGCGTGGGCCGCTTCCTGCCGAATCAACCGAACCAGTTCCTCCCGCATATTCACCGGCGCCACCAGTAGATGGCGATACTGCCGTTGGCGGGAATAACCGGTGAGGAAATTAAACAATTCCGTCACATCGGCGGCCAGGTCATCCCGACAGGTCAAAATCCCCAAATCCGTGTAAATCCGGGCGGTTTTGGAATTGTAATTCCCCGTGCCCAGGTGCATATAACGGCGAATCCCTTCCCCCTCCCGGCGCACCACCAAGGCCAATTTGCTGTGGGTTTTTAGACCAATCAACCCATACACCACGTGTACCCCGGCCTGCTCCAACCGCCGGGCCCAGAGGATGTTATTTTCCTCATCAAAACGGGCTTTCAATTCCACCAATACTGCCACCTGGATGCCATTTTCCGCCGCCGTAATCAGGGACTGGACGATGGGCGAATCCCCCGAAGTACGGTACAGGGTCATTTTGATGCCGAGGACTTCCGGGTCAGTAGCCGCCTGGGCAATAAACCGTTCCACCGTCCCCGCAAAGGAATGGTAGGGATGATGAACCAACACGTCCCCCTGGTGGATCAAACTAAACCAATCCACCCCCCCCTGGGCTTCGCTGTAGGCTTTTTCCTCAAATAGGGCGGGGATCACCGGGGTCCAATCCGGGTCCCGCAGTTCCGGGTAGGGCAAAAAGGCCAACTCCATCAAATCCCCCAGATTCAACAGGGTGTTGATTTCATAAATCCAAGGTGCTTGAATTTTCAACCCCTGGGTGAGGGTCTCCCGCACCAACTCCGGGGCGGACTTAGCAATTTCCAAACGGGTGGCATCCCGGCCGTAGCGGCGGCTCCGGACTTCTTTTTCAATTTCCGCCAGCAAATCCCCCGCCTCATCTTCCCGAATTTCCAAATCCGCATCCCGGGTGACCCGAAACGGATACCAGCCCACCAATGCCATCCCCGGAAAGAGTGCCCCCAAATTGTGACCGATCACCTGCTCCAGGGGCACCCCCAACCACCGCACCCCCGCTGGCCGCAACGGCTCCGGCAGGGTGACAAACCGTTTCAACGCCTTACCCCCAGGGTTGGACGCCGCCTTGGTGGGCACCTTCACCCGGGCGAAATGGTGCTGGCCGGTTTTCGTATCCTCAAGTAATACAGCCAGGTTCAGACTCAAATTGGACATATAGGGAAAGGGATGGCCGGGGTCCACCGCCAGGGGCGTGAGGATGGGAAACACCTGGCGCAGAAAATCATTGTGCAAATAGGCCTGTTGTTCCGGGGTGAGGGTGGGGTAATCGGCGATCATAATCCCGGCTTCTGCCAAACGGGGGCGCAGATTTTGGGCGAAATAATCATGCTGTTGGCTAATCACGGGTGCCAGATGGGCGCTGATCAAATCCAGTTGCTGTTGGGGGGTGAGACCGTCGGGGCTGGGGGTGGTCACATTGGCTTCCACCTGATCCCGCAGGGCATCAATCCGCACCATGAAATATTCATCTAAATTGGTGCTAAAAATGGCCAGGAATTTCGCCTGTTCCAACAGGGGGGTACGGGGGTCGAGGGCTTCGTGCAGCACCCGGTCGTTGAAATAGAGCCAACTTTTTTCCCGGTTGATAAAGTGGCTGGGATGCGCCAAGGGGAGAGCGGCAACGTCATTCATCGGGGGCACCTGGGGAGACGGCACCCCTACTGTACCAGGTTTGCCCCGCTGTCCATAAACCCGTGTTGCATTAAAAAATTCTGAGAAATGGGGGTCTCCACCACCCTGGGCTGGAGCAATTGTTCCACATATTTACCCAACAGGTCGGCTTCCAAATTGACCGGGTCGCCAGGGCGCAGGTAGGGCAAATTGGTCGCTGTATAGGTCAGGGGAATCACCGCCACCCGCAGGCCATCCGCCCACACCTGGGCAACGGTTAAACTCACCCCATTGATGGCAATACTGCCCTTGGGGATCAGATAACGGCGCACCAGCGGGGGCACGCTAAAGTCCAATTCCCAAAAATCCCCGCCCACCTGCTCACGGCGGGTTAACGTCCCCACCCCATCCACATGGCCGCTGACAAAATGCCCCCCCAACTTTTGCCCCACCCGTAAGGCCGGTTCCAAATTCACCCAGGGGCGTTGCCCCAAACAGGTGCGCTGGCGGGTTTCTGGGGAAGTCGCCGCCGTAAACCCCTGCCCATCATACTGTGTGACCGTCAGACAAACCCCATCCACGGCGATACTGTCCCCCACAGCCAAGTCGGGGAAATGGTGCATCTCCGTCGCTACCGTGAGCCGGTCGGGGGTCTGGGCAATCACCTGCCCCAGGGTCTGGATCAGCCCGGTAAACATGGGGGGATCACCTCAGCGGTCATTCCGTCTTAGTATAGTAAATACAGCAAATCCATCGTTAACCCGAAGGCGGCACGACCCAAGCATGATTGAGATGAAGGTTGCCGGGATCGCCCTGGATGCCCTGAGCCGTAATCCGATTGTACTCCTCAAGGATACCACCGAACGGCGGGCTATCCCCATTTGGATTGGGCAGGCGGAAGCCAAGGCCATCATCAGTGCCCTGGAGGGGGAGGATTTACCCCGCCCCCTGACCCATGACTTGATGCTCAATGGCTGGAAATTGTGGGATGTCACCCTCAAGCGGGTGGTGATCCATTCTTTGCATGACAATGTATTTCACGCAGTGCTGTACCTGTACCGGGGGGACGAGTTGCGCCAGTTGGATGCCCGCCCCAGCGATGCCATTGCCCTGGCCCTGAAGGCGGACTTGCCGATTTGGGTGATGGAGGAGGTGGTGGCCAATGCCTCGATTCCGGTGGACCGGGAGGCGGATGAGGCGGAGTTGGAGGCGTTCCGGGAGTTTGTTGCCCAACTGCGACCGGAGGATTTTGTGGGGCGGCATGGCCATAGCGAGGGGCAGGAATCATCGGATCGGGGTTAGGCTGGCCGAAATGGGGGCTAGGGCTGTGGGCGGCGCTGGGCTTGGGGTTTATTTACCTGCCCATCCTGGTCTTGGTGGTCTATTCGTTTAATCATTCCCGTTTCACCGGGGTTTGGCAGGGGTTTACCTGGGATTGGTATCGGGTGTTGCTCACCGGGGAAGGGGGGGCCTTTCCTGAAACCGTGGGGTTTGGTGCCAATGGGGTGATGCACGCCCTGGGCAATAGCCTGGTGGTGGCGGTGGTGACGACGGGGGTGGCGACGGTGCTGGGCACGGCCTTGGCTTTGGGGTTGGAGCGGGGGCGGGGGCCGGGGCGGATGGCAGTGGAAGCGTTGGTGCTGTTGCCCTTGGTGATCCCGGAGATTGCCCAGGGGGTGTCCCTGCTGGTGTTTTTTACCTGGGGGTTCCGGCTGTGGGAGGCTTGGGGGGGCGGGAAACTGACCCTGGGGTTGCCTACGGTGACGATTGGGCATATTACGTTTGCGATTTCCTTTGTCACGTTGGTGGTGCGGGCCCGGTTGGCGGAATTGGACCCCCGGTGGGAGGCGGCGGCGATGGATTTGGGGGCGAATCCCTGGCAGACCCTCTGGCGGATTACTTTGCCCTGGTTGACTCCGGCCATCGGGAGCGGGGCGTTGTTGGTGTTTACCCTCTCTTTGGATGACTTTGTGGTGACTTTTTTTACAGCGGGGGTTGGCGCTACAACGCTACCAGTATTTGTCTATGGCATGATTAAATTTTCAGTAACTCCCGCCATCAATGCCATTTCTACCCTGATGCTCTTGGCTTCGACCCTATTGGTGCTGGTGGCCTGGTGGATGCAGGGGGAGCGGGGGAACGGTAAGCCGAAGGAGGTGTAAGGGGTGATGGGGACAAAATCCTGGTGGCGACGGTGGTGGTTGGGGTTGTTGACCTTGGGGCTGGTCGCTTGCCTGCCTCTGGGATGTACGGGTGTGAACGCTCCTTCGACCCCATCCTCCCCTACGGCGACTTTGAGTATTTACAACTGGGCGACCTATATTGACCCCCAGGCGTTGAGCGAGTTTGAAAAGCGGTTCAATGTACGGATTAAGTACGACACTTTTGACAGCCCGGATACCCTCTACGCCAAGCTGAAACCGGGGAACCCTGGCTATGATGTGATTTTTCCCTCGGATTACCTGGTGGCACGGATGATCAACGAGGGGATGCTATTGCCCCTGGATCAGGCGCAAGTTCCCAACCAGGTGCATTTAGGGGAAACCTTTCGCAACCCGGCCTACGACCCCGGCAACCGCTACAGTATGCCCTACCAGTGGGGCACCCAAGGCATTGGCTACAACAAAAAAAAGATTGGTCGCTCCCTTGACAGTTGGGAGGCCATGTTTGACCCCCAGTACCGGGTCTCCTGGCAGGAGGAATCCCGGGCGACTTTGGGGGCGGTGTTGATTGCCCTGGGTTTGGACCCCAATACCACTGAAGCCAGCGAGATCAACCGGGCCCGGGATTGGCTGATCCAACACAAGCGGAATATCGTCGCCTTTGCCCCGGATACGGGGGAGGAACTGCTCAATCAGGGGGAGGTGGTATTGGCGTTTGAAAATAGCGGTGATGTGTTTCAGGTGATGGCGGAAAACCCCGACCTGGCCTACAGTATTCCGAAGCAGGGAGCCATTTTGTGGGTGGATACAATGGCGATTCCCAAGGGGGCACCCCAGGTGGAATTGGCGCACCAATTCATCAATTATCTGCTGGAACCCCAGGTGGCCGCCCAAATTTCCAACTACACCCGCTATGCCACCCCCAACCAAACCGCCATCCAGGACAAACTGATCCGGGCGGAGGATTTGACCAACCCGGCCATGTACCCCCCGCCAGCGGTGATGCGCAAACTGTACATTCTCAAGAACCTGCCCGCCCCTACCCTCAAGCTCTACGAGGCGGCTTGGAATGCGGTCAAACTCCAGGTGAGCAAAGGCTGATGTTGCGCTTGACCCAGGTGTGGAAAACCTACGGTCGGGAGGCCCGGGCGGCGGTGGCGGGGATTGACCTGGAGATTCAACCGGGGGAATTTTTCTCCCTGGTGGGTCCTTCCGGTTGCGGCAAAACCACGACCCTGCGCCTGATTGCCGGATTTGAAACCCCGGACAAGGGGGAACTGCACCTGGGGGGACGTTCCCTGCTGGGGGTGCCGCCCTTTCAACGCCCGGTGCATACGGTTTTTCAAAACTACGCCCTGTTTCCCCACCTGACCGTTGCCCGGAATATCAGCTTTGGGTTGGAGGTGCGGGGGGTGAGCCGGGGGGAAATCCGCTCCCGGGTGGGGGAAATGCTGGCTTTGGTGCGGTTGGACGGCTTGGCCCACCGTTATCCCCGGGAACTCTCCGGCGGTCAACAACAGCGGGTCGCCCTGGCCCGGGCGTTGATCCAAAAACCCCAAGTCCTTTTGCTCGACGAACCCCTGGGTGCCCTGGACTTAAAACTTCGCAAGCAAATGCAGAGCGAATTAAAACAGATGCAACAGCAGTTGGGCTTGACCTTTCTCTACGTCACCCATGACCAGGAGGAAGCCCTTGCCCTCTCCAACCGCCTCGCCGTGATGCAGGGGGGACGGGTTCTGCAGGTGGGCACCCCCCAGGAGGTGTACGAACAGCCCAACTGTTATTTCGTGGCGGATTTCATCGGTGAATCCAACTTTTTGACCGGCCAGGTGGTGGAACTGGGTTGCCCTTGGATACAGGTGCGTTTGCCCCATGACCAGCAGGTGCGGGTGCATCACCCCGGCGGGCATCTGAGCTTGGGTGCGGCAGTCACATTGGTCATCCGCCCGGAACAGGTGCAACTCCAACCCGCCACCAGTGGGGAATCCGCCGCTTGGATCACCGACGTGGACTACCTGGGTGTGGACAGCCGCTACTGGGTGCAACTGCCGGGGGGCATCCGCCTGCAAGTACGCCAAGCCGGGGGTGGGTTCCAAGTCGGGGAACGGGTGCAGGTGCATTTACCCCCCACGGCCCTGCGGGTGATTGGTCTGAATACCCCATCCCCAGCGGAGCAGGCAGATTGGCATCCTCCCCCCGCCCCCATCCGCCAATGGGAAAAAATTTAGGGCACTCCATTTTTGAATAAATCGAGGTACAGTCTTTTAAGTAGTTATGGGATACAGTTGAACCCCACTTGCCGTAGGTCAATCATGCTGAAGTTTTAGAATTATCAAGGCTTTTTGTATCCTTTAATTGACAAATAGACTATATCTTTGATTCTATTAAAACCATGCGAAGAATTCATCCCTGGAAGGCAGAGATTTTGAAGAACTAAGCCCCCGGCGACGTATTTTTAGCAATGCTCTTGTTGTAGAGTTTTCTCCCGTTGAATGGGCGGACAGGGAGTGTCACCGTAACTGCAAAAAACACAACAATCACCCGGCTTGGGTTGTAGCTCCATATCACACTGGGGACACTGCCAGAGAATCACACAGGCATGGGTGGGCATAGCAACCTCCGAGCGGCTGTGACAACTGGGGCAAGTGAGTATGCCAAAATTAACAGCTTCTTTGTTCATGTCGAAACCTGAATAGGTTTGCAGTAAAAGCGGTTATGCAATTATTTTAGGGTAGGAATAAAGGACAGGCGTTGCTGACTTAAGGTACGAAGTCCACGCAGGTTATTCATTCAGCCTGGAGTTTTCGTTATACGGTTTTTGGCAATCAGCAACACCGGTTTTTCATAGGGTGATCACTTGGTCAGGCTTGGCTTCGGCGAGTGCCTCATAAAGTTGGGGGAAACACCCGCACACCACCCCTTCCACCAAACCCTTTGCCTTGACGGAGCCAGTGCCGCATTGATCAAACGTTCCTTCCGCCAAACCACGCCGCACCGCACATTGGTCGCAGACCATCAGTAACATCCCATTTTGTTTGGCAATATGGGCGAGCCTTTCCCCCACCGGATCCCCCACCCGCAGGCAGAAAATATTGTCATCGAAAAACATCATGCCTACGACTTGGGCACCGTGTTCACCCCGTTCCAATTGGGGCAGAATCATGGTAGCCAATTTGAAGGTACTGGCTAGGTTTGTGGCGAAGATGTAGGCGACTTTCATTTTGCTTTTCCAGGTAAATTTTTTCTAACTAATGGTAGTATAATGTATCCTAAATCCCATAGCAATCCCAGCAGATAACCTTGAACACTTGCAAATAACTTCTTGGGGGGTTGGGGGCATTGGGGTTATTAAGTTGCGTCACTGGTGCGATTTATTGGGAGCCTCCGACTGCAATTATTTGCCCCGGTGCAATTGTAGTTAATACACTATAGCGATCCTACTTGATTAGCAAACAAGAATTCTCCAGAACCAAGGACGGGGACAATCCCCTGCGACCCCTATTCTATTCTCATTTAGGATTGCTATATAAACATCAGACATCAAAGGTACTCAATTTGGTAAACAATTACTGCGTGCTACCAAAACAATGACTGCCAGGCTCTCCTAGATTTAGGGTGATGATTTTTTTCTAATTAGAGAATGTGGCTAAGGTTCTCGCCCGGAAGTTGTCAAAATTTGAAAAGCCATAGGCTTGCCTCTTAATTAGTTTCTTAAGGGCACCTCTATTTATTTGCCTTACCAGAAGGTTATCGCACTGGAATACCGATATTATCGAGAACCATAAACGGGGGCTACGCCCCTGCGACCTATTTTTAGAGATGCTCTACATCAGTAGTGTTGAATGTCCGTAATAAAACTTAACATAAGGGGTCAGGGTTATCCTACGAGCGGCTCTACCCCTACGAGTTCCATGAAGCTACAGTGTCGGCCTATTTCTATTTGTAAATATCGCAACTTGTCAATCAATTCATAGGTCTTATTGTGACCTATCTCCAGCAATCTTAAAATTAGATAACCAATCAATACGGCATAAATCTGTAGCCGCACACCATTCTCATTCTTGGTAATGATTCTATCCAATTTCAAGTGCATCTTTAGTGCCTTCCAAAGCAACTCAATTCGCCAGCGCAAACGATAGGCTGAACAAATCTCTTCATCCGTCATCGAAGTCACGTTAGTCGCTAGCCTATATTCTGTGTTTTCCTCTTCATTAAAAAATTGAATTACCCGAATATCCGGATTGTCAGGTTGCAACTTCATATTATTTCTAATCCGCACAATAAACAATGTATTTCGTTTACACATTTCGTCCATTAATTTCCAGGAAGCAAAACCCCTATCCATGATACCAACGGCATTCTCAGGTATCGTCCCAATCACAAGATGCCCAATTTTATGGTCATTAGTCTTTCCAAATATAATTGATTCGTCACCGATATTGCCCTCATTTATATCCAGGCCAAGCGTCAATTTTACCTGCTTGTAGTGCCAGAATAATTTGCTGGTCAGGGTGATAATGGTAGAATCTAATGGGAATAAGTGCTTAAATTCACCTTGATGATGTTTAAGCCGTTTTTGCAGTTCTCTTAGGATCACTTGAAACGGCTCGGTGCTACGATGTTTACACGCCTTAGAAAACGTTGATATGTCAACTTTAAAATTGAGATGATTCAAGAGGAAGAATAAGCCCCGCATGGTGGCGACTCTTGCATCTAAAATGAAGTGCATCCATATGAGTACAAACAAGCGAGTATCCAAGACTGGATAGTCGTTTTTGGGAAGAAGGTTCAGCAAGGGCTTGATAAGTCCCTGAATTTGTCGTCTCATAAAAATACTGTTACTCGTGGTTTCTACCAATCTAAAATACCATTTTTAGTCTCCCTTTTCCACCCTTTCGTTAACATTCAACACTACTGGCTCTACATATAATAGTTCTATTAGATTAGCATTAGCTGGCGTGCCGTAGGCATACAAAAATTCTCCAGAACCAAGGGCGGGGGTGCCCCCTGCTACTGCTAACTTTGAATTTGTAGAGGTGCCCGATTGTTACTGATGCTGGTGATATGTTTTTCCCATTGGCAGGGGAGTGATGAATCCCATACCCGTCCCGCAACCTGTGGTCTTTGCGATAAACTCAAGGGAAGACTGCCTACGGTTCAGCCGTCTGCTGGTGGTAATTCTTTTCGTGCTTATGGGTAGCGAATGGCGTGGTGAGTGAACAGGGAAATCGGGCTGGGATGCCCCGCTTCGGACGAGTGCTGACGGCGATGGTCACTCCCTTTGCCCCGGATGGACAGGTGGATTATGCATTGGCGGAACGGCTGGCGGTGCATCTGGTGGCGCACGGGAGCGATGGGCTGGTGGTAGCGGGAACGACGGGTGAATCCCCGACCCTCACTTGGGAGGAGGAGTACGAGCTATTCCGGGTGGTGAAAACAGCGGTGGGGGAACGGGCGCAGGTCTTGGCGGGCACGGGGGCGAATAGTACCCGGGAAGCGGTGGTAGCAACGGTGAAAGCGGCAGAATTGGGGCTGGATGGCAGTTTGCAGGTGGTGCCCTACTACAACAAACCCCCCCAGGCGGGTCTGCTGGCGCACTTTCGCACGATTGCCCAGGCGGTGCCGGATTTTCCCCTGATGCTGTACAACATTCCCGGGCGTACAGGGGTGAATCTCCTGCCGGAAACCGTGGCGGCATTGGCGGACAAAGAGGCGAATATCATTGCCATCAAAGAAGCCAGCGGCAATCTGGAACAGGTGGCGCAATTGCGGCGGTTGGTGCCCCCGGAACGATTGGCGATTTACTCCGGGGATGACAGCCTGACCCTGCCCCTGTTGGCGATGGGGGCGGTGGGGGTGGTGAGTGTCGCCAGCCATCTGGTGGGGGTGGAAATCCAAACTATGGTGCAGGCATTTTTCCAGGGGCAACCAGAACGGGCGCAGGCACTGTACAATAGAATATATCCACTCTTCAAAGCCCTGTTTGCGACCACCAACCCGATTCCGGTGAAACGAGCCTTAGAATTGATGGGTTGGTCGGTAGGTGCCCCTCGTTTACCCTTGGTGGGGGCTGACCCGGCGGTGGATCAGATTTTACGCCCCGTGATGCAGGAGTTGCATCTGTTGGCTTAAAAGTTTCCCTCTTGACCAGAGGTGAATCGTGCTCGTTTGTGCTGTTGTTTTATCTAAAGGAGCCTATGACCAAAGCCCATGCCCAGACCAATGCCGCCCTGAAGATCATTCCTTTGGGGGGTCTGCACGAAATTGGCAAAAACACCTGCGTGTTTGAAATCAACGATGAAATCCTCCTGCTGGATGCGGGGTTGGCGTTTCCCACGGAAGCCATGCACGGGGTGCAGGTGGTACTGCCGGATTTGACCTACCTGCGGGAAAATCGCCACAAAATCAAGGGGATGATCATCACCCACGGACATGAGGACCACATCGGCGGCATTCCCTTCCATCTGCAACAGCTTGACATTCCCATCATGTACGGTCCCCGCCTGGCGATTGCCCTCCTGCAAGCCAAATTGGAGGAAGCGGGGGTAGCGAATCGCACCCAACTCCACCCCGTTGGTCCCCGGGATTTTGTGCGGATTGGCAGTTCCTTTTTGGTGGAATTTATCCGCAATACCCACTCCATCGCCGATAGCTTTACGGTGGCATTACACACGCCGGTGGGGGTGGTCATCCACACTGGGGATTTCAAGATGGATCACACCCCGATTGATGGGGAGCGGTTTGACCTGCAACGCCTCGCCGAACATGGGGAAAAGGGGGTGCTGTGTTTGATGAGCGATTCCACCAATGCGGAGTTGGCTGGGTTTACCCCCTCCGAGCGGGCGGTGATTCCGGGGTTAGACCGGGCGTTTACGGAAGCCCCGGGGCGGTTGCTGATCACCACCTTTGCCTCCTCGGTGCATCGGGTGAATATCATTTTGCAGTTGGCGCAAAAACACAAACGCAAGGTGTCGGTGTTGGGGCGTTCGATGCTGAATGTGATTGCCCATGCCCGCACCCTGGGGTATATCCAATGTCCTGATGATTTACTGCAACCCATGCACGTGATCCGGCATTTACCCGATGACCAAGTGGTGATTTTGACCACGGGTTCCCAGGGGGAGCCGCTGTCGGCGTTGACCCGGATTGCCAACCGGGAGCACAAGGAGATTCAAATTCGCCCCACGGATACGGTGGTCTTTTCCGCCAACCCGATTCCGGGCAATACGATTGCGGTGGTGAATACGATTGACAAGCTGATGGCGCAGGGGGCGAAGGTCATCTACGGCAAGGAGCGGGGGATTCACGTGTCCGGGCACGGGAGCCAGGAGGATCAAAAGCTGATGTTGGCGTTGACCAAGCCGAAGTTTTTTGTGCCGATTCACGGGGAACACCGGATGCTGGTCAAACACAGCGAAACGGCGCAAGCCCTGGGGGTACCGGCGGAAAACATCGTGATCGTGGACAACGGCGATGTGATCGAACTCACCCCCGACCGGATTCAGGTGGTGGGTCGGGTCAAGGCAGGGATTGAACTGGTGGACACCTCCGGGGACGGGGTGGTGGACGGGAAGGTGCTGAAGGAGCGGCAACGCCTCGCCGACGAAGGGGTGGTGACGGTGGCGGCTACCCTGGATGGGCAAGGGCAACTGGTGGCGATCCCAGAAGTCCATGTGCGGGGGGTGGTGACGGCGGTGGAGTTGGGCGTACTGCGTCGTCTGGTGCAGGATACCCTGGCGCAAACCGTGCGGGAACGCTGGTCGGAGTTTGCCGTGAATGGCACGGATGTGGACTGGACAGGTCTGCGGGAGGCGATGGAAGCCGCCTTGCAACGGTTGATCCGCCGGGAACTCAAAAGTCATCCCCTGTTGATTTTCCTCCTGCAAACCACGGTATCAACCGCCAGTCCGAGTGAGGAAGTCAACCGCCGCACCCGCAAACGCCGGAGTGAAGTCGCCACGGTCTAACCCATGCAGCGGGAATTTGCCAGCCGGGAAGACCTGATTGCCTATGTGACCCAGGTTTTTCCGGGGGCAAAGGGGGCGGTGAGTGAAACGGTGGGGGGCAGACGGGCGGCTCTGTACAAGCTAGCGCAACTGCAACCCCATTCCTACGGCGACACCCGCAACTATCTGGATGGGGCGGTCACCCGCTTATCGCCCTATATCCGGCATGGGGTACTCACTTTGGCGGAGGTGCGGGACTATCTGCAATCCCAGGGCTACCCCTGGTCGGTGGTGGAACCGTTCCTGCGGCAACTGGCTTGGCGGGACTATTGGCAGAAATTGTACGAACAATGGGGGGAGGGCATTTGGCAGGATCGGGAACCCTACAAAACCGGTTTTACCGCCGCTGACTACGGGGAGGAACTGCCGGAAGAGATTATCAACGGGACAACGGGTTTACCTTGTATGGACAGTTTTAGCCAGGAATTGCAGACCACCGGCTACCTGCATAACCATGTCCGGTTGTGGTTGGCGGCTTATATCATTCACTGGCGCAGGGTCAAATGGCAAACCGGGGCGGCGTGGTTTTTGATGCACCTGTTGGATGGGGATCCGGCGAGTAATAATTTATCCTGGCAATGGGTGGCGAGTACCTTTAGCGTCAAACCCTACTATTTCAATCAGGAAAATTTAGCCCGTTATACCCAGAAAAAATGGTGTATGTCCTGCCCACATCTTGCGAAAACCTGCCCCTTTTGGGGGAGTTACGAACAATTGCACAAACGCCTGTTTCCCCATGCCGAATTGCCCCAGTCCCACTCTCGTTTGGGTACACGGCGATAGCCTCAGCCCGACGAATCCGGCGTTGTTAGCTTACCCCGATGCCCCGGCGGTGTGGGTGTGGGACGAGGAGTTATTGAACCAATGGCAAATCAGCCGCAAACGCATTGTCTTTATCTATGAATGTCTATTAGAATTGCCCGTAGAAATTCACCGGGGGAATGTGATGGAGAAATTAACCCAATTGATGCAAGAATATGGTGCCCAAAAATTAGTCACTACCCAAAGTCCCAGCCCTCGGTTTCAGCACATTTGTCAGGAATTATCCCGGCAATTTACCTTGGAAATTCTTGCAATACCACCGCTGATTCCACCCCAAAAATATCTGGACTTAAAACGATTTTCCCGCTATTGGAAGGTTGCCGAAAAGCACATTTATCCGCACTAGCTTTGGTGAATCCTGATGCGCTTTGATGTGGTGACTTTGTTCCCAGAATTTTTCACCAGTCCCCTCGCTCAGGGTTTGGTTGGTAAAGCCTTGGCGAAGGGAATTGCCACCGTGGTTTATACGAACCCCCGGAATTTTACCACAGACAAACACCAGCGGGTGGACGATGAACCTTATGGGGGTGGGGTGGGCATGGTACTCAAACCGGAACCTATTTTTGCCGCCGTGGAATCCTTGCCCCGTCTGGAACCCAGGGAAATTATCCTACTTACGCCCCAGGGGGAACGCCTCACCCAATCTCACTTCCGAAACTGGGCAAACTATCAGCAATTGGTGTTAATTTGTGGTGCTTATGAAGGTTTTGATGAGCGAATTCGTTATTTAGCCGACCGAGAAATTTCCCTGGGGGATTTTGTGTTAACCAGTGGCGAAATTCCCGCTTTAACGATTATTAATGGGGTACTGCGTTTATTACCTGGAACCGTTGGTAAATCCGCCTCTTTAATTTCGGAAAGTTTCAGTGAACCCCTACTTGAATATCCTCAATACACCCGTCCGGCGGAGTTTCGGGGTTGGTCAGTGCCAGAGGTGCTTCGTTCCGGGAATCACCAGGCGATTGCCGAGTGGCGTTTAGCCCAACAGCGGGAACGTACCCAAAACCGTCGTCCAGATTTGGGGTGAAGGCGAGAGGGCTTTGAGTTTTTCTCATATATAGCAATCCTACTTGATTAGTGAACAGAGATTTCCCAGAACCACAGACGGGGGCGGTGCCCCTGCGACCCATTTTTAGAAGTGCCCTTCTGCCACCTTATGACCAGTTAATTGCATCCAAATCGGCGGCACGTTGAAACCGTTTCCGCAAATCCTGAATCAGGTGGGGGTCATTGGTTTTTAAGCTCACTTCCCGGCTGGTGCCACTGCCCCCCAGGAGCGCATGACTGCCCACCAGGGCGAATTGGTCGTCGCTGACCAGGTAATGCTCGTGGGTGCCGATGATTTTGAGGCGCAGGTGGTCGGGAAATTCCTGTTCCAGTTGTTCCAAATCCCCCAGGGCGTTGTATTTCCAGGAGAATCGCCCCGGTCCTTCCCGCCATTGGTTGCGTTTGTTGCGGCAAAGTTCCTGGGTTTTGATGTCCTGGGCATCCCCCCAACCGATGGAGACCCGCACCCCTTGGGCGAGTAACTGCCGCAGGGCTTGCAAAAAGGGGCGGTCAATGACTTGTTGGCTCAGCCAGGGGGAAACGATGATTAATTCTTGAGTGGTTTGGGTCAGCGCCTGGTGCAGGACTTCCCGCCCCCCAAACCGGTCGGTCACCAGTTCATAGCGATAGTTGGGGAGTTTTTCCAATTGCTGATTGATGGTTTTAGCCCAGTCCTGAATGGCGGCGGCGACTTGGTCAGGAATCTGCTGGAGTTGGGCTTGGGTGGTCTGCCACTGCTGTTCCATTTGGCTTTGGCGGCTGGCAAGGGTCTGGGTGGATTCCCGTAGGTCGCCGTGGCTGTGGTCAATCTGGCTGACCAGTTGCGCCATCTCCGTGAGTTGCTGTTGCAGGTGGGGCAGGTCTTTTAACCCGCTGAGTTGGGCTTGGGTGCGGCTGAGTTCCTGTTTGACCTGTTGGAGTTGTTGGGTGTGCCCCTGGCTGAGGGCTTCCATCTGCTGGCTGAGTTGGGTCAGGGTCTGGCGGACTTGGGTGAGGGCGGCGGGTTCGGGGGCATTTTGTAATTCGGTGAGGTCGCTTTGGAGGGTGCCGAGGGTGCTGGCGAGGGGCGCAAGCTGGTTTTGTTGTTGGATTTGTTGCTGGTGCAGTCGCTCTACGGCGGTTACCAGGGGCAAAAGGGCGGCGCGGCTGACCTGACTGCGGGTTTGTTGGTGGAGTTGATTCACCCGCTCGTGCAATGCCTGGATCGCCTGGGTTTGTTGCTCCAATTGGCTCAACCGGGATTCCCAGGAGGCAACCTGGGCTTGCTGGGCGTGGAGTTGCTGGAGTTCTTCCCTGACTTTTTGGGTCAACCGTTGCTGTTGTTGGTGTTGGCTGACCACCTGCGCCAAATCCTGTTGCAGTTTTTGGATCAGGGGAGCCAGTTTGGTTTGGCTGTGGAGTTCCCGCTCCAACCGTCCCACCGCTTCTCGTACCTGGAGGCTGGCGGCGACATCCTGCCCCAACCGTTCGACGGCGGACTGGAGGCGTTGGGTGGCGGTTTCAAGGGTGGCAATTTGGGTTTTGAGGGCTTGGGGGGCGGTGATCTGTTCGCTGAGGTACTGCAATTGGGCGGATAGGGGTTGCACATCCACCACCGGGGTTTGCCGGAGTTGCTGCACCTGGGTTTGCAGTTGGGCGGCTTGGCGTTGCAGTTGCTCCAATCCTTTTTCCATCTGGGCGACCTGCTCTGCCCTGGGAAATTCCCCCAAATTTTGACTTAGTTCCCCCAGCCCAGTGCGGAGGCTAACGTACTGCTCTTGGAGTTGGGCGAGTTGGGTTTGCAGGGGTTGCAGATTCAAGCCTTCTACGGTTTCCAGCCGTTGATCCATTTCCTGGTGGAGGTTGCCCAACGCCTGTTGCAATTCCTGTAATGATTGTTCCAGGGGGGTGAGGTTCACCGGTTCGGGCAGGAGGAGCACATCCTGGAGGCGGCGGCGCAAAAACTTGATGTCGGTGCTGTAGCGTTGGTTGAGGCTTTCCAGGGCGGTCAGGAGCAATTGTTGCTGGCTGGCTTCCAACTGGTTGCGGTGGATCAGATTTACCAACAGCGCCAAGGACATGGGTAGGGCGGCAAGCACCACCTGCTGGGAGACGGCGGCGACCACAGTTCCCACCAGGGACACCAGCACCAGTCCATATTCCGTTATTTCTAACCAAGTGCGGCGGGTCACGGGTTGACCATTCCTCAAGTGGGTTTGCCCTGATTCCTAATGTAGTTCAATTTGCCGGAGGAGGGGTGGGATTTTCTATCACTTGAAAGGAATCGAAAAATTGTGCCAAATCTGCCTCTTGCTCCTGGGGCACGATGGCGTACAGTCCATAAACTCGCTGACCGACAAAATAAAACCGCACCTTGGCGACACCACCGCCGGTCAAGCGTTCTGGGGGGATGGTCACGGTCATTTCCCGCCCCGGATGGCGATTGAGGGTGACTTGGCGTTCTTGGGTCACCTGCCCCTGTACCCGTTGTTGCGCCTGGGCTTTGAGTTGCTCCCACACCAGGGGGGAATTGGCTAAGCGAGCCACCGGCTGGTCATACTGGCTAAATACCACCGCATAGGAACCCTTGGGGCGGTTCACTCCCCAGGCTTGGGTTACCACCTCCCCCACGCCGGTTTCCAGGGTGCGTTGTTCCTGCTGGGGCGTACCGGGAAAATTCACCTGAAACCCATCTCCCTCTAGGGTTTGCCAACGAGTGCCCAGTTGACAACCACTGACCACCAGCCCTGCGCCGATACCCCACCACCAGGATTTCATAGATGTACCAGTACAATGGAATGACTTGATTGTAACAGCGATTAACTACAGCAATCCTAAATGAGAATCGGGGTCGCAGGGCATCGCCCCGTTTTGGTTCTCAGGAATTTTTATATGCCTACAGCACGCAAGCTAACCTTCATCAGGTGCGATTGCCATACACTTAAAAAATCTGGGGTCGCAGGGCACCGCCCCGTTTTGGTTCTCAGGAAATTTCAGAGAATTTATTTTCACATGGATCATCTCGAATTGCTATGTGGCTGGATGTGGGCACTGGGGGTTAGAATCAGGAATTGTTTGGGGCTGTAGCTCAGCAGGATAGAGCGGTCGCCTCCTAAGTGACAGGCCGCCGGTTCAATTCCGGCCAGTCCCGTACCCCATCCCCAGGTTAAATAAAAATGCGATTTCCCGGAACGCAGTTTGATTCGTTTTGATGGGATGTGGTTTTACTTTTCACTACCAGTAGCCATCACCCGCCGCTGTGCCCGTTCCCGTTCCCGCCGGATTTGCCGCACCAACGCTGGGGGTAATTGGGCTTCCATCGCCAGGGATTGGTCAAACCATTTCACCCCTTCGATGTAGTTTTGTTGCCCTACTAAAATTTGCGCCTTGAGGTAATGCAATTCCGGGTGGTTGGGGGCGGCTTCCAGGGCTTTGTCCACTGCCGCTAGAGCTTCGGGAAACTGTTTCAAATCCCGATAGGCTAAGGCTAAACCCCGATGCACCAAGTAGGGCGGGGCACCGGAATTTTGCAGGCGATTCACCGCATCTCCCACATTGCTAAAGGGGATGTTGACCGCCAGGAGTAAATCTGCAAATCCCCGAATTAAATTCAACTCCGGGTCGTTGGGATTGACCAAAGCCGCCTTATCAAAGGACTCCAACGCCACCCGCACCTTGTCCAATAGTTGGGGCACCACGGGCAGTAAATTTTTGCGGTTTTCCGTAGCAATCACCCCCCCTTCCAAAAAATGCGCCACCCCCACATACAAATGCCCCCGCAGTGGGTCAGTAGCCTGCAGGGCTTCAGCGGTTTTCATGGTCTGGGCGGCAAACTGCCCCATCGTGGTCAAATCCCCGTCTAAGTACGCCATCGAGGCGGCTAGGGCATACACCAGCGGTTCTGTGGGGTTTTTGGTTAATAATTCCGTCAGGGTATTGCGGGCTTGGGGGTAGTTGCCATAGATAAATACCTGCTCAAACACCTGTTCGGTCTGGCTGTCAATCGGTCGGGGTGGTTTCCGCCGAAACGGGTCGCCCGCCTGGGCAGGCACTGTTGTCAACCACAGGGTCAACGCCGCTAAGATGGCTAACCCGGTTTTTTTCATGCCTACCCCCTTGTCCGGTTAATTGGTACTAAATCCGTTCGTTACTGAGAATGGTGGTTTTGAAGGTGCCTTTGTCCACCCGCACCACTGTCCGAATGGAATAACGACCGGCGGCGGTTTCCTCGGGCGAGCCACCCCGGAAGGTGAAAATCCAGGCATCCCCCACATCTTCATAGCGGGCTTCCCCCAGGGTGCCGACGGTTTGGTGCATGGCGGGTTCCGTGCGATAGACGTTGATGCCCCCATTGGCTCGTTCTCCGGCAAAACGGGCTTGGTTTTGGGCCCGCTTCAGGTTGGCAATGCTTTCAAAACGGTTCGCCTGGGCAAGGGTCGGCAGGGTCGGGACAGCGACCGCCACCAGAAAAACGGCTAGGGCAAACGCACGCATATTCACCTCCGGCAAGATTACTCCCATTATGAATCAGCCGTCGCCGGGAAGTTCCCCAGGAAGTGGAGATAATGGCGTACCCCTTCGGTGAGCGGGGTGGTTTGGGCATCCATTTGCGTTAATTTGAGCCGGTATTTTTGGGGGTTCAATGCCTCGGTTTGCGCCGGTGTCCAATGCCCTTGGTACAGCACCAAATGCCCGCCGGGTTTGAGAAAGGGGGTGCCATAACTCAACGCTTCGGGGGCAGGTGCCACCGCCCGTAGGAGGACTAAATCATAGTTTTGGTGATGGGGCGCAGTCAAACCCAGTACCTCCGCCCGCCCAGTTAAAGTTGTCACATTATCTAAGCGCAAATCCGCAATCACCTGGGCTGAAAAACGGATTTTTTTCTGGCGAGCATCTAATAAAGTTACTTGCCAATGGGGGTGCAAAATTCCCACCACTAAACCCGGAAACCCCGCCCCCGTGCCCACATCAATCACCCGCCAGGGTTCATTATTTCCTAAATAGGGGCGAATCCCTTGGGCACTGTCCCAGAGATGTTTTTCCCAAAAGTCCGCCGGGGTGGTAATGCGGGTGAGGTTCATCTGCTCATTGCCCCGTAAAATGGCGGTGTAAAGAGCCTGCCAGCGGGGGTCTGGGTGGGATTCCGTCCCGGGCCAAGGGTCAAGCGGACTGGGTAGGGGCTTCATTTCTCATTTCAAGCGGTCTGGGCATCCAGATGGTGCTGGTGAATGTACTGCTGTAGTTGCGCCCCCGTGCCCTGCTGGGTAATGCGTCCTTCGGCTAAAAGTACCGCTTGGTCGCAATAGACCAATTCCTCCAGGCGATGGGTGACCCACAGGGCGGTAATGCCCGTTGTCCGCACCAAATGCTGTACCTGTTGCGCCAGTTCCAACTGCTGTTCCGGGTCCAAAAAGGCGGTGGGTTCATCCAACAGCAAAATCGGTACCCGCCGGGCCAAACACCCCGCAATCGCCAACCGTTGCTTTTGACCGCCACTGAGGGCATAGACCGGTCGCTGGTGCAATTCCCACAACCCCACCAACCGCAGGGCTTGCTCCACCCGTTCGGGCCAGAGGTGCGGGGGTACGTCCGCCAACCCAAACGCCACATCCGCCCCCACGCTGGGCATGATCACCTGATGGTCGGGATTTTGCATGACCAATCCCACCGCCCCCGCCAAGCGAATCCGCCCCTGGGTAGGCGTGATCAACCCCGCCAACAGTTTCAACAGGGTGGATTTACCACTGCCATTGGCCCCCAAGAGCATCCAAAACGCCCCCTGGGGTACCCGCAAATTGCAGGACACCAAGGCCGGTCGTGCCTCCGACCAACCGAACCCCACCTCTTCCAAAACAATGGCGGAATCAACCACCCTCAAGCGAGAAATTGGGAGAGGGACTGCCAGCGAAATTCCCGGTCACTCGCCACCTCGACCACCACCTTACAGCGGGGGTTCAAAGACGGCACCAAACTCAGATAGCGCAATTCCTGCCGGGATAACACCTTACCTTCGATTAACCAGAGGACTAAACCCTTCGCCTGGGGGGGCAAAGCGGCCAGGGCATTATCCAATAAAGGCGGGAAATAATACACATCCCCCACCGCCGCCGTTTGGGCCAGGGCTTTTCCCAAATGCGCCGGCCGCACCCCATGAAACCGGGTCAAAAAGGCTTCCAAATCCCCCATCCCCCGGGCCGTCATGTGGAGGGTGCGATAGCCTGCCCCCTTGAGCCGCCGCTGATACCGTCCCTCATGCCCCCCTTCCGGCGGCACCCAAACCGCCAACGCCCCTTGGGTGGCTAAATCCTGTTCAAACGCATTCCCAATTACCAAAAGTCCCATAGCGATACCTGGACGGGCAACTGCTTAAAACTGTAACAGAGTTTTTCCCCCATCAGGGTAAAGTAACCTTAGGAATGGGACATGAGGCGATGAACGTGACCAATTTTCGGGAAGCCTGCCAAACCTGGGGAACGGGAACCCGCCCCATTTTGGAACTCGGCAGTTTGATCCACACCGGCGAGGATGCCCGGGCGTTGATGCGGGTGATCAGTGCCCTGTGGTACCAGGGGTTAGAGATGGATGATTCCACCGTGACCCGGATGGCCTTTATCTACGACCTGCTCAGCCATTGGGAATCCTGGAGCAAACATCAGGCGCAGGAATGTGAACAGGTGGTGCGGGGTCTGCATCTGCAACTGGGACAAATGCGGATGGAGAGCAATGCCCACATCCCCTGCTCGCAGGAAACCCTGGATTTACTCATTCAGGTGCTGGGCAGTGGCATCAGTGCCCACATTGACGATATGAACTGAGTGGATTTTCTCTCCCCTCGCCCGTCCTGGGAGAGGGGCTGGGGGTGAGGGCAAAGAGGCGGCGGGGGTAAAGCACCACTGATAAGAAAAAATAATCAATTTCCCTGATCGATCCGCTGAATGCCCTGGGTAACTTAGCGATGGGGTAAATAAACCCCAATTCATCCATTACTTTCTTAGGAGTACATCCATGGCCGCTAACTTGAAGGTAAAACTGCTCCAGCACTTGGCGAAGAAAAACGACAGCAAAGGTTTCACCCTGGTGGAACTGCTGGTGGTGGTCGTGATCATCGGTATCCTGGCCGCGATTGCCCTGCCCTCCTTCCTGGCTCAGACCGCCAAGGCCAAACAGTCCGAAGCTCGTAGTACCTTAGGTTCTTGGGCTAAGGCACAAAAGGCCTTCCGCACAGACAACAATGCCTTTTCTACTGATTGGGCATCTCTTAGTCTAGGCTTGGAGACTCAAACCAAGAATTACGACTATGAACAAACCGGTGGTGGGGCTGCTCTCAATGTCGATGGCTTCGGTACGAGCCGTAGCCAAGATTTGAAGGGCTATGCTGCCCGGGTAGTTGTTGTGACCAATAAAATCATCACTATCGAAACTGCCAATGGTGACATAACCGAGGTTGCTGTGGATATGCCGGATGGTCTCTGCGAAGCTATCTATCCGGGAACCGACAAGTTAGATGCTCCTGATGTGAGTTTGACCGAAGATGGTGATGTCCAAGTAGTTTGTGCCGAGGGTAGCGTTAACTTCCGGACTGGTACATAGTTCTGATTGTGCACTTTTGAACGGTTGTCAGCCTTGCAATCCCAGGAGGTCAAAACGATTACTGATGCGGATGATGCGATTGATTTGAGTGATGAAGAAAAAAAATTACTCAATCAAGCCAATGGGCAAGTGTTGCTGTTTTATCTGAGTGGACCGATGATTTTTGGGGTGGCGAAAGCGATTGCCCGGGAACACAGCGCTATGGGAAATGTCGGGGCAATTATTTTGGATTTAACCGATGTGCCCATGTTGGGGGTGACGGCTTGTTTGGCGATTGAAAATATGGTTTTAGAAGCCTTAGAACAGGGGCGGGTGGTGTATATTGTGGGGGCGGCGGGAAGTACCCACAATCGCCTGCAAAAATTCGGGGTGTTAGACCGTTTACCCCTGGATCATTTGGTGAGTGAACGCCGTTTGGCACTGGCGAAAGCCTTGGTGGAGTTGAATATACCCGTATCCCATTCCTTGGTGGGAAGTGGGGAGAAAGTTCTCCATTCCTAGGGGTATTTATTTTTGCATTGATTTCTGGATTTGAGGGGGTCATAATGGTTTTAGAAATCTGTGTATTTGCTACGGTCTTGGTGGGTTTTTTAGGCTTACTATACAAACGGAATCTGATTATGAAAGTAATTGCCATGGATGTGATGAGTACGGGGGTGATTGCCTATTATGTGTTGTCGGCGGCACGCAAAGGGGTGTTCACGCCGATTTTGATCCCGCAACGGCAGGTGGATTATGCTGACCCGGTGCCCCAGGCGGTGATTTTAACGGCGATTGTGATTGGCTTATCCATTCAGGCGTTGATGTTGGTGGGGGTGATGAAGTTGTCCCGTTCCTATCCCACGTTGGATGTTCGTGATATTGAGTTAAAAAATTCCCGATGAATACCCTAACCATTGTGTGGCTCGCCAGTGCTTTTTGCCTGGGATTTATCATCTATTTATTGCCCCAATTAACCCGGTCTTTGGCTTTGGTGCAGGGCTTTTTTTCCTTGGGGTATGGCTTGACTTTGGCGGTGCGATTGGAACCGGTGCGCTTGCGTTTGCTGGATAGTTTTGGGGTGGGTTTATTTTTGGATGACTTGACCAGTTTTTTTATTATTACCAATGCCCTGGTCACGATTGCGGTGATATTTACCCTTTGGGAGAGTGATAAAACCCCGTTTTTTTTCGCCCAAGTTTTGATGGTGCATGGCAGTGTGAATGTGGCGTTTGCCAGCACGGATTGGATCAGTTTATATGTGGCGTTGGAAGTATTGGGCATTGCGGCGTTTTTGCTGGTCACTTACCCAGGCAATGAGCGGGTGATTTGGGTGGGGTTGCGGTATTTGTTGGTGAGTAATGTGGCGATGTTGTTTTATTTGGTGGGGGCGGTGTTGGTGTATGAATCGCACCATTCGTTTGATTTTGTGGGGTTGGGGGAGGCACCCCCGGAGGCGGCGGCGTTGCTGTTGCTGGGGTTGCTGGTCAAGGGGGGGGTGTTTCCGTTGGGGTTGTGGTTGCCCATGACCCATGCTACGGCGGAGGCACCGGTGTCGGCTCTGCTGTCGGGGGTGGTGGTGAAGGCGGCGGTGTTAGCCCTGATCCGCTGTGCGTTGCTGGTGCCGCAGGTGGAGCCGGTGGTGCGGTTGCTGGGGGTGGGCACGGCATTGCTGGGGGTGGGGTGTGGGATGTTTGAGCGGGATGTGAAGCGGGTGCTGGCGTGGAGTACCACGTCCCAGGTGGGGTTTATTTTGGCGGCGCCGGAGGTGGGGGGGTTTTATGCCCTGGCGCATGGGTTGGTGAAGGGGGCGTTGTTTCTCCTGGCGGGGCAGTTACCAAGCCGGAATCTGGGGGTGTTGCAACAGCAGGGGATTCCCCGCACCTTGGGCATCCCTTGGGCGTTGGCGTGTTTTTCCATCTCCGGGTTTCCTCTGTTGGCGGGGTTTGGGGCAAAGGTGCTGACGATGAAGAATCTTTTGCCTTGGCAGGTGTGGGGGATGACGGGGGCGGCGGTGGGGACGGCGACGATCTATGCGGGGGCGTTGTTTCTGGCTTGGCAACCGCTGACTGTGCCATTAACGCCGGGGTTTTGGGGGGCGATGGGGGTGTTGTTGGGGGGCTTGTTGGTGGCGAATGGGGTGTATTACGAGGCGTTTACCTGGGAGAATATCCTGAAACCTTTGGTGATCATCGCCTGCGGATGGGGGTTATATTGGGGGGTAGTGCGGCGGGTGCAGGTGGCTTTGCCCCGGGGCTGGGAACAGGTGGAGCAGATATTGGGGTTGATGAGCGTGGGTTTGGTGGTGCTGTTTGGGTTGGTGTGGGTATGGTAGGGACGATTCTCCTGCGATTGATTCTGTGGCTCCTGCTGACAGCGAATTTTACGGGGGTAAATCTGCTGGTGGGCTTGCTGGTGGCGGTGCTCCTGCCGGGGGGGATGCGGGTGCGGCGGAGTTGGACAGAGTTGGGGCGGGGGTTGGGGCAGATGCTACGGGCGATTCCCCAGGCTTATCGGGAAGCGGTGGAAATGATGGTTACCCCCCATACCCAGGAGAAAATTCAGGTACACCCAGTGGCTCCCAACCGCACCCCGGGGTTGATTTTTTTGGATACATTTTTAATTACCTTTACGCCGAAAACGATTGTGTTGAATTATCAAGAACCGGAGGGGTATGTGGTGCATCATTTATACCCGCCAACGGACAATCATTCCGGGGGGCAAAAATCCTGATGTTAACGGTGGTTTTGTGGGGGATGATCGGGGCGTTTTTAATCCCGATTTATCAGATGACCCGGCGGGGGGATATTTGGGAAACCATGTTGGCACTTTCCAGTGTGGCAACCAAGTCGTCGCTGATTATGTTGCTGGTGGCGGTAATGCGGGATGACTGGATGATGGGGTTGGTGGGGGTGATTACCCTGGCGGTGGGGAATGCGGGGTTTATGTTGTTGGCGCATTTACTGCGGCGCATGGGGCAGACAGGGAGGTAGGCTGTGGAGATTGCCAGCGGGGTATGTTTCGGGGTCGGGCTGATTCTCTGGTGGTGGGGCACGCCCATCCTGCTGACCCGCCGTTCGATTTTATTTAAGTTGCACTATCTATCGGTGGCGGATACCCTAGGTTCCCTGGCGTTGATGGTGGGTTTAGTGATCCGCCGTCCGCAGGAATGGTCGTTGTGGTTGTTGGCGGTGCTGTCCCTGGTGATGTGGAATACGGTGCTGGGGTATGTGTTGGCTTATTGCGCCCACCCACCGGAGCGAAAGCGTGACGAGTGAGATGCTGGTACTGACGGCGTTATTACCCCTATCGGCGGGCTTGCTGGTTCTGCAAACCAATCCCTACCGGGCGTTGGTGGTGCGGGGGATTTTGGGGTCGGTGGCGGCACTTGTCTATGCCCTGTTGGGAGCCGCCGATGTGGCGTTGACGGAAGCCCTGGTGGGGACGCTGCTGGCGGTGATTCTCTATGCGGTGGCGGTGCGGTCGTCTCTGGTGGTGCGTTTGGGGGTGCTGACGGCGGACTTGGAACGGCGGGGTCAGGAGTTGCAAACCCTGATGACCGAACTGCGGCGGGTGTTGGGGCAACAGCACCTTTTGGTGGAATGGGTCACCTATGCGGAACCGTCAGCCTTGGAGCAGGGGTTGGCACAGCAGGAGGTTCACGCCATGTGTACCTGCTCGGAACCGATGGGGATTCACACGACCACCCCCATCCTGCGTTTATACGAAATACTGCAAAGGGAATGGACAATTCCCATGACGGTTGATTACCAACCGCTGGTTACGGCAACGGGGGGGCACTGATGGCGAAGTGGGTGTATGTGCTGGCGGTGTTGGCGTTTGGGGTAAAGATGGTGGTAGTGCCCCATCCCATCTCCGAATCTCCCCTGGCGGTGGTGGCGGCGGTGGTGCAGGATAGCGGCATTCCCAATACGGTGTCGGCGATCATTCTCCGCAATCGGCTGTACGATACGGTGTGTGAAGTCGTTGTCTTTACGATTGCCATCATGGGGGTGCAGAAGCTGATGGCGAATGAACGACCTTTGCGCCGGATTTACCAACTCACGGATGCGCCCTCGGTGGTGCTGGCACAGTTGGGGGCGACGATTGCTGCTATGGTGGGGGTGGAATTGGCACTGCGGGGGCATCTCTCGCCGGGGGGTGGGTTTGCCGCTGGGGTAGCGGGGGGGACAGCTATTGGGTTGATTGCCATGACCTCTTCGCCGGAGTTATTACAACGGATTTACCAACGCTGGCATATCCCCACCTGGGAAAAGGTGGTGGTCTTGGTGTTCATTGTCCTGGCGGTATTAACTTTGACGGGGTGGGAGCTGCCCCAGGGGGAGGTGGGGGCTTTGGTGAGTGGGGGGATGATTCCGGTGTTGAATGTGCTGGTGGCGGTGAAGGTGACGTTGGGTTCCTGGGGAATGGTGCTGGTGTTTATCCGGTATCGGGGCTTGCTGTAAGCCAGCTTTGGGGGTTTGCAATTACACTGGGAGAGGGGCTGGAGGTGAACGCATGGATTGGCTGTGGCAGGATTTGGGGGAATCGCAGGTGTTGCTCCCGCCGGAACCTCAAGGAATTATTCACTTTTTGGGGGGGGCGTTTGTGGGGGCACTGCCCCAGTGGAGTTATCGTTGGTTGCTGGAGCGGTTGGCGGCACATGGGTACATTATTATTACCAAATCGGTGATTCCTGACCTGGATCATCGGGGTTTGGCGGCGAAAGCCTACGGGGAGTTTAACGATGTGGTGCAGGTGTTAAAACTGCCTACGGATTTGCCGGTGTATGGGGTGGGGCACAGTTTGGGCTGTAAATTGCATTTACTCATCGGCGGGCTGTTCCCGGTGGAGCGGGCGGGGCAGATATTCATTAGTTACAACAATTTTGGGTTGCAGGGGGCGTTGCCCTGGCTGGAGGCGTTGCGCCATGTGCCGGTGTTGGATCAACTGCCGCTGGAGTTTAGCCCGTCGCCGAAGGAAACCTTGGATTTTATCCGCAGGCGGTATCGGGTGCCCCGGAATGTGTTGATTCGGTTTGCCGATGACACGTTGGATGAAACGCCCCAATTGACAGAGGTTCTGCGGGAGAAGTTTCCCGATGGCTTGCGGTTGCATTATTTAACCGGGAATCACCTGACGCCCTTGGGGTTGGAGGTGAATTGGGGGCAAAAAGGGGCATTTAGTCCCTTGGATGCGCTGGGGCAGTGGTGCAAGGAGTGGCTGTACCAGGATTTGTTGACCCTGGAGCGGGTGATGGTGGGGAGTTTGCGCCAGTGATGGGCTGGGGAATAGGGTTCATCTTTCTGACGGCGGCGGCGCTGATGGTGGCACGGGTGTTACCGGCTCTGCTGGCTTTGCCGTTGATGGCGACGGGGATGGGGGTGCTTCTGGTGGGGGCGGGGCAACTCACTTGGCAGGATGTGTTTTTGGGGATTTGGGCGGATGGGGCGGTGCGGTTGGCGGAACCGATGGTGATTGCCATGCTAGGGGGGATGCTGAGCAGTTGGTTGCAAAAAACCGGGGTTGCCCAAAATCTGGTGCGGGGGGGGGCGGAACTGGCGGGGGATCGCCCTTGGTTGCTCTCGGTGCTGGTGTTGGGGCTGGTGGCACTGCTGTTTTCGGCAGTGGGGGGCTTGGGGGCGGTGATCATGGTGGGGACGGTGGTTCTGCCGATTTTACATTCCCTGGGCTTGCGGGAATACATCAGTGCGGGGGTGCTGTTGTTTGGGATCAGTTTGGGGGGACTGCTCAATCCGGGGAATTGGGCGGTGTACAAGACGGTGTTGGGGTTGAGTGACACAGAAGTGAGTCGCTATGCCCTGGGGGTGTTTGGGGTGATGGCGGTGGGGGCAGTGACCTTTGTGGGGGTGGAATTGGCACGCACCCGGATGTTGGTCTGGTCGGGTTGGCGGTGGGAACCGGTGGGTTGGCTGGGGCTGGTGGGTGTGCCCTGGGTGTTGCGCCCTTGGGTGACGGTTCCGGGCTGGCGGTGGGGAGTGGTGTGGGGTTTGGGCTGTGTGACCCTGTGGGGGCTGGGGCAAGGGTTGCGCCGCTGGGGACAACCGCCCCGTCTGGCTTGGTATGCCTATCTCACGCCAGTAGTGCCCTTAATCCTGATCCTGGGGTTGGGGGTGCCGTTTATTCCGGCGTTTCTGCTGGGGTTAGCCTACGGGTTTGCCGTGACCCTGCGCCGGGGGGGGATTAACCTGTTGACAGGAGCCATATTGGAAGGTGCTGCCAGCGTGGTAGCCGCCCTTGTCCTCATGATGGGGATTGGCATGACCCTGAGTGCGGTGCTGGGGCCGACCAAAACGGGAGCCGGAGCCGTTTGGTACACGACCCACCCGGATGCGGTCTGGCCGGTGTTGGCCGCCATTCAGCCCCTGCTTGCACCCCTGATTCCCACCTCGCCCTGGGAGTATGTGGTGGGGTTTGCCCTGCTGGCTCCCCTGGCACTGTACCGGGGGCCGTTGAATGTGTGGGGGTTGGGCTACGGCATGGGTGGGGTAATGCTGAGTGCCGGACTGCCGGGGGGGGCAGTGATGGGGGTACTGATGTCCCTAGGGGTAATTCAGGGGGTGTGCGACCCCACCAATACCCACAATGTTTGGCTGGCTAACGAAGTGAAAACCGATGTGAATGTTTTATTAATCAAAACCCTGCCCTACGCCTGGGGAATTGCAGTGGTGGGATTAATCATAGCGACTCAACGGTATTTGGGGGGGTAGCTGAATTTCTGGTAAACTCTGGCTAGTAATTGTTAATCATTTGCCAACTCCCATGAGAGTTTTTCAATTAGGAGAAATGTTTTGCGGGCCAGGGGGTATGGGGCTAGGAGTGAAACTGGCCAATATGGAATGGGAAGCAAAAGGATGGCAAGTCCAACACGCATGGGCGATTGATTATGATGCGGATAGTTGTGCAACTTATCGCCATAGTCTTTGTCCTGAAGAAGAGCATAAGGTTATTTGTGCAGATGTTCGTAATTTTGATATTACCATCTTACCTAAAATCAACGCATTCGCCTTTGGTTTTCCCTGCAATGACTTTAGTTTAGTGGGAGAGAAACAAGGTATTTATGGAAAATTCGGTCCACTCTATCAGTATGGGATTCATGTTCTTAATCAGTTTGAACCTGATTGGTTTATCGCTGAAAATGTGGGGGGACTTCGGAGTGCAAATCAAGGACAAACATTTTTGAAAATTTTAGCAGAACTTCAGGGTGCCGGTTCAGGTTATGAGTTAACCACTCACCTGTATAATTTTGCTGATTATGGGGTACCGCAGATACGCCAGCGCATTATTATTGTCGGTATTAAAAAATGTCTAAATCTCAAATTTTTAGTCCCTGCACCAACCCATCTCAATCAACATATTACTGCTCGCCAAGCCCTAGAAACTCCCCCCATTTTACCCGGTGTTGCCAATCAAGAAATTACCAGGCAATCTGCATCGGTTGTGGCTCGTCTGAAACATATTCTTCCTGGCGAAAATGCTTGGACGGCTAACATTCCTCCAGAATTGCGCTTGAATGTTAAAGGAGCAACGATGAGTCAAATCTACAAACGCTTAGACCCAGATAAACCAGCCTACACGATCACAGGGAGTGGGGGTGGGGGTACTCATGTTTATCATTGGGAAGAACATCGAGCTTTAACCAATCGTGAACGGGCACGATTACAAACATTTCCCGATGATTTTACGTTCTATGGTTCTAAGGAAAGTGTGCGGCGACAGATCGGCATGGCTGTACCTCCCCTTGCCGCTAAAGTCATTATTGATGCCATACTCAAAACCTTTGCAGGCATAGATTATCCCACAATCACCCCTAAGTGGCAGATGGCGCAATCATCTGTCACGGATTATAAACAGTTGCGTTTGTTGGAGCAAACAGGATGTTACCTCACCTAAAATCTCAGAGTGGATTACTCATCATTTCAGAAAATAAGTCCTGAATCAACACTAAAATTTTAGGAGTAAATTTCTTGTCATGGCGTGATTATTTTAATTCAGAGGTGCCCTCATATATGATTCACAACTATTGAGAATGCCCCTAACTTCGTGATAATTGCTAACGCAGGAATGGGGCTTATGGTGAGGTTACTCAGAGCCGCTTTGTACGTGCAAAAATCAATGAATAAAGGTGTCTGGAAGTTATAATAATCCAGTTCTATTACCGTATTTGAGTATGGTATCTTCTGCGAGTGAGCATCTATCCGCAGGGCAGTGGCACCAGATGTCTATTGCCGATGTTGCCGCCTCTTTGGGGACAGATTTAGCAATGGGGCTAGGGAGGGCAGAAGTCGCTCAACGTCGGGAGCGTTATGGCTGGAATGAACTACAGGGGCAAGCGGGAAAAAGTCCTATCGTGCGCTTTCTAATGGAATTTAACCAACCTTTGATTTATATTTTGCTCGTGGCTGGTACGGTGACCTTACTGTTACGGGATTGGGTGGATGCGGGGGTAATTTTTGGCGTTACATTGATTAATGCCGTGATTGGCTTTATCCAAGAATCAAAAGCAGAAAATGCCATCGCCGCTCTTGCCAAATCGGTCACCACCGAGGCGACCGTTATACGGAACGGTGAAAAAATACGGCTCAATTCCCGTGAACTGGTTCCCGGCGATTTGGTATTGCTCGTTTCTGGCGATAAGGTGCCTGCGGATGTGCGGTTGATGGCGGTGCGGGACTTGCAGGTGAGTGAAGCCGCCTTGACTGGAGAATCGGTTCCCGTCGAGAAATCCAGTGAGCCACTCCCCTTGGCAACCAACCTAGCGGATCGCCGCAATATGGCTTATGCGGGCAGTTTGGTGACCTTTGGACAAGCCCGAGGCATTGTGGTGGCGATTGGCAACCAGACGGAAACGGGGCGCATTTCCCGGCTGATGGCGCAAAGTAGCGGACTGGAAACCCCACTCACCCGCAAGATGAAACGGTTTAGCCAGACGCTTTTGTACATGATTTTGGGCTTGGCGGCGTTGACCTTTGCGGTGGTGCTGGGTGAGGGAGGTCGGTGGTCGGAAGCGTTTAAGGCAGCTGTTGCCCTGGCGGTGAGTGGGATTCCCGAAGGACTGCCAGCTGTGATGACAGTAACCCTGGCGATTGGGGTCAGTCGGATGGCACAACGACACGCCATTATCCGCAAATTGCCTGCGGTCGAAACCCTGGGGAGTACCACTGTCATTTGTTCTGACAAAACCGGCACCCTGACGGAAAATCAGATGACCGTCCAGGCGGTCTATGCCGGGGGCATGGCGTACACGGTGAGTGGTGTGGGTTACCATGCCGAAGGCGCTATTTGCTGGAATGAACAGGCTGTGGACATCGGTCACAACCTGGCTTTGCGGGAGTGTTTGCGGTGCGGTTTGTTGTGCAATGATTCCCATCTCCAGATGCAGGGGGGGCAACTTGCCGTCGTCGGCGATCCCACGGAAGCCGCATTAATTGTCTCAGCCCAAAAAGCGGGGCTTAGCCGCCCCGATCTGGAATCAACTTACCCCCGCCTGGATACCCTCCCCTTTGAATCCCAGTTTCAGTACATGGCAACCTTGCACCGGCACCAGGAACGCTCTGATTACCAGGTGATTTACGTCAAAGGGGCGATGGAAGCCCTGGTGTCCCGATGCGATTATCAACTCACGGCGGATGGTCAAATCATCCCTTGCGACCCCAAGCAAATTGAGCAGATCACCCACGACCTGGCTGCCCAGGGCTTACGGGTACTGGCGTTTGCCAAAAAAGAGATACCTGGGGCACAGCGGGAGATGGATCACATTGATCACGGGGATATTGCCAATTTGACCTGGATCGGATTGCAGGGGATGATCGACCCCCCCAGAGCCGAAGCCATCCTGGCGGTGCGAGCCTGTCAATCGGCGGGCATCCGGGTCAAGATGATTACGGGGGACCATGCCCTGACCGCTGGAGCCATCGCCCGGCAATTGGGACTGATGCAACCGGAAACCCCATCCGTATGCACCGGGCAACAACTGGCAACCATGAATGATCGGGACCTCGCCAATGCCGTGACCGCCAGTGCCGTGTTTGCACGGGTTGCCCCTGAACAAAAACTGCGTTTAGTGGAAGCCTTGCAAGCCCAAGGGGAAATTGTCGCCATGACAGGGGATGGGGTGAACGATGCCCCAGCCTTAAAGCAGGCAGATATTGGTATTGCGATGGGAATTACGGGCACAGAAGTTGCGAAAGAAGCGGCGGATATGGTGTTGACCGATGATAACTTTGCATCCATTGTTGCCGCCGTCGAAGAAGGACGCACGGTTTATCGCAACCTCCTCAAAACCATTGGCTTTATCTTACCTGTGAATGGTGGCGAAGCCATGACCATTTTGGTAGGCATCCTTGTTGCTACTACCTTGCCGATTTTGCCTGTACAAATTCTCTGGGTCAATATGGTGAGTTCTGTGGCGCTCAGTGCGACCCTTGCCTTTGAGCCAAAATCACAGGGCACGATGGCGCGAGGACCTATTCCTCCCAATCAACCCCTCCTCACGGGTAAATTATTGTGGCGTATCCTGACCATTTCCATCTGCAATCTAATCGTGGTTTTTGGTATGTTTGAATGGACTTTACAAACCACAGGCAATATCACTTTGGCTCGCACCATGTCCGTTCACACCCTGGTTGCGGCTGAAACTTTTTACTTGTTAAGCATGAGTCAATTGATACCATCCCTATTTGCTTATTTAAGAGATCGCACTCACCCGGTTGCTTATATTCCGGCAATTGGGGTAGTTTGCGTTTGTATTTTTCAAATATTCTTTAGTCAGGTGACCGCCATCAACCCCCTATTTAACACCCAGCCAATGGATGTAACCCAAGCCTTCATGTGCATTGTTGCGGGAATGCCAGTTATGATTCCTGCCTACTTACTCAATCGGTTTGCACCTTGGATATAAGCGATTAAAACCTTGGTTTTATAGAGTTTTTGTCTGTTCATCGAATAAAATTGCCATATAGCAATCCTACTTGATTTGCATTAGCTTGCGTGCCGTAGGCATACAAAAATTTTTCAGAACCAAGGACGGGGGCGGTGCCCCTGCGACCCCATGTTCCATTCTCATTTAGGATTACTATGGTATAAGATTACGGGTAACCTAAAGGAACGAGGACTGGGAACTGATTATGACTTCTGAAGAAGTGGCACAAGTTACCGCTACCAGCCAATCTTTTCCCGATGAGGAGAATATTGCTCAGGAAAAATACCGACTTTACCAAATTCTTGCCCAGCAACCGGAGGACTACGCAACCCGTCAATTATTGCGGCAAATTGCTCAAAACAATGGCTCTATTTTTTTGCAGGATAAACAAAAATTTCTCGTAGCTTTGGAAAAAGAATATCAAGCCATCTATAAAGATGTTATTACGATGGCATCGCTTGGCTGGCGATATTGTCTGGGAATAGATTCGGCATTTATTGACCCTTCATTACAAGCGATTTTGCCGAAAAAACAACTGGACATTAATCAGGAAATTATTTTACCAAAAGCCCCTCACACCGCTTCCCAATACCTAGAACAAATTCTGAGTATCACTGATATTCAAACCCGGTGGCACTATGTGAATGAGCTAGTCATGGCTCAAAATAATCAACTTTTACTCGATGATTTTGCTGATATGAGCGACCTGGAATTATCCAATTCCCTCAAACAAACCCTGAGTGGGGGTAAACTGAACATTCTGATCCTTGGGGCGGGTTGCGTTGGGTTGGCTTTAGCGAATACCTTGAAAACTTCCTTAGGTGAATTAGTCAATATTTTGGTGATTGAAAATCGCATTCAAGCAAAACATATTAAAAAGCCCTACACCCGCAATTGGTTGACCAATCTATCTAATCCCATTTATGAAGACTTTTTTGACCCTAGAGTGGTCACGATTCTCCGTGAATTTGGCAATGGGGATTATATGGGGGTGCCTCTCAATATTTTGGAGACCTTACTTTTTCTTGCCAATCGAGCGCAGGGAGTCCGATTTTATTTTACAAATAGCTATAAACTATCGCTGATCAACGGGACTGAAACCGATATGGTCATTGATGCCACGGGCGGAAAGTTGAATTTTATTACCTCAAATGACCAAGATAATGCTTCTTTCGCCGTCAATTTATCCGCCTGTCGTGAATTTGGTCGGAAGTATAGCGGCTTTGCCATTACTAACTTTGATGATATGCCGAATATGCGTTTGATATTTGACCAAAAAGGGTCTTTTTTTTACCCCAGTTTTGAAGAAAAACAATTAAAATCTGCCATGTTTAAGCTCACCAATGTACCCTTAGAGCTTTACGATCAGCTTCTGGCTCACGTGCAAAAGGATAATCGTGATGGCTTGATTTATGTTTGGCCTGGTAAACTTCGCAGGGAACTCAATAGCCTTTTGATTTTAATTAATCTTTCCTCCGCCGATTATCACCAACTGGGTCGTTTTCTTACCCAAAAAACTGACTTACACTCGTTTATGATGGCGCATGGGAGGGATTTGCACCTGGATCAGCGGATTTTAGATTTTTTTGAACAAATCCGAGAGCGTGATACTCAAAAAGCATCGTATATTGAGCCACCCTTTCTCTATGAACCCTACATCCGCATACTCCCGGAGAAACTACCACGGATTTTTGGCTGTCCGGTTTTCCGCCTTGGTGATAGCGTGTTCAATGGACATCCCAAGGTGGGGAATGGTTTGGGATCGCATTTGAATATCGTTGGCAAATTTCATGACGCTATCCTGGCATTAAGTTAATTAAATTGAACTGCTTTGGAAGGCACTAAAGATGCACTGAAAATTTGGATAAAGGGCATCTCTAAAAATTTAGAATGCGATGCTATAGCTAGGTAGGTTAAGGTTGTCGCCTTAAGATTCTGAGAAACCAATGTGGGGCTACGCCCAGCGACCTATATCATGTCAACCTTTGTATGCTTAGCTATATCAACCCCCAAACGGGCACGATTCATCGTCACCACATTTTAGAAGACTCCGTACAGAAAGCCATGAAACGAGCGATACAAAGGGCAGGAATATCTAAAAATGGGAGTTGCCATACCCTTCGCCATAGTTTTGCCACCCATCTCCTTGAGGAGGGTTATGACATCCGAACGGTGCAAGAATTGTTGGGGCATAAGGATGTGAAAACCACCATGATTTATACCCATGTCTTGCAGAAGGGGGCGAGAGCGATCAAAAGCCCCTTGGATACATAAAAAAATCCCCCACCCACAGGCAGGGGATTGGGTTTTTACTAGGGATTTAACCTAGCCGAAAATGGACGCGGTCGAAGCAATCAAAAAGGCGGCATAGGTGAAGATATATCCCACCGTAAAGTGCGCCAGACCCACCAACCGGGCTTGGACAATGGACAGTGCCACCGGCTTGTCTTTCCAACGCACCAGGTTCGCCAAGGGCGTGCGCTCATGGGCCCAGACCAGGGTTTCGATCAACTCCTGCCAGTAGCCCCGCCAGGAAATCAGGAACATAAAGCCCGTCGCCCAGACCAGGTGCCCGAACAGGAACATCCAGGCCCAGACCGACAGATTGTTCATCCCGTAGGGGTTGTAGCCGTTGATCAACTGGGAACTGTTCAGCCACAGGTAATCCCGCAACCAACCCATTAGGTAGGTCGAGGACTCGTTGAACTGCGCCACATTCCCCTGCCAAATCGCCAGATGCTTCCAGTGCCAGTAGAAGGTCACCCAGCCAATGGTGTTCAGCATCCAGAACATGGCCAGGTAGAAGGCATCCCAGGCGGAAATATCGCAGGTGCCGCCCCGCCCCGGCCCATCGCAGGGGAAGCTGTAGCCAAAGTCCTTTTTGTCCGGCATCAGCTTAGAACCCCGGGCATCCAACGCCCCCTTGACCAAAATCAGGGTGGTGGTGTGCAGACCCAACGCAATCGCATGGTGCACCAGGAAATCCCCCGGTCCAATGGTCAAAAACAGGGAATTGGTACCAGAATTGATGGCTTCCAACCAACCCGGCAACCAGACATTGCCATAGTTCGGCCAAGCGGTGGCGGCAATGCTGTCGGGATTCGACAACAGCACATCAAACCCGTACAGGGCTTTCCCATGCGCCGCCTGAATCCACTGGGCAAACACTGGCTCAATCAGGATTTGCTTTTCCGGCTGCCCAAAGGCCACCACCACATCGTTGTGGACGTACAAGCCCAGGGTGTGGAAACCCAGGAACAGGGACACCCAACTCAGGTGGGAAATGATCGCCTCCTTGTGCTCCAGCATCCGGGCCAGCACATTGTCCTTATTGGCTTCCGGGTCGTAATCCCGCACGAAGAAGATCGCCCCGTGGGCAAACGCCCCCACCATCAAAAACCCAGCAATGTACTGGTGATGGGTGTACAGAGCGGCCATCGTGGTCTGATCCTGCGCCATAAAAGCGTAGGGCGGCAGACTGTACATATGTTGCGCCACCAGGGAGGTAATCACCCCCAGGGAAGCCAACGCCAACCCCAACTGGAAGTGCAGGGAGTTGTTGATCGTGTCGTACAACCCCTCGTGACCCCGCCCCAGGGCACCCCCAAACGGCGTACCTTCAGGCGGCCGGTGCGCTTTCAGGATTTCCCGGATGCTATGACCAATGCCAAAGTTGGTGCGGTACATATGCCCGGCGATGATGAAAATCACCGCAATCGCCAGGTGGTGGTGCGCCATGTCCGTCAACCACAGGGATTGGGTCTGGGGATGGAACCCACCCAAAAAGGTGAGAATCGCCGTCCCTGCCCCCTGCGCCGTCCCAAAGGTATGCTCCAGGCTATCGGGATTTTGGGCATACACCCCCCAGTTCCCCGAGAAGAAGGGTGCTAGACCCGCCGGGTGGGGCGGCATACTCAGGAAATTATCCCAGCCCACATGCACCCCCCGGGACTCGGGAATCGCCACGTGCACCAAGTGCCCCGTCCAGGCCAAAGACGACACCCCAAACAAGCCCGCCAGGTGGTGGTTCAAACGGGATTCCGCATTCTTGAACCAGGCCAGGGAAGGCCGGAACTTGGGTTGCAAATGCAGCCAGCCCGCAAACAGAGCCACCGCCGCCAAAAGCAACAGGAAAATCGAACCCACATACAGGTCATCGTTCGTCCGCATCCCAATCGTGTACCACCACTGATACACCCCGGAATAGGCGATGTTCACCGGGCCCGCCGCCCCCTGCGCCTGAGTAAAGGCATCCACCGCCGCCTGCCCAAATTGGGGGTCCCAGATGGCGTGGGCAATGGGCCGCACATTCAACGGATCCTTGATCCACTGTTCAAAATTCCCCTGCCAGGCCACGTGGAACAGATTCCCCGAGGTCCACAGGAAAATAATCGCCAAATGGCCGAAGTGGGAGGCAAAAATCCGTTGGTACAGATTTTCCTCGGTCATGCCATCGTGGCTCTCAAAGTCATTCGCCGTCGCCAAAGCGTACCAGATCCGCCGGGTGGTCGGGTCCTGCGCCAAGGCTTGGCTAAATTTAGGAAACTTCGTTGCCATGTTCTCTCCTATTCCTTAGCCGGAAACGGCGATAATCCGTGCCAAGAAGAACGACCAGGTGGTGACAATCCCCCCTAAGAGGTAGTGGGCCACCCCCACCGCCCGTCCTTGGATAATGCTCAACGCCCGCGGCTGAATCGCCGGCGCCACCTTGAGCTTGTTGTGCGCCCAAACAATGGACTCGATCAGTTCTTGCCAGTAGCCCCGGCCACTGAACAAAAACATCAGGCTAAACGCCCAAATAAAGTGCGCCCCCAGGAACATAATCCCGTAGGCAGACAGCGCCGAGCCGTAGGAACCAATCACCTGCGAAGCCTGCGCCCACAGGAAATCCCGCAACCAGCCATTGATCGTGATCGCACTCTGGGCAAAATTCCCACTGGTAATGTGGTTGATCGTGCCATCCGCATCCACCGTCCCCCAGATGTCCGACTGCATCTTCCAGGAGAAGTGGAAAATCGCAATAGACAGGGAATTGTACATCCAGAACAGCCCCAGGAACACGTGGTCCCAGCCGGACACCTGGCAGGTACCGCCCCGCCCCGGTCCATCACAGGGGAACGCAAACCCCAGATTCGCCTTATCGGGAATCAACCGGGAATTGCGGGCAAACAACACCCCTTTCAGCAGGATCAACACCGTCACATGGATGGTAAAGGCATGGATGTGGTGCACCATAAAGTCCGCCGTGCCCAACACCATCGGCATCATCGCCACCTTGCCCCCCACGATCAGGGGTTCCCCACCAAAAATCGGACTCACCCCCGCCGTCGCATAGGGAGCCGTCGCCCCCGCCGCCGCCGCATGAATCCCCTGAATCCACTGGGCAAACACCGGCTGTAACTGGATCGCCGAATCCGAGAACATATCCTGGGGACGACCCAACGCCCGCATCGTATCGTTGTGGATGTACAGCCCAAAACTGTGGAAGCCCAGGAACAGACACACCCAGTTCAGGTGGGAAATGATCGCATCCCGGTGGCGAATCACCCGGTCCAGCACGTTATTCACATTCTTCGCCGGGTCGTAATCCCGCACCATGAAGATCGCCCCGTGCGCCCCAGCGCCCACCACCAAAAAGCCCCCGATCCACATGTGATGGGTAAAGATGGACAACTGGGTGGGATAATCCGTCGCCAGGTACGGATAAGGCGGCATGGCATACATATGCTGGGCGACGATAATCGTCAAAGAACCCAACAACGCCAGGTTAATCGCCAACTGGGCGTGCCAGGAAGTCGTCAGGATTTCGTACAACCCCTTGTGCCCCGTACCGCCAATCAGCAGGGGGTCCCGGTGGGCTTCCAAAATCTCCTTCATGCTGTGACCGATCCCCCAATTGGTGCGGTACATATGCCCCGCCACGATGAACAACACCGCCAACGCCAAATGGTGGTGCGCCGTATCCGTCAGCCACAGACCCCCCGTCACCGGGTTTAACCCCCCCTTAAAGGTGAGGAAATCCGTGTACGCCCCCCAATTCAGGGTAAAGAAGGGGATCACCCCGGACGGCACACCCCAGGGCACATGGGGGAAAATATCCGCCATCAAATTGGGATGCAAAATCCACTCATGGGGCAAGGGAATATCCGCCGCCGTGGCAATCACTTTGCCGCCCACGGTCAACGGTGCCCCCGCATCAATCGCATCCAAACAGGCATTGATCGGCAGAGACACATGAATCTGTTGCCCCGCATAGCCCAAACACCCCAACCCCAGCAGACCCGCCAGGTGGTGATTGAGCATGGATTCCACATTCTGGAACCACTCCAATTTCGGCGCCGCCTTGTGGTAATGGAACCAACCCGCAAACAGCATCAGCGCCGCCATCACCAGCGCCCCAATCGCCGTGCAGTACAGCTGGAACTCATTGGTAATCCCATTCGCCCGCCAGAGTTGGAAAAACCCAGAGGTAATCTGAATCCCCTGGAATCCACCCCCCACATCGGCGTTGAGAATTTCCTGACCCACAATCGGCCAGACCACCTGGGCACTCGGCTTCACATGCAAGGGGTCCGCCAGCCAGGCCGAATAATTAGAAAATTTCGCCCCGTGGAAATACATCCCGCTCAGCCACACAAACACCACCGCCAGATGGCCGAAGTGGGCGCTGAAAATTTTCCGGGAAATATCCTCTAGGTCGCTGGTATGACTGTCAAAATCATGAGCGTTGGCGTGCAGATTCCAGATCCAGGTGGTGGTCTTCGGACCCTTGGACAAAGTCCGGGAAAAATGCCCCGGCTTCGCCCACCGCTCAAATGAAGTCGGTACAGGGTCGCGATCCACAGTCACCTTGACCTTCGCTTCCCGCTCCGGTGGACTGATGGTCATTAGAACGCTCCTCTCCTAATACGGCAAGGAATAAATCCGGTGCCCCCCGGCGCAAGACCCCGCTACCAAATCACGGAGTTTTGCACCCTTCAGCCAGCATGGAGTCTCCCCCACGCCAACCCGGTAACACCGTCAACTTAGTCAGCATTATAGGCTCCCCACAGCCTCTCGTTCCGGGCGTTAATAATAGTTAAACTCCCTGTCGTTCCCAACCGTTTTACCCCAGGGATAGTTAAATATATTTGCAAAAATTTACATAAATTTATAAATAGCACCGATTCTGTTAAATTATGTTTCGTGTTCTTGCGTTAAATTCCGTCTCGGGGGGCTTTCTTGGGGTTGGAGGTGGTTGCCCCCGTCCCCATGCACCGGGCGTTTCCCCGGCAATTTAAAATTCAAATCCAATGATTTGACAAAAGGTTTGTACCATCCCCGCCGTACATTCATGATAGGGCTAGGATAATTTTATTTTTATTTGGATCATAAGTAAGGGCACTTCTAAAAATAGGTCGCAGGGGCGTTGCCCCCGTCCTTGGTTTTCGATAACATGGGCATTCCAGCGAGATAACCTCCAATGGGTGCAAATAAATAGAGGTGCCCATAAGTTTGAACTATGGGTACTTCTAAAGATAGGTCGCAGGGGCGTAGCCCCCGGCTTTGGTTCTCGATAGCCTGCGTGGCGTAGCCATTGGGATGGGCATTCCAGCGAGATAACCTCCAATGGGTGTAAATAAATAGAGGTACCCCTATGTGAATTCCAGGGAAAATGATACCTCAAAGGTTACAGAAACTTACGGGTTGCAGGGCATCTCCCCAAGTTTTGCATAGCCTGGTTACTCCCATGGGTTACTTGTATTGACCGTCTGGGATTGCCGTAGAAGCATCCTATAATCGAATAATCGAAACGTATTAATTTTTCGCCGCACCCGTGGTCAACAACGGTGAATCCACCACCCGCTACGTCTTTGTCACCGGCGGGGTCGTCTCTAGCATTGGCAAAGGCATTGTGGCGGCAAGTCTCGGTCGCCTGCTCAAATCCCGGAGCTATCGGGTCGCCATTTTGAAACTGGACCCCTACATCAACGTGGATGCGGGCACCATGAACCCGTTTCAGCACGGGGAAGTCTTTGTCACGGTGGATGGGGCGGAAACCGACCTGGATTTGGGTCATTACGAACGCTTTACCGATACCCCGGTCTCCCGTCTGAACAATGTCACGACCGGCTCGATTTACCAGGCGGTCTGTAACCGGGAACGGCGAGGGGATTACGGGGGTGGGACGGTGCAGGTGATTCCCCACATTACCAATGAAATCAAAGAGCGGATTCGCCGGGTCGCCGCCGATACCCACCCGGATGTGTTGATTACGGAAATTGGGGGGACGGTGGGGGATATTGAGTCCCTGCCGTTTTTGGAGGCAATTCGCCAGTTCCGCAATGAGGTGGGGCGGGCACGGGTGGTGTATATGCACGTGACCCTGGTGCCTTGGATTGCCGCCGCCGGGGAAATGAAAACCAAACCGACCCAACATTCGGTCAAGGAACTGCGCTCGATTGGGATTCAGCCGGATATGCTGGTCTGCCGGTGCGAACGACCCCTATCGCCGGAGATAAAAGCCAAGGTGTCGAATTTTTGCGATGTGCCGGTGGACTGTGTGATTACCTCCCAGGATGCCCGCAGTATTTACGAAGTACCGCTGAATTTGGAGAAAGAGGGTTTGGCGACCCAGGTGTTGCGCCTATTGGATTTGCCGGAGCGTCCGGCGGATTTGGCACCCTGGCGGATGCTGGTGGAACGGTTGTACCATCCCCAGTCCCAGGTGGAAATTGCCCTGGTCGGGAAGTATGTGCGGTTGAATGATGCCTATTTGTCCGTGGTGGAAGCCCTACGCCATGCGGGGATGCATCTGGAAACTGAGGTGAAACTGCGCTGGGTGAATGCGGAGGATGTGGAGCAAGACGGGGTGGCGCATCATTTGCAGGGGGTGCAGGGGCTGGTGGTGCCGGGGGGGTTTGGCATTCGGGGGGTGGAAGGGAAAATTGCCGCCATCCGTTACGCCCGGGAGGAGGGAATACCTTTTTTGGGGCTGTGTCTGGGGATGCAATGTGCGGTGGTGGAATGGGCGCGGCATTTGGCGGGGTTGGCAACGGCACACAGTGCGGAATTTGACCCGGAAACGGAGCATCCGGTGATTCATCTTTTGCCGGAACAGCAGGATGTGGTGGATTTGGGGGGCACCATGCGGTTGGGGCTTTATCCCTGTCGGTTGCAGGGGGAGAGTATGGCGGCGCAACTATACCAGGAAACGGTGATTTATGAGCGGCATCGCCATCGTTATGAATTTAATAACGCCTACCGCAGTTTGTTTTTGGAAAGCGGCTATCGCATCAGTGGCACGTCCCCGGATGGGCGGTTGGTGGAGATGATCGAACTGCCGGGGCATCCGTTTTTTTTGGCGGTGCAATTTCACCCGGAATTTGCCTCCCGTCCCAGTCAACCCCATCCCCTGTTCCGGGGGTTGGTGCAGGCGGCGTTGCCCCGGTGCAGCGTTTGAACCTCTCCCCAGGGGAAGCCGTCTAAATTCTTAGCGTTATCGTGGGTGTTTATGATTCCAGCGGCGTGCGTCAACCCCAGCCCGACCCAGGCGGAAACGCCTTTGCATCCCGATTTGGCACTGGTGCAACGGTGTCAGCAGGGAGACCCGGAGGGGTTTCGCTGGTTGTACCGCCGGTTTCAGCCCCGGGTGCGGGGAACCCTTTATCGTCTGTGCGGTGCGGTCGCCCTGGATGACCTGACCCAAGAGGTTTTTATGCGGGTGTGGCGGGGGTTGCCCCGGCTGAGACAATTGGATATTTTCAACACTTGGCTGTACCGGATTACCCTGAATGTGGCTTCAGACTACCGGCGGCAGTGCGCCCAAAAACGTACCCAGATGGAAACCCTGACCCAGACCAGCCCTGACCGGGTGCCCGCCCCGGATTTGATGCACCTGCACTACGAGGAATTGGTGCGCCAGGGGCTGGAAACCCTCAGTTTTGAGCATCGCACCGTGTTGGTACTACACGATTTGGAATCCCTGCCCCAAAAGGAAATCAGCGAGATTTTACGCATCCCAGTGGGCACCGTTAAATCCCGGTTATTTCACGCCCGTGCCGCCCTGCGCCGTCATTTGGAACAGCAAGGAGTGACCCTATGAACCCCGACCCCTTGGTGAATTTTCTCCAGCAGTACGCCCCCACTGCGCCCCCGCCCTCGCCGGGACTGGAAGCCCGGATTCTGAATGCCACCCGTCCCCAACCCCGCCCCGTGTGGCATTGGTTTCCCCCTGCCTTGGCGGTCGCCGGTCTTTCCCTCTGGTTGGGGGTCGCTTCCGCACACCTTTGGCAACCGAGTCCCGCCCAAGTTGCCGAAATGGAAGCCTGGGTCGAAGCCAATTGGCATGGCGGTGATGAATTGCTCCCCCTGCCCTAGGGTGATTGGTTCGGTTATCCTTGCGGTGGCTGGGCTAATCGTGGTATCGTAATTAACTGCCCCTTCAATTGCCGATGTTTTCCATGAGCCTACTGCAAGAACAAAAGCAAGCGTTGATCAACGAGTATCAAATGCACGCCACGGATACGGGTTCCCCAGAGGTACAGATTGCCCTGTTGAGTACCCGGATCAACCAACTGAGCGAACATTTGCGTACCCACAAAAAAGATTTTTCCTCCCAGCGGGGGCTGTTGCGGTTGATCAGCCAACGGCGGCAGTTGCTCTTGTATTTACGCAAACACCATTTTGACCGCTATGAAAATGTGATTAAGCGGCTTGGCATCCGGGGGTTACGTTCTTAATTTTGGATAGTTTTTGAATAGTTTTGCACCGTAGGTCATTATGGCGAAAAAAAACCGGCGTACCCCACCCCCCCCTCCCAAAAAACGGGGCTGGCAACAAATTGAAGAACCAGGGATGCCCCAGGTGGTCAGCAACCGGATGGTGCGGCGGATGGCTTTTTTCTGTGGGGTGCCGACCGGGCTGGGATTGCTGGCTTTTCCGATGAGTTATTTCCTGATCCAACAGGGGCTAAAAATTCCGGTAGCCGCCGTGGTCGCCGTCACCCTGGGCTGTTTTGGGCTAGGGATTGTCGGTTTGAGCTATGGCATCCTGTCCACCTGTTGGGATGCGGAGCGGGTGGGGCATTGGCTGGGCTGGCAGGAGTTTCGCATCAATTGGGGGCGATTGCGGGCAAATTCTAAAGCAAATCGTAACAATGCCCCAACTTGAACCCCTTCCCTCGTTACAATACAAAAGCCCTGACTTATCCTTTCTACTGCCATGATTATTGTGATGCAACCCGGTGCGCCGGAATTGGAAATTGAGCGCATCAGCGATGAACTCCGTACCTGGGGATTGCATCCTGAAAAGATTGTTGGTCAGTACAAGGTAATCATTGGGCTGGTGGGGGAAACGGCGGGTTTACAGCCGGAGCGCATTCAGGAACTCAGCCCCTGGATTGACGAAGTCGTACGGGTGGAACAGCCGTTTAAGCGGGCGAGCCGGGAGTTTCGCCACGGGCAACCCAGTGATGTTGCCATTGACACGCCCAATGGGACGGTGGTGTTCGGGGAAGCCCAGCCCTTGGTGGTGGTGGCGGGTCCCTGCTCGGTGGAAAACGAAGAAATGATTGTGGAAACGGCTCTGCGGGTGAAGGCGGCTGGTGCCAAGTTTTTGCGGGGGGGAGCCTACAAGCCCCGGACATCTCCCTATGCCTTCCAGGGGCACGGGGAAAGTGCGTTGGAATTGTTGGCGGCGGCTCGGGCGGCTTCCGGGCTGGGAATTATCACGGAGGTCATGGACACCGCCGATATTGACAAAATTGCTCAGGTGGCGGATGTGTTGCAGGTGGGGGCACGGAATATGCAGAATTTTGCCCTGCTGAAAAAAATCGGTGCCCAAAACAAGCCGGTATTGCTGAAACGGGGGATGTCCGCCACGATTGAGGAATGGCTGATGGCGGCTGAGTACATTCTCGCCGGGGGCAACCCGAATGTGATCCTGTGCGAGCGGGGGATTCGCACTTTTGACACCCGTTACACCCGCAATACCCTGGATTTATCGGTGATTCCCGTCCTACGCAAGCTCACCCACCTGCCGATTATGATTGACCCCAGTCACGGCACGGGCAAATCCGAGTATGTGCCAGCGATGGCGATGGCGGCGGTGGCGGCGGGTACGGATGCCCTGATGATCGAAGTCCATCCCAACCCAGCCAAAGCCCTTTCCGATGGTCCCCAATCCCTAACGCCGGAGCGGTTTGATCGTTTAATGCGCGAGGAATTGGCGGTGATTGCCCAGGCGGTGGGACGTTGGCCGCAGGTGGCGGTGGGGGTGTAAGCACTTCCTCATCAGTTCGGTAAAAAATCCCCATTTAGGGTGAGATGTAACCGCTATTCGGTACAAGGAGTGTTGCCCAATGGCACACCTCATTTGCCCCTCACGCACCGAATTAGATAGCTTGCGTACTCCTCTAACGGCGGGTGAATTACAGGTACTGGAGTTCTTTGACCGGTACCTGCCAGAGGGATGGGAAATTTACGTGCAACCGCACCTGAATGGGTTACGTCCAGATTTTGTGCTCCTCCATCCCCAGATTGGTATTGCCGTGTTTGAAGTCAAAGATTGGCACTTGGAGGCCATGCCGTATTTTGTGCGGGAAACCAATGGTGTTCCTTCCCTGTGGAGCAGAGATAAACATGGCCAAGAGTTTCGCCACCCAGACAACCCGGTCGAAAAAGTGGTGTGGTACCAGCAGAAAATCCTTGACCTGTACTGCCCCAAACTGGGCTTGTTGGTGAAGAAGCAGGCATACGCACTGTCGGTGATAACCGCAGGTGTGATCATGACAGAAGCCAGTACGGAGCAGGTTGCCCAACTGTTTCAGCCCTTCTTGCACCATTTTGGCTGGCTCGATGACAAGGCTAAAAAATATCATCCCGTTGTGGGTCAAGACGCTCTGGCAAAGGGTGATCTTAACGCCATATTTCCCAGTGCCAAGTTAAAGCAATCCCGGTTTATGACCCCTGCCCTGGCGGATGACCTGCGCAGTTGGCTCCGGGAACCTGACCATGCTGTCGAACAGCGAACGCCCCTGCCGTTGACCCCCAAGCAAAAAGAAATCGCCACTACCCGTACCCAGACGGGCTACCGCCGGGTGAAAGGAGCAGCGGGTGCTGGCAAGTCCCTGGCGTTGGCGGCGCGGGCGGCTCATCTGGCAGGCGAAGGCAAGGAAGTCCTGGTGGTCACATTCAATATCACCCTTTGGCACTATTTGCGGGATTTAGCCGTGCGTTACGACCACCCTAGCCAGCCTGTCCCGAATTTTATGCAGAACATTACTTGGTTACATTTTCACGAATGGTGCGGATGCGTTTGTCAGGAAGTGGGTTTGGGGCAGGATTACAGGCAACTTTTCGCACATTCAGACGCCCATGATGACCTATTTAAAGAACGCATTCCCGCCTTGGTGGAACGGGCACTCAAGGAAGCGCCGGAATCCATTAGCTCCTACGATGCCATTTTGGTTGATGAGGGCCAGGATTTTAACCTGACGTGGTGGAATTTGTTGCGCCAGGTGCGTCGGGAGGGCGGCGAAATGCTTTTGGTTGCCGATGCCACCCAAGACCTATACCGGCAGGCTTGCCACTGGACTGATGAGCAGATGCGCGGGGCGGGCTTTACTGGCCCTTGGTTCCAACTGGAGGGGAGCTATCGGTTGCCGCCGGGACTGATTCCCTACCTGCGGCGTTTTGCCGAAACCTTTTTGTCCGGTAGCGACATCGATCTTCCAACTCTGCCAACAGAGGTGCAAGGCGATTGGTTACCACTCACGCTCCGCTGGTTGCAGGTGCGGGAACAGGATGCGGTAGATGCCTGCGTCCAAGCAGTGTGCGATTTGGTCAGCAACTCACCCAATATCACCTGGGCCGATATTACCCTACTGGTCGCTACCCACAAAATGGGCATGTGCTGTCTTGATAAATTCAAAGAGAAAAACATCCAAGTTTGTCATGTATTTGCTAAGGATCATCAATCCCAAAAAAGGCTCAAGATGCAGTTTTGGATGGGCGATCCGCGGCTAAAAGCAGCCACAGTGCATAGCTTCAAAGGCTGGGAAACTAGGGCATTGGTCGTCCACATCAGCCAGGCTATGACAGCTAGCGATCTCGCTGAAATTTATGTCGCTCTGTCACGCTTACGCAGTAGTGAAAAAGGAAGTTTCCTGACCGTAGTCTGTTCTGCCCCGGAACTGGAGACCTACGGGAGAACTTGGCCGGAGTTTGTCACCTAATTAATCACGTTACAGAAATGCTATGGCAACCTTAAAAACTGAGTAAGGGGCGGTGCCTCTGCTACCCCCATTCTAAACTTAGTAAGGATTACCATAGTTGTAGTTATTTCAGAAAAAAGTGCAACACTTTTTAGACACTGTTAACTGCCCTCTATACTGCGGCTAATGCGTAGATTGTTAACCTGAATGATGCGCCAAACCCACCGCCTGGGTCATGGTAGTAAAATTTAATAGGGTCAATTTTTCTGCTAAGCCCGATAAAATTGCTTTCACAATACCTGGTCCTTGATAGACCCAACCAGTGTAAATTTGTAGTAAACAAGCCCCCGCCGTAATTTTTTCCCAAGCATCCGCTGTACTGAAAATTCCTCCTACACCAATAATCGGCAATTGACCGTGGGTTTGTTGATAAATCAAATGAATCACCTCGGTGGAACGCCGGGTCAAGGGACGACCACTCAAGCCCCCCGTTTCCTGAGCGTGAGGGCTTTTTAAGCTAGGGCGGGTAATCGTGGTATTCGTGGCAACCACCCCCGCTAAATCGTAGGTAGTCACTAATTCCAGCAGGTCAATAATTGCCCCATTTTCCAAGTCCGGGCTAATTTTAATCAAAAGGGGTTTTGCGCCCTGATTTTCCTGTTGTAATGCTTCTAAAATCGGTTTTAGCAAGCTCTGAACCTGCAAATCCCTGAGATTGGGAGTATTCGGGGAACTAACGTTAATGACAAAATAATCGCCGTAGTTTTTTAAGCATTGAAACCCATATAAATAATCCCGCCATGCCTGGTCTAAAGGCGTATTTTTACCCTTACCCAAGTTAATCCCAAGGGGAATTTGGCGGTTTTTTGATCCCCAGTTACCGGTTAATTGTTGTTCTAAATGCGCTACCCCTTGATTATTAAAACCCATGCGATTAATGATCCCTTGATCCTGGGGTAAACGAAATAACCGGGGCGGGGGATTTCCCGGTTGCGCTTGAGGCGTTACAGTGCCCAATTCCGCAAACCCAAACCCAAAATCTGACCACCAATGCCACGCTAAACCGTCTTTGTCAAAACCAGCGGCTAAGCCCAGGGGATTAGGGAAATGCAGACCCCAAATTTGTTGATGCAATGCCAAATGATTATAACTAAATTGCTGATGAACTAATCTTCTTAAACCCGCTTGGTTTCTCAGTTGATGCAGTTGTTGAATCAGGGTGTGATGGAGCCATTCCGGGTCAAGAGTAAAAAGTAACGGACGTAATAACCAAGGGTATAAATTCATGGGCAATTAATTATCAACCAATACCCCTATTTTAAGGGCATCTCTGCCCAGCGGTCACACCGGTATTTTCCCCATGTCTGGTTCTCGATATAAGGTACGACCCAAATCTTAATAAGGACTGACTTCCAGTGCCCCATTTTGCCTAAAGACCACTCGAAATTCCGCAACCACTTGCCCCGGTTGCCGTAACTTCTCTAGGGGTAACAATTGTTCTTCCCCGGTGGCGGCTCCCAGGGGGGTGAAATTGACAATCTTCCCCTCCCGATTGACCCCCACCCGGAAACTCATGTCCTGGGTGATCCGCTCCGTCCAGGCGGCGTTGATTTCCTCGTACACCTGGATGAGTAACCGGCTCGCATCCACCGATTCCAAGGCGACGGTGGGGCTGGGGGTCGGCGTGATGGTTGGACTAGGGGTGGGGGTTGCCGTTGGAGTCGCTATCGGGGTAACAGTCGGGCTAGGGCTGGCGGTGGGCGTTGGTTCCCCACTGGTCTGAGTCGCAGTTTCCCGCAGTTCCCGAGGGGGTTCGATCTTCGGGGTGGGCAATAATGCCAGGGCAAGGGCGGCAGTGGCTAGGGTGGCTAACCCCACTCCGGCAGGCAGGGTCTGCTGAGAAATTTTGAGGCTCCGGGGAATGCGGGGCACCAGGTTCAGCGTCCAGTCCGGCAGGGTTTGGGGGTCGCTCATGCCCTGGTCACAGGCTTCCAAGAGGTCAAACAGTTGAATGGTGGTCAAATCCAGTTGTACCGGTTCCCTTGCGTCCTGCAAGAGTTCCGGGTGTACCCGCAGGCGATGCTGATGTTGGGACAACGGTTCCAGGGCGACTGGCCCGGCGGGATGGACGGGGATGGGTTCCCGGTAGCTCAAAAAATTCTGCACATACTCGCTCACCGTCTGGGACAACTGCTCCAGTAATTCACTGCCCCCCCGCATGGGTTGCTCCAGCCCCGGCAGGTAACAATCCATCTGGATCAATACCGCCAGTGGCCCCCCGGCTTGGGTGGTAAACCCCTCCAGGATCAGGGTGCAATGGGGTAAACGGTATTCCCGCAGAACCGTACTCACAGCACCTCACCGATAAATAAACTTGCCCACAGCCGTTGTGCCCCACAGGTGCCGGTGCAGAACAACAGCTGATGCAGAAGGTCAATTGCCAGTAGGTTCAACCGGGCATCATCCCGATAGATTTGCAGGCGTTCCCGGCGCAGGTTCATCCGCTTGCGAAAATGGGTGCGAAACCGTTGGCAATAGTCATCCAAACGGGGGTGATGGCGAATGTCCACCCCATGCTGTTGCAGTTGTTCCCCCGCTAACAGCAGTTGCCGGATCAAAATGGTAAGCCGTTTGGCGAGATACACCAGCACCAAAATCAACGCCCTGGCTTGATTCAAGGTCAATAAACGGCGGTTGTAGGCACGGCGCAGGGGATTGGCTCCCCGCAATTGCCAGAGCAGGACCCGGTTGGGGATTACGGCGGTGAGTTCCAACTCCTTGACCACCATCATCATCAGTTCCGCCCCCGTGCGATCCAACGCTTCAATCGCCAGCAACAGCAAATCCAATTTACCCGCCACCACCGGCGGACACAGCCCCTGGGCAAGGGGAGGTTCCGGGTCAGGCAGGAGTTGCAGTGCCAGCACCCCAGCAGTATCGAGTTCCGTGGCGGACGATTGGGTCATCATGGGCAAATCACTTTAGGCACCAATTTACCAGTTTACGAGAACCAGAGGGGATGTGGGGAGCATTCAGGCATCATCGGGTCAATCATAAAGTTAAAATTACCATTGCGCCTACGCAACGCCGGGTCACGTTCATGTCTGTAATGTCGGCAATTGTCATGACCAACCCTGGAGAACCAGAGGTTTTGCGCCATCAATCGGTTCCCCGACCGGAAATTCAATTTCCCCACCAAGTACTCGTCCAGGTGAAGGCGGCGAGTGTCAACCCCATTGATACCAAACTGCGGCGACGGGGGACGCTCCTACATCCGGGGCAACCCGCCATCCTGGGGTGTGACGGCAGTGGGGTGGTGGTGGCCTGTGGTTCGCAGGTGAAACGATTTCAACCGGGTCAGGCGGTGTACTACTGCATGGGGGGACTGGGGGGCATGACCGGCAGTTATGCGGAATTTATCGTCCTGCCCGAAACCGCCCTAGCGCCCAAACCGGCACGGCTCAGTTTTGCGGAAGCGGCGGCGCTCCCCCTGGTGGGCATTACCGCTTGGGAAGCCCTGTTTGACCGGGGCCAGGTGCAAGGGGGGGAAACCGTACTGGTTCATGCCGGAGCCGGGGGGGTGGGGCATATCGCCCTGCAATTGGCTAAATATCGGGGTGCCAAAGTACTTACTACCGTCAGTTCCCTCGCCAAGGGACAGTTTGCCCAGGATTTAGGAGCCGATGGGGTGATCTACTACCGGGAAACCGACTTTGGGCAGGCAGTGCAGTACGCCACCCAAGGACGAGGGGTGGATTGTGCCCTGGATACGGTCGGGGGCGAGACCTTTCACCAAACCCCAGCGGCGGTGCGGTACTACGGACGGGTCGTGACCCTCTTGCAACCCCCACCCACGGGACAGGGATGGGAAATCGCCCGCCAGCGCAATTTGACCGTCGGCTATACCCTGATGCTCACCCCCCAAACCGCCAATTTACCCCAGGAACAGGTGCGCCAAACCGGCATTTTAGAACAACTGGCAGATTTAGTGGCGGCGGGACGGGTGCGGGTAAACGTGGCCCAGACCTACCCCCTAGCGGAAGCGGCTACGGCCCATCGCCATCTGGAACGGGGGGGATTGGTCGGCAAATTGGTTCTCCTCCCTGCTTCAAGCTAGAAGAATCCTAAATGAGAATAGAACAGGAGTGGCAGGGGCATTGTCCCAGTAGTCGTTGCTAATGCCCATAGCAGTCCTAAATAAACATAGGGGTCGCAGGGGCACCGCCCCCGTACTTGGTTCTGAAAAATTGCTGTTCGTTAATCGAGTAGAATTGTTATATATGGCAAACATTGGGGGGGCAATCGGATGAAACAAGCAGGTTGGCGGGTGGACTCACGGGGTCGGCCTGGGAAACGCAAGGGCAAAAGCACACCCCGGAAACGACAACAAGCTCTGGCTCGCATTCAAGCGGCGGTGCAAAAAATCAAAAATCAAAACCCACGAACCCCCAACCAGGGGTTTTTTAATGCCCTGCGACCTCCTGCAACAGTTGCGCCACCCGTGCCAAATCCTTGACCCCAGGGGCAATTTCCACCCCACTCGATACATCAATGCCAGCCGGTTGGGTTTGGGCAATCGCAACCCGACAATTTTCCGGCGTGACCCCCCCCGCTAACCACCAAGACCCATTTAACCCATGATTGCGCAACATCTGCCAATCCCAAGCCAGCCCCGTACCCCCCAAATTGTGCGGATGATAGGCATCCAACAGCACCCGGTTCACCCAAGGAAGATAGGCGGCAATTGACCCTAAACTCGCCGCAGACCGCACCCGAATCGCTTTGATCAGCAGAACCTCAGGCAAAGTTTCCCGCAGGACTTGACAATCCGCCGGGGACTCTTCCCCATGCAATTGCACCCCATTAAACCCGTTCCCCTGAACCGCCTCGATGATCGCTGGCAAAGGGCTTCGGGCAAACACCCCCACCCGCCACACCGGATAATCAGCGAGGGCTTGGTTCAGTGCCCGTTGTTGGGCAGGAGCCACATACCGGGGCGAGTTGGAGACACAGACCAGCCCCACCGCCGTTACCCCCAGCCGTGCAATGGCAACCGCCTGATCCACCCGGGTCAACCCACAAATTTTTATCTCCATCAGCCCACCGAGGTCTCCAAGCCCCGAAACATCAACCAGGATAGGAAAAAATCCGAAACAAAAATGGCTAATAGCCCCGTCACCACCGCCGCCGTCGTCGCTTGCCCCACCCCTTTCGCCCCACCGGTAGTAGTCAAACCCCAGCCACAGCCAATGGTCGCCACCAACATCCCAAAAATTGCCCCTTTGATCAACGCCTTGACCATATCCCAGCCATCCATAAATTGCTGTACCGAGTCCATAAACTGAGATATACTAAGATTGTACATACTATTGGCAATCATAACTCCACCCGTAACCCCCACCACAAAGGCAACCACAGTGAGTAATGGCACCATCAAAATGCAAGCCAACACTCGGGGCAAAACCAAATAATCCACCGGGTCGGTTTTAAGCATATAGAGGGCATCAATCTGTTCCGTAACCTGCATGGTACCCAACTCAGCGGCAAAAGCGGCTCCCACCCGCCCCGCCACGATCACAGCGGTTAACACCGGCGCCAACTCCCGCACCAGCGCCAGCGCCAACACCCCCCCGACCAAATCCCCGGAACCAAACTGGATAAATTCCCGTGCCACCTGAATCGTAAAGACCATCCCCACAAACGAACCCGTGAGAATCACCACCAGCAGGGATTCGGGACCCACCACTTCCAGTTGGGTGAGCAGATTGCGCCGATGTACCCGCCCCTGGAGCAGATGCACCAGCACCTGTCCCCACAGCAACACCGTACTGCCAAACCGTTGCCCCCACCGCCAGGATTGCCCAAACATGACCATGCCCTTCACCTACTACCGTGATTTCACAAGCATAAAATAGGTTACCTGTGAAACTCCACATTCATATAGCAATTCTACTTGATTTGCAAATAAAAATGTTCCAGAACCAAATACGGGGGCGGTGCCCCTGCGACCCCTGTTCTATTCCCATTTAGGACTGCTATATTTTCATCTAAAATCACAACATTTATCTTTTGCCCTCCATAAATCATCCATCAATACGACCCAGGGGGCAGTGGTCTTGCAAACTTTAATTTTCTAACCATAAAATTTTTAGAATAATTTTAGAATAATTAAAATATTTCTCACGATTCAGATGAGATTACCATCCCTGGCTGGGGGTACAAACCCGTAGAACACCTAAAAATGTCCTAAAATTTGCTGTACTACGTGGGACATATCTCCAAAGATTCATTAAGAGAAAACCACAAAATGAATGGGCTTATTTATGATGGGGATCAAGGATAACCGATAATAAACCCATTTTTAGAGGATTACCAAAAATGCCATCAGAACTGGTTCGTTGCCCCAACTGCGGCCAATACGCCCAGCGTTCCCTCCAGACGGAGTCCGGTCGGTTGGAGACGGAATGTCCCCACTGTGATTACCTGATGATCCTCCACGCCGCCAGCGGCCAGGTCATCGAAGCCTATGCGCCGGGACTCTATCCCTAAGCTGTGCCCGCAACGGCCAACGTACTAAGGACTGCAACAGCCACCCCAGAGAACGCCATTCCCCCGGCACCTGCCGCTCCTGCCATTGTCCCGGACGGCAAAAAAGTAGGGGAATCAACCGCCGTTCCTGCTCAAGGGTGAGGTTTGTCCAGGCGAGGGTCACCCGTCCAGCCTCCTGGTGGTGCGGTTGGGCGGTGAGGGTCAGCCCCACCTCCGGTAAGGTCACGGTAACGGGTTCCCGGGTTAATCGTCCCTGGGTCAGGGTCACAGTGGCTCCCAGTTCCGACATCTGCTCGGTCACGCCCCAGGCGGTACGCTCTCCCTGCCGGAATTGCACCAGTTTCTGCAGGGGGAACCAAGGATAGGGCGAGGCTTGGGGGGCATCCACTAAAGCCAGACAAGCCAAGCACAACATGATTAAATTGTAAATACTCCAGACCCAGACCCATTGCCAGCCCTGGGTGAGCATGAACCACACAAAGCAGGCGAAATTCAGCCCCAAAAACACCAGCAGGGGGGTGATCAACGGCCAATTCACCGTAAATTGGGAATTGCTCAAGCCCTTGGGGGTGACCCGAAACCCCCGACCAAAGGGGCGCACTAGGGTTTGCCATACCGCCACACTTACCGGCCAGCAGGTGGTCAACACGTACAAATCGGCTGTGAGAAGGGAGCGGCTACGGCCATTGAGCCAAGGATAAACGATAAATTGGGCTAAATAATAGGGCAAAAAATAATACAAAAGTTCTGCAGATGTTGCCCGAAATGGTAGGGTGTTGAACAGAGCAACCAGGACAGGGATCAACAAAAAACCTACCCGTGCCCAGGCAGTAAACCAATTTAACAAGCCTTCCAAGTGGGCTAACCGCTGTTTGACATTTAAGCCCGGAATGGTGAGGGGATTACTGGGGATGAATAAGCCCTGCACCGTCCCCTGGGCCCAGCGCAGACGTTGGCTGATATGGGCGGCCATATTCTCAGCCGCTAAGCCAGCACTGAGTTTCTCTTGCAGGTAAATCACCTCATACCCCCGTGCCGCCAACTCGACCCCCGTGAAATAGTCCTCACTCAGGGAGGTAGTGACGAACCCACCGATGGCCTCCAGGGGTGCCCGCCGTACCACCAGGGATGTCCCGGAGCAGATCACCCCCTGTACCCCGTCCCGCATGGGCTGAATCTGTCGGTAAAAAATCTCCTCCTCCGGGGTCAGCACCCCACTCAGTCCCAAATTGTGCGCCACCGGGTCAGGGTTGTAAAACGTCTGGGGGGTTTGCACCAGTGCCACCTGGGAATTTTGGAAAAACCCCACCGTGCGGGTGAGAAAATTGCGGGTGGGGATAAAGTCCGCATCAAATACAGCAACCAATTCCCCTTGGGTCAGGGGCAGGGCATGGTTCAAATTCCCCGCTTTGGCATGGCGGTTATCCGGGCGGGTCAGGTATTCGCACCCCAATTCCTGCGCCAGTGTCCGTATCTCCGGGCGACGGGTATCGTCGAGCAGGTAAATCCGTTTCGGTTCATAATCCAGGGCTTGACACCCCAAAATCGTCCGTTTCAGGATAAACGCCGGTTCATTGTAGGTAGGGATGAGAATATCAACGGTGGGACGGTATTTGCCTGCGGTCACCGCTACACTGTACACATCCGCTTCGGCGCGCCGGTCACGGGTTTGCGCCATCAAAAATAACTGAATCCAGCCCCCGGCGGAACTCAGCACCTCCAGCGCCAGAAACGCCAGGGAAAACATTGCCAACCCCCAGGATTCCCAGCGCAGGGTGCCCAACACCCGCCAGAGCAGATACCGCCCCGCCAACACCAGCAGGATTGCCAGCAGAATCAGGCGTGACCAAGTGCCCGGTCGGGGATAGAGGCGGGTAATTGCCCAGCACACCCCGGTAATGGTGAGGGCGATCCCCCACAGGGACAAGGGTTCCGTCACGGGCACCGCCAGCCAGGTCGGGGGCAGGATGAGGTTCAAAAGTTGGATCACGCCCCAGCCCGCCAGCAGAGCCATTCCCAGCGCCCACCAAGGGAAACCAGGCGTGGGCAAAGGGGGCGACCCAATCAACCGGCGAAGCTGAATCATAACCAAGTACTCCCTGAAATCCTTGTCTCTGATACGCAACGCCCCAGGTTCCGGTTCTAGGCAGGGGGGTATCCCGGCAGGTTCCCCTTCTCCAACTGCCGCAACATCCGTTGGGGGGCACTGTTCTGCGCCACCTCCACCAAATGATCCAGGTCGTGTTCCGCCACAAATTTCAACGCCTGCGCCAAATGCTCCCGGTGGGGACAATCTTCTCCCAGGATGCAACCGTTAACACAGGCTTCCGCACAGTTAATGGTGGTGGTCATAACTATTAAGAATTGTGAATAGTTTTACTTTATCCCCCGAGGGGAGCGGGTGGCAAATCCAGGGAACTCCCCCCCCCAGGGATAGTCCTGGTAAAGTGCTAATGTAAACCAGAACTTTTCGGAGCAAACAGGAGCATATCTATGCTGGGAGTAACCCTGCGGCGTGGTTTGGTGGGTGCGGTCTTGGCTTGGGGGTTATGGGCGTTACCCAGTTGGGCGGCGGATCAGATCATGGTGAAATTTGGTCCGATTAGTACCCCAGTGACCGTGAATGACCTACAAACCTTGGCGACGACGGGACAAGCTTCGGAACGCCTGACCAGCTTGTTGGGGTTAGCTGGGATACAAGCCGCCGATGCCCAGAAATTTTTGTCCACCCCCGTACCGGTGCAACCAGCCACCCTAGATAAAATAGTCAATAGTTTTGTGGGGAACATCATTCTCAGCCAAGTGGCGACTTTTATCCAACCGGTGAATGGGGGCGACGGGGTGGCGGCGATCAAAACGGGGTTGAGTCAGTCCGCCCAGAATAATCCCATCACCCTCATCAATTTGATCAAAAACTACCCCGGTGATATGACCGTGGATGCCCAAAAGGCAATGGCGATCTATAAGCAAATCCAGGCGGATGCCCAAAATTTACCCCAGGTATTGGCGGCTGTGGATGAACTTCTTCCCCTGGTCATGCCGGGATTTAAGTTCAGTGCGGGTTGTTTGCCCCGTTAGTTCGGTCAACCCATCCGGCAGGGGGCAGTCACAACGGTGATGAGCGAACCCTGGGATGCCCTGCTGGTGGTGGGGGTGTTGGTCTGTCTGCCCTTGTTGTTGGGGTGGCGGGGGCTGGCTGTAGCCCTGGTGGCGGGACTAGCTCTATGGGCGGAGGCGCACCATCTGCCCTGGACCGCCCAGGGGTTGGGGTTGGGGGCAATCCTGGTGGGGGTACTCCCCCGGTGGCGGTGGGGACGAACGGATTGGCAACCGCCTGCGCAGGATACGGGGGTGATTCTCAAGGTGGTTACCGAATGTACGCAAAGACGGTGGGGCGCGTTGGTGGTGTGGCTGGCTCCCTCAGCGGATATGCCCCATACCCTGCCCGGCGTGAAACTCCAGGCGCAACTTTCGGCGGAACTCCTACTCAGTTTGCTCTCTCCCCTCAGCCCACTCCACGATGGGGCAGTGGTGGTACGCAGTGGCATGGTGCTAGCCGCCGGGGTGATTGTCCCCATCTCGACCGCACCAATGGCTCTGGGCTTGGGCACCCGTCATCGAGCCGCCCTAGGGGTAACGGAATACCAACCGGACGGGCTGGCAATTGTGGTATCTGAAGAAACCGGGCAGGTCGCCCTAGCGCGCCGGGGTCAACTCTTGACCAATCTCACCCTGGAGCAACTGCGGGAACAACTGGAACGGGGGAAAAATCGCCTATGATGCTCACATCATCCCTTAATTTTGTTTTTAGTTTTTAGCACCAGCGCATGACCCATTCCCAACCCAGCACCGCTACCCACCCTCTGCGGACCTTGCCTGCGGATTTAGACCCCCAGCGTTTGCCCCAGCACGTGGCGGTGATCATGGACGGCAATGGGCGGTGGGCCCGGCAACGGCATTTACCCCGGGTCATGGGGCATCAACAGGGGGTGGAAACCCTCAAGGAACTTTTGCGCTGTTGTCGGGATTGGGGGATTCCCCACCTGACCTGCTACGCCTTTTCCACAGAAAACTGGGGGCGACCGGGCTTGGAGGTGGAATTTTTGCTCACCCTATTTGAGCGGGTACTGCGCCAGGAATTGCAGGAGTTGATCCGGGAGCAGGTGCGGATTGAATTTGTGGGGCAGTTGCAGGCGCTTCCCCAAAGTTTGCAGACCCAAATCAGCGAAGCGGTGGCGTTGACCCGACATCACCAGCGGGTGTGGTTGACCGTAGCGACCAATTACGGCGGGCGGCAGGAGATCGTGCGTGCCTGTCAAGCCCTAGCGCAACAGGTGCAACGGGGGGAACTGGCACCGGAAGACATTGACGAAACCCGGTTTGCCCAGCAGTTGTACACGTCATCGAGTCCCGACCCGGATTTGTTGATCCGCACCAGCGGTGAGATGCGCCTGAGTAATTTTCTGCTGTGGCAGATTGCCTACGCCGAGTTGTACGTCACGGAGACCCTCTGGCCGGATTTTGACCGGGCGAGTTTTCACCAAGCCCTCGTCGCTTTTCAGCAACGGCAACGGCGATTTGGGCGTTTATGAGCGGGCCATCAGGGTGGCTTTTACCGAGGGGGTAACAAGCGGGATTTTGGTGAATTGAGCCAGTTTATATGCCAAAAAATTTACAAAAATGTCCCGAACGGATACCGAAACCCGTACTGTATGAATAAGTGATTGCCGCTCAACGTCCATGACTGAATTACCCTTTACTTTGGACCAACTCCGCATCCTCAAGGCGATTGCCGCCGAAGGGAGCTTCAAACGGGCCGCCGACACGCTCTATGTGTCCCAACCGGCGGTGAGTTTGCAGGTGCAAAATTTGGAGCGGCAGTTGAATGTGCCCCTGTTTGACCGGGGGGGACGGCGGGCGCAACTGACGGAGGCGGGGCATTTACTCCTGCACTACGGGGATAAAATTCTCGCTCTGTGCGAGGAAACCTGTCGGGCGTTGGAGGATTTGCAAAACCTGCAAGGGGGGACTTTAATCGTGGGGGCATCCCAGACCACGGGCACCTATCTCATGCCCCGGTTGATCGGTATTTTTCGCCAGCGGTATCCCCAGGTGTCGGTGCGACTGCAGGTGCATTCCACCCGGCGTACCTGTTGGAGTGTGGCGAATGGGCAATTGGATTTGGCGATTATTGGCGGCGAAGTGCCCCCGGAATTGCAGGATTCCCTGGACGTGCGCGCCTTTGCGGAGGATGAATTGGTATTGATTTTGCCCCCAAAACATCTGCTCAGTCGGGGGGATGTGATCACCCGGGACGAACTGTACCAACTGCGTTTTATCACCCTGGATGCCCAGTCCACCATCCGCAAGGTGATTGATAAAATCCTCAGCCAGTACGGTATTGATACCAGCCGGTTTCGAGTGGAGATGGAATTAAATTCGATTGAGGCAATTAAAAATGCGGTGCAATCCGGGTTGGGAGCGGCTTTTGTCTCAAACTCAGCCATTAGCAAAGAATTAGAACTAGGAACATTACAACGGGTACGGATTGAAAACATTAGCATCCGCCGGATTCTTTGGTTAATTCTTAATCCCAATCGCTACCAATCCCGTGCCGCCGAAACCTTTACCCGTGAGGTGCTGCCCCTCTTTCCCAATTTGCTCCCGGATGCTTTGAAAATTCCCGTTGGCGTGGAATCCTAAAACATATAGCAATCCTAGTTTGATTTAGAACGGTTAAGTGGGCTATACTAACTAATTAAACTGTGAGAGGCACCACTGAGGAGCTAAGAATGCTGACCTGTACAAAGCCAGAAATGGTTGCTCTTTTAGGGGAATTTATCCGCAGTACTTCTGATGTAAGGGAACTGAAACGCGCCTTGGCAGTCAAAATGGCTATAGAAGGTAAACCTTATAGTGAAATTGCCGAATTATTAGAAGTCTATAAGTCGTTTATTACTCGCTGGAAACAAGAGTTTTATGAAAAAGGAATTGAGGGACTTAAACTTGGTTATCATGGTAGAAAAAGCCACCTATTAAAAGAAGAAAGACAGGAAATAATTGACTGGCTACAAACAAAGGGGTACTGGAATTTAGATGAACTAATAACTCATATTGACGCGAATTATGATGTAATTTATCAATCTAAACAAAGTTATTATGACTTGTTTTCAGAAGCAGGAATTGCCTGGAAGAGGTCTCAGAAAGTAAACCCCAAAACCGAGCTAGAAGTCGTAAAAAAAACCAGAAGAAATTCAAGAATTTATACGAGTCAATCAGTCTGAAATCCGGTCAGGACGGTTGGTAGTTCTATTTTCAGATGAGTGTCATTTGTGTTGGGGCGATGTTTGTGGTTATGTGTGGGGGCGGTCAGATATTAGGATAGAAATTCCTATCGTAAATGAACGCAATAGACAAACTTATTTTGGAGCTTTAAACTATCCGACAAAAGAATTTATTCTCCGGGAATATGATGGTGCGAATGGAGCAAGTACTATCGCCTTTGTGAAGTACCTGAGAAGTAAGTTTCGTGGGAAAAGGATTGGGTTAATTTGGGATGGAGCCACCTATCACAAATCACGGGAGATAAAAGAATTTTTTGCCTCAGTAAACCAAGGCAAAGCAGAAAATGAGTGGGAGTTGACTTGTATTTTACTTGCACCAAATTGTCTTGAGCCAAACCCTGTTGAAGATGTGTGGTTACATGGCAAGAATTTTTTGAGAAATTTTTGGTACCGACTCCAATTTTTTTCCACTGTCAAATGGCTATTTAATTTTGCTTTAAGTCATCAGAAATTTGCTTTCCCTAAAATATTCTATTCTCATTTAGGATTGCTATATGGTCATTCTCTGTAGCCCTAGCAATCCTGCCCTGGGGAAACCGGCTAGGGTTTGAAGCGGGTGGTCACCTGCACGTACAATGAAGGCGTTAGTTCCACCATGCCCCTACCCATGCCCCGCCGATGACTGCCCGTGCTGACCTGTGGTTCCAAGCCCTGAATCCCCTGATTTATACCGCCGCCGTTATTCCCGTCCTCGTGGGGACAGCCGCCAGCTACGCCGAAGCCCCGGCATTGGTTAAAACAAATATTTTTCTCTGGGTTCTAGCGGGGGTCGTCCTACTGCAGGCTTGGTTGAATATCACCAATGATGTCTATGATGCGGCCACCGGGGTAGATGTGAACAAACCCTCGTCCCTGGTCAATCTGACGGGTCAACCCATGTTATTACAAATTATTGCGTGGTCGTGCTTGGCTTTGGGGGCGATGTGTATTTATATTGTCAATGCAAATTTGGCGGACAACTGGATTTTGGGAATTTCCGGGCTGGGGATTGCACTGGGGTATTGCTACCAGGGGCCACCCTTTCGCTTCAGCTATCGGGGCTGGGGGGAACCGATGACTTTTGTGGCTTTTGGTCCTCTGGCAACCCTAGCGGCCAGCTATGCCCAATTGGGACGGTTTAGCCTGACGGCATTCTGGGCTTCCCTGGTGGTGGGGTGCTTGGTGACGGGGATCATTTTTGCCCACCATTTTCCCCAGGCGGAGGATGATGCCCGGGCGGGGAAACGCTCCCCGGTGGTGCAATGGGGCGGCCGGCGAGCCAGTCGGATTTATCCCTGGGTGGTTTTGCCTGCCTATGGGGTGACGCTGGTGGGGGTAGGCATGGGCATTTTACCCCTGACGGCCTTGCTCTTTTGGGTCAGTGTTCCCCTAGCCTGGCGGTTGGTCAGCTTTTTGTGGCACCACTACGAAGGTCCAGCCAGCGGCGGAGCCATGCCCTTGGCGGTCGGGTTACACGCTTTGGGGGGGGGTCTCCTGGCGGTCGGGCTGTGGGGCAGTCAGGCCAACCTGTTCTAATAATCGCCGTTGCTGGGTTAACATCTGGGCTAACCGGGTGTCATCGGGATGATCCCAACCCAGGAGGTGCAATAACCCGTGGGCCGTCAACCAGGCCAATTCCTGGGTCACTTGCCCTGCCGTAGCTTGGCGTTGGGCCGTCGGGAGGGAAATGACAATATCCCCCAAAAATAGGGGCGCATCCGGGGCGGTGGGTACCCCCGTTTCCAAGGCACTAAACGCTAAAACATCCGTCGGCGCATCCTGACCCCGATAATCCCGGTTGAGGGTTTGGATTTCCTGGTCATTGGTGAACCGCAAGCCCAATTCGTAGCGGGGGGCCGGGGGTGGGTTCAACGCCGTTAGCCAGTTGGTCAACCATCCCTGCCAGGGTAAATTCCAGGCGGTCGGGTCAACTTGGTGCCAGGTTAGGTCTAATTCCAGTTCAACCACGGGCTGACGAAGGTTTGCGTTCAATGATCCCCGCATCCAGGATTTGCAAGAGTCGCCGCAGGTGTTCCGTCCGCCGTTGGATCGGTTTAAGGGTCAGCACTTGGCAGATCACGGGATGGTTAACATCAATCATATCGTTAGCCATTGTCCATACCTCCAGGGCGCATCGGTGGGTGAGGTTGAGATTACAACTACACTACGAGATTGTACTCAAGTACAAGGTCAAGCGTCGGCACAATTCTTATTACAGTACCTATAGCAATCCTACTTGATTTGCAAATAAAAATGTTCCAGAACCAAGGACGGGGGCGGTGCCCGGCGACGAGAAGTGAGGAGTGAGATTCCCTAGAACCAAATGCGGGGCGGTGCCCTGCGACCCCTGTTCTAAATTCATTTCATTTAGGATTGCTATAAAATACCCTGCATCGAATTCCCAACAGCAATGGGTATGCTAACGATGAGATGGTTGGCTGGCTTAAATTAATAGAGCTACCTATAAAAATAAATTAAAAAAAATAAATTAAGTCTAAGTAAATAGGGCAATCCTCCTCGTTAGCGTGCGTACCATAGGCATACAGAAATTTTCCAGAACCAAGGACGGGGGTGCCCCCCTGCGACCGATATTCTCAATTCATTTAGGATTGCTATATGTCTGATCTGCATCCCTTTGAACCCAAAACGTGGCCTTTTCACCTCACTGATCTACCCCCAGGAGGCTATCTGGTGGGAGGGGCAGTCCGAGATGGCCTCTTGCACCGCCATAAAAAACACTGGGATTTGGATATTATTTTAGCCGTTGATGTGATTCCTTTCGCCCAGAAACTTGCCCAAAAATATCACGCTGGTTTTGTGATTTTAGATGCCGAACGTCAGATTGCTCGACTGGTTTTTCCAGAGTTAACATTAGATTTATGCCAAATGTATGGTGAGGATATTACTACGGATTTAAGTCAGCGGGATTTTACCATTAATGCTATTGCTTGGGATTATCACACCCAGGAACTCCATGATCCCCATCAGGGGCAAAACGACCTGGAAAATCAAATCATTCGCATGATCCAGCCGCAGAATTTACGCCATGACCCCCTACGATTATTGCGCGCCTATCGGTTGGCGGCACAACTAAACTTTACCATTGAATCTGAGACCCATCAAACCATTAAAAATTTAGCATCATTACTCATCAATGTTGCGCCGGAACGAGTTCAAAATGAATTACATTTATTATTCGATACCCATCGGGGGAGTAACCATTTAATCCAGGCTAGTGCGGACGGGATTTTAACCCCTTGGTTTCCCGAGATTCAACCCCATTGGTTGCACTTACTTCCCCGCTGGGATGAACGATTATCTGCTTATCCAGCACTGGCACCCCAATTAGAACGAAAAATACGCCAGGATCGTTCCGTCTTGCACCAACTCAAATTACGTTGTTTACTCCCAGAACATCGGGAAACTGCCCAGCAAATTTTGACCCGGTTGCGCTATAGCCGTGCAGAAATGCAATACATTGATAAATTGATTGCCCTTTGGCCCGTATTCGAGCTATTAATCACCTCGCCCAACCCACCGATCCCGGCGCAATTTGACCTGTTTCAACAGGCAGGGCAGGCACTCCCTGGATTGGTAGCGGTGGCATTAGTCCATGACTACGGCTGGCCGGTGGTGGCAGGTTGGCTGGAACGATTTACCAATCCCCAGGACCCCATTGCCCACGCCCTGCCCCTGGTCAGCGGCCATGATTTGATGGAACGGCTCCACCTGCCCCCGGGCCCCCAGGTCGGTCAACTCCTGCACTGGCTGGCGCTTGCCCATGCCGAAGGGCGAATTTGTACCCCCACAGCGGCTCTGGAATTGGCGGCAACACTCCAGGGAACCACCCCAGCCCCCTCTGCATAAGACAGTATAAAGTTCTTGCCCGCCCCCCCCAGCCCAACCGTTAAACTATAAATTCTGTCGTTGCTTGCCCGTTGTCATGCCTTCCCCGCCCCGCCCCCGGAAACGCCCTGTCCTGTCCAAAAAAAACCTGCGTCCCCAGCCCGCCCCCCGCCTGCCCCGTCCCGTGCGGAAATCAGCACCGCAAGCCCCATCGGCCCTCCCAGCCGACCAGGAATTGACCCCCATCCCCGACCCCCCGGACTATATCTATGGGCGGCATACCGTACTGACCGCTTTGGAACAAAAACAAACCCTGAATCGCATCTGGATCATTCCCTCCCTGCGCTATGACCATCGCTTCCAAACCCTTTTGGCGCAAGCTCAAGGGCAGGGCACGGTCATTGACCAGGTGGATGCCACCCGTCTGGATCAACTGACCCAAGGCGCCAGGCACCAAGGGGTGGTTGCCCAGGTCGCCCCCTATCGCTATTGGGATTTAGCCCAATTTCTGGAACGGCTCCGCCCCCATCCCCATCCCCTGGTGGTGGTCGCTGAAGGCATTATGGACCCGCAAAATTTGGGTGCCATCATCCGCACCACCGAAGCCCTGGGCGGCCAAGGGCTGATCATTCCCCAACGGCGGTGTGTGGGGGTCACCAGCACCGTAGCCAAAGTGGCAACCGGAGCCTTGAGCCATCTGCCCATCGTCCGGGTCGTCAACCTCACCCGCACCCTCGAAGAACTGAAAACCGCCGGGTTTTGGAGCTATGCCCTGGTACCCGAAGCCACCACCCGCCTGGAACAGGTGCAATTTTCCGGCCCGGTCGCCCTGGTCGTCGGCTCCGAAGGCACGGGTCTGACCCTCAACCTGCGCCGCCACTGTGACGTTTCCCTGTGCATCCCCCTCGCGGGCAAAACCCCTAGCCTCAACGCCGCCGTCGCCTGTGCCATTGCCCTCTACGAAGTGCGCCGCCAACACCCCCCCGCCCGGTTGGTGGACAAAATATCAGACTGATATAGCGCATCAATATGAGTCTCGCTCCTGAAAATCGTTACAAAACTTTAAGGATAATTACAAAAATTTAGTATCACTTTCGGTAGAATCTAGGTAAAACCATTTTGACAAAGGGTTGGGCGGCTCGAGCAGTGGCGTTACTGGTGGTATTTTCCTATGAGATTCCAAGATTCGTTTCGCGAATTGTTTACCTCGGTGTTGGAGCGGGTGGGGTTGGCTTGGTGGGTGAAGATTCGCACGACCCGCCCTGCCTGTGAATACTACTTTGGACCCTTTGCGACCCGACAGGAGGCGATGATGGCGCAACCGGGCTACCTCGAAGACCTAATGGGGGAACAGGCGGAGGGGATCACCTGGGAAATTTGTCAAGCCCGCCCCCAGGCGTTGACCATCGAAAACCCGCCGGAAACCGCCCCCGCCCCGGCGAATGGTCTGCCCCCCCGTCCCAAAGAGCCTCAACTCCCCTTGGGATAGACCCGCCCTTTCCAGGCTGACCCCCGTCCTCGCCAATGTTGCCAGGCGGAATCCAGGGTCATGAGCGTATAAAGTCCAGCGGCTAGGGGTAGGGTTAATCCCCACACTGTCGGTAAATTGTACCAACGTAAGGTGGGACGATACAAAGCTCCCATCAAGCCCCAGGTCAAGCCAGTCACCGCCACCAGCCAGGGAATGCCCCGGACCAGCCCCCAGCCCAATCCCAGTGGGGGGAATAGGTACATCAACCCCATCCCCAGCACCGTCCCCAGCAACAGCCAGGGGGAATAGTGCAATTGGGTGAACGCCGTGCGGCTGACCATGCCCCAGGTACTCGCCAAAGTGCCGTAGGGACGCACGCTGAAGGTACTACTGGTCAACCCCAGCCAAATGGGCACCCCCAACCCCTTCACCCGTTGCGCCAGGGTGCAATCGTCAATCAACGCCCCCTGCAAACTGCCAAAGCCCCCCAGTTGTTCCAGCACTGTTTGGGCTAACAAAATACAGCCCCCCGCCGCCGCCGCCGTCCGTTTTGTTGGGTCATTCACCCAGGGAAAGGGATAAAGTTTCTGGAAAAAAAACACAAACGCCGGAATCAGCAGGCAGTCCCAAACGGATTCACAGCGCAACCGCACCATCCAGGACACCAGCCCCAACCCTTGACGTTCCGCCTGGGTGACCAACTGCGCCAGACTGTCCGGGGCATGGCAAATATCCGCATCCGTTAGTAAAAGATACTTAAATTTATCCGGTGTTTGCGCCTGCGCTTGTACTGCTTGCCAGCCCTGTTCCAATGCCCAGAGTTTTCCCGACCAGCCCGCCGGTAACGCCCTGCCCGTGAGAATATGTAATCGTTCCGTACCCCCCAACGCCTGGGCAATTTGCGCCGCCACTGCCCCCGTCCCATCCTCGCTTTGGTCATCAATCAACCAGATTTCCCAAGCCCCCCCATACTGCTGTTGTAATAAAGAAGGCAAGGTTTGGGGTAAAGCGTTGGCTTCATTGCGTGCGGGGATCAGCACCGCCACCCCTGGGCAATCGGTCAACGGTTCCGACGGAGGGGGCAACACCTGGTCCGCCCGCCAAAACCCACCCCGTCCCAACCACAGCCCCAGCCACCCCAGCAACGCCACACCCATCACCCAGACCCACATACTGACTTGACACTCCCCGACCTAAAGGTGCGGGGATTCTTGGTTCAGCGAGATGACTTGCTTCAAGCAATTCTCATTGCTCAAAGTAGCGGTCAAGCTCTCCCCAAGCGTTAAGTTTCCCACTGCCCGTGGGTACTTTTCAGAGGCTAATTTCAATCCCTTTTGCAAGATTACTCGGGCGGCATTAACATCGCGACACTCGCAGTAATTGCACTTAGGACAAGTATGGGTACGGGTACTCAGGGTCTTAGGCACTCTCTGCCCACAGTTTGCACAATCTTGGCTAGTATATTGCGGTGGTACTGGCACAACAACCTTGCCAAATACCTGACCGAAATAGCCAAGCCATTGCACAAATATCCCCCAGCTTGCATCAGAGATTGATTTAGCTAACACATGATTTTTGACCATGTTCTGCACCTGCAAGTTTTCATAGGCGATCAGGTCGTTAGACAAGATTAACGCTCTGGCAGTCTTTACTGCAAAATCTCTGCGTTGCCTTGCTACTTGCAAATGTTTTTTGGCTAGTCTTTTTCTCGCCTTGATACGGTTCTTTGAACCCTTCTGCTTGCGGGACACTTGCCGTTGCCACCGTTTGATGTGTTGCTCAGACTTCCGCAAATATTGAGGATTTTGGAGCGTTTGACCATCTGAACCAGCCAAGAAATACTTAAGCCCCAGGTCAATCCCCAAAGCCTTTCCTGTCGGTTCAGTCGCCACTTTACGCTCAACTAGAATGCCAAACTGGCAGTAATACCCATCCGCCCGTCTTATAACTCTCACCCGCTTGATTTGGTCAATCGGATAGAAGTTCAAGTCCCGGCTACCCAAGAGCTTGAAACTACCTATGCCAAATCCATCGGTGAAGGTAAGGACAGTCCTGTCTTTTGAAAGTTTCCACCCGGAAGTTTTGTACTCCACCGAGCGATTGTCTTTCTGGAACTTGGGGTATCCTTTTTTGCCAGAAATAGCTTTCCTGCAGTTGTTAAAGAACCTCGCAATGGCTGACCATGCCCGTTCTGCCGCCGCTTGTCGTGCTTGAGAATTGAGCTTTTTTGCCCACTCAAACTCTTTTGCCAAGACTGCACAGTACTTGTTTAGGTCGTATTGCGATTTGCCGTGTCCGTCCATCCAAAACCGCAAGGCTTTATTCCGCACGAACTGCACGGTTCGGAGCGCCTCGTCCACTAATGCGAACTGGCTTTTTTTTCCTTTTAGCTTGAATTCTAGGACTAGCATTCTTTTATGTTAGCATACAGAACATAAAGCCGTCCTAAAGAAAGAACGGGGTTTTAGACCCAAGTTTTTTGATAATAAAAACGACCTGCATTATTATCCCGCCAATCATTCCCAATGGTGATCCGCAACGACCTGGACTACTACGACCGGCACGCCGACCAATGGTGGCAACCGGGGGGTACCCTTAACCTGTTGCAACACCTTAACCCCGGTCGGTTCCAATTTTTTGACCAGTACGTGCCCGACTGGCGGGGGCTGAAGGTCTTAGATGTGGGCTGTGGGGGCGGCTTGACCTGCGAATTTCTTGCCCAACGGGGAGCCATTGTCTCTGGCGTGGACCCCTCCCCCCGCTCCCTCGCCACCGCCCGGGAACACGCCCAAACCCAGGGGCTGACCATTGAGTACCGGGAAGGCACCGGCGAAGCCCTCCCCTTTGGGGACCAGCAGTTTCAGGCGGTGGTCTGCGTGGATGTGCTGGAACACGTGCAAGAGGTGGGGCAGGTGGTGCGGGAATGCGGGCGAGTATTGCAACCGGGGGGGCTGTTTTTATTTGATACGATTAACCGCACCTGGAAATCCAAAATCCTGATGATTTGGCTGATGGAAGACATTTTACAGCAAATTCCCCAGGGGATTCACGATTGGGAAAAATTCATTACCCCCGCTGAACTCACTGCTTTTTTAACCCAGAATGGTTTCGGGGACATCACCTGCCGGGGCTTCGACCTCACGGATGGCGGCAATCTAAAAACTTTGGTTTCCCTTTTGTTATCTGGGCTACAAAGTGATGCAACCCGCAGGGCGTTAAAAGTACAAATTAATGACGATACGGACGTGATTTATATTGGCAAAGCGGTAAAAATGGCGGTTTAGGGGATAGGCGTAATACCCTGGGTGCCAGAAACCTTAAACCCGTATAAATTACATCCCGATTCCCGGCAAGCGGGGCTAGAGTGTTAGCAAGGGTAGCTGGTCATTGGGACAAGCTCGCCAGGAAAACTGTTACCGGGAAACATTTTTGAGGAATTCGGTATGGTAGCGACACCGACGAAGCCAGAAGTGGGGAATCTCAGTGCCTTTGGGCCTGCCCGCGCCACGATCACGGGTACGCCTTTGTCCCCCGAGGAACTGCACCAGATGGATGCCTATTGGCGGGCATCGAACTATTTGGCGGTGGGGATGATTTATTTACAGGACAATCCCCTCCTGCGGCAACCCCTGCATAGTGACCATATTAAAAATCGCCTGTTGGGTCACTGGGGGGCGAGTCCGGGGATTGCGTTTGTCTATACGCACCTGAACCGGATCATCAAAAAATTTGACCAGGATATGCTCTACATGGTCGGGCCGGGGCATGGGGCACCGGGATTTCTTGCCCCCTGTTACCTGGAGGGGAGCTACAGCGAGTTCTACCCTAATTGCAGTTTGGATGAGGCGGGGATGAAGCGGTTTTTCAAACAGTTTTCCTTCCCGGGCGGTATTGGCAGTCACTGTACGCCGGAAACCCCCGGTTCCATCCATGAGGGGGGGGAGTTGGGCTATTCCATTTCCCATGCCTACGGGGCGGCTTTTGACAACCCGAACCTGATTGTGGTGGCGCTGGCTGGGGATGGGGAGGCGGAAACGGGGCCTCTGGCAACCTCCTGGCACAGCAATAAATTTATCAATCCGATCCGGGACGGGGCGGTACTGCCCATCCTGCACCTGAATGGGTACAAAATTAACAACCCGACGGTCTTGGCGCGGGTCAGCCATGAGGAACTGGAAGCCCTGTTCCGGGGCTATGGTTATACGCCCTACTTTGTGGAAGGCTCCGACCCGGAAAGTATGCACCAGGCGATGGCGGCCACGATGGATCACTGTATTACGGAGATTCACCGGATTCAAACCGAAGCCCGTTCGACCGGCAATGTGACCCGCCCCCGCTGGCCGATGATTGTCCTGCGTACCCCCAAGGGCTGGACCTGTCCTGCCTATGTGGATGGCAAAAAAATCGAGGGGTTTTGGCGGGCGCACCAGGTGCCGATGGGGGGGATGAAAAATAACCCGGAGCATTTACGCATCTTAGAAGCATGGATGCGGAGCTACAAACCGGAGGAACTGTTTGATGACCACGGGGCACCCAAACCGGAGGTGATGGCGGCGGCTCCCACGGGCACCAAACGCCTGGGTTCGACCCCCTATGCCAACGGCGGGCTGTTGCGGCGGGATTTGCGGATGCCGGATTTCCGTGACCCGAAATATGCCATCCACTTTGACAAACCGGGCACCATCGAGGCGATGAACACCAAGCCCCTGGGGGTGTTTCTGCGGGATGTGATGGCTCGCAATATGACCAATTTCCGGGTGTTTGGCCCTGATGAAAATACCTCGAATAAGCTGGATGCGATTTATGAGGTGAGTAAAAAGTTCTGGATTGCCGAATATTTCCCGGAGGATGCGGATGGGGGCGAGTTGTCCACCGACGGGCGGGTGATGGAATACCTGAGCGAACATACCTTAGAGGGGTGGTTGGAAGGGTATTTGTTGACCGGGCGGCATGGGTTTTTCTCCACCTACGAGGCGTTTGTCCATGTGATTGATTCCATGTTCAACCAACACGCCAAATGGTTGGATATTTGCCATGACATTGCTTGGCGGCAGTCCATTTCTTCGTTGAATTTGTTGATCACTTCTACGGTTTGGCGGCAGGATCACAATGGGTTTACCCACCAGGACCCCGGCTTCCTAGACGTGGTGGTGAATAAGAGTTCCCGGGTCACCCGGATTTATTTGCCCCCGGATGTGAATTCCCTGCTTTCCTGTGCGGATCACTGCCTGCGGAGCAAGGATTACGTGAATGTGATCGTGTCCGATAAGCAAATGCACCTGCAATATATGAATATGGACGATGCCATTCGGCACTGTACCAAGGGGCTGGGCATTTGGGATTGGGCCAGCAATGACCAGGGCAGTGAACCGGATGTGGTGATGGTGGGGTGCGGGGATATTCCCACCCAGGAAGCCTTGGCTGCGACCGATCTGCTGCGCCGGGAGTTTCCCGATTTGAAAATCCGGTTTATCAATGTGGTGGACTTGTTCCGGCTACAACCGGATACGGAGCATCCCCACGGCATGAGCGACCATGATTTTGACAGTTTATTCACCCTGGATAAGCCGATCATTTTCAATTTCCACGGCTATCCCTGGTTGATTCACCGCTTAGCCTATCGGCGGCATAACCACAACAATATGCACGTGCGGGGCTACAAAGAAGAGGGGAATATCAACACGCCGATGGAGTTGGCGATTGCCAATAATATTGACCGGTTTACCCTGGCGATGGATGTGATCAATCGGGTGCCCAAACTCAAGGTGGCGGGTGCCCATGCGAAGGAGAAATTCCTGAATATGCAGATTGATTGCCGCAACTATGCCTACAAATACGGGGTGGATATTCCCGAGGTTGTAAATTGGCGCTGGCCTTACTAGGGTTCCGTAACATTGGGGGAGGAGGCTCAGGGCTAACTCCCCTCTTTGTGTGATTCTTTTCGGGAGAAAATCAGGTATGAAAGTGGCGGTATTTAGTAGTAAATCCTACGACAAAACGTTCCTCAATGCGGCCAACGAGGCGGTGGGGCATGAGTTGGTATATTACGACTCTAAATTAGATGCCAGTACGGCACCTTTGGTGGGAAATGCCCCGGCGGTGTGCGTGTTTGTGAATGATGTTTTGGATCGAGCTACGTTAGAAATTCTCCACCAATGCGGGGTAAAATTAATCGCCCTGCGGTGTACGGGATTTAACAACGTAGATTTACAAGCCGCTGGGGAATTGGGGTTAACGGTGGTGCGGGTGACGGCCTATTCTCCCTACTCGGTGGCGGAACACGCCGTGGGTTTGATTTTATGTTTGAGTCGCAAATATCATCGGGCTTTTAACCGGGTACGGGAGGGGAATTTTTCCCTGGATGGGTTGTTGGGTTTTGACCTGCACGCCCGCACGGTAGGGATCATTGGCACGGGCAAAATTGGCATGGTCTTGGCGGAAATTTTACAGGGATTTGGCTGTCGGTTGTTGGGGTATGATGCCTATCCGAATCCCAATTTTCCGAAGTTTAACCGGGCGGAATACGTTACCTTGGATGAACTTTATGCCCAGGCGGATATTATTTCGCTCCACTGCCCATTGCTCCCGGAAACCCATCACTTGATCAATGCTTCTGCCCTGGAAAAAATGAAACCGGGGGTGATTTTAATCAATGTGAGTCGGGGGGCTTTAATTGATACGGAGGCGATGATTGAGGGGTTAAAATCCCAAAAAATTGGGGCTTTGGGGTTGGATGTCTATGAGGAGGAAGAGGACTTATTTTTCCAAGATTTATCCTTCAAAATTATCCAGGATGATATATTTCAACGTTTGCTGACGTTTCCCAATGTTTTGGTCACGGGGCATCAGGCGTTTTTTACCCAGGAAGCCCTCACGGATATTGCTACAACAACCATTAGTAATATCAGCGATTTTGCGGCGGGTCGCCCTTGCCCCCACGAGATTCGTTACACGCCCAAATCCTAAATTCACCGAAACTCATTTGAGGTACTGGCACCATGAACATTCATACGATTGTGACCCAACCCTTTGCGGGGCAAAAACCGGGGACTTCCGGGTTACGCAAGCCCACCAAAACCTTTCAACAACGGAACTATTTGGAGAATTTTATCCAGTCTATTTTTCATACCTTGCCGGAACGCCAGGGAGCCACTTTGGTCTTAGGGGGAGATGGGCGTTTTTATAACCGCACGGCAATTCAAATTATCCTGAAAATGTGTGCCGCCAATGGGTTTGGTAAGGTTCTCGTGGGTCAGGGGGGGATTTTATCTACGCCAGCGGCTTCCTGTTTGATTCGCAAATACCAAGCGATTGGGGGAATTATTCTGTCCGCCAGTCACAATCCGGGGGGGCCGGAGGCGGATTTTGGGGTGAAATTTAACACCAGTAATGGGGGACCAGCCCCGGAAAAAGTCACCACTGCCATTTATGAATATACCCAACGGATTCAGTCTTACCAAATTTTAGAAGCGGGGGATATTGACCTGAATAAATTGGGGGTCACACAGTTGGGAACCATGCAGGTGGAGGTGATTGATTCAGTTGCCGATTATGCCCAGTTGATGCAGGGATTATTTGATTTTGACCGACTGCGGGAGTTATTAACTAACGGTCAATTTCGCCTCTGTTTTGATGCCATGCACGCCGTCACGGGCCCCTATGCCCAACGCATTTTGGAGGAGATGTTGGGGGCACCGGCGGGAACCGTAATTCATGGGGTGCCTTTGGAGGATTTTGGCGGCGGCCATCCCGACCCGAATTTGGTTTATGCCCACGAACTGGTGGGGATTTGTTTTCAAGATACGGGCCCGGATTTTGGGGCGGCTTCCGATGGGGATGGGGACCGGAATATGATTTTGGGGCGCAACTTTTTTGTCAGTCCCAGTGATAGTTTGGCGGTGTTAACGGCTTATGCCCAAATGGTGCCGGGGTATCGAGAGGGTTTGGTGGGGGTCGCCCGTTCCATGCCCACCAGTCAAGCGGCGGATCGGGTGGCGGCAAAATTGGGTATCCGTTGCTATGAAACCCCGACGGGCTGGAAGTTTTTTGGGAATTTACTGGATGCCAATCAGGTCACCCTCTGCGGGGAAGAAAGTTTTGGCACGGGGTCCAATCATGTGCGGGAAAAAGATGGATTGTGGGCGGTTTTGTTTTGGTTAAATATCCTCGCAGTCACCCAAAAATCCGTCGCTGAATTGGTAACCCAGCACTGGCAAAACTATGGGCGTAATTATTATTCCCGCCATGACTATGAGGGGGTGGATAGTGAACGAGCCGAGCGCATGATGCAAACCTTGCGGGATCAGTTATCCAGTTTGCCGCAACAGAAACTGGGGAATTACACAGTGCAATATGCGGATGATTTTCGCTACGAAGACCCGATTGATGGCAGTATTAGCGAACACCAGGGGATACGGATTGGGTTTACGGACGGTTCACGGCTGATTTACCGCCTATCGGGGACGGGAACCCACGGGGCGACGGTGCGGGTGTACATGGAGCGGTATGAACCGGATGTGGACCAACAGGGGTTGGATGCTCAGGTGGCGCTGGCGGAGTTGATTCAGATTGCGGATCAGGTGGCGGGTTTACGGGAAACAACGGGCATGGAGCAACCGACGGTGATTACATGACGAGGAGGGTGACTGAGCGTAAGTCTAAAATTGGGTTTTGTTGCCTATTCCGGTGAGGATTGTCTGGGGTTGCTGTCCGAGAATATTGTGTGTAGGCTGTGAAGTAACATTTCCTACTTTCAGCCATTGATTGAGTCATGAAATTAGCAATCTTGAGACCCTATCGTTACCTGGTCTTGGGAATTTTTGTGGTGATCCTAATAGGCTGTTCCCAGGTCACTCGTCAGGTGGTTCAACTGGGGACACCCAATGTGACTGCCCAACTGACTCAACCTTTAGTTGCGGGGGTGGGTTGGGGAGATTTACGCCTCAATCAGACAACCTTAGCAGACTTCCTGAAACAATTTCCCGAAGAGAACTTTCCCATCAATTCGAGACAAGGCCGATATATTCCAGTTAGCTTCCGTTCTGAAACGACCGACCACATCCAACTCTACCAATCCGAAGAACTAGCGTTTTTCCAAGCTTCTGACTCCGAATGCACCAGTGATCCCCTCGAAGCGGATGGTAGGGCAGATCAGAATTTGCGAGCTTGGGTGACCCGCTCCCCCGCCTGTGGCAAACTCCCTTTGGTTTATATTGGAGCGGTTGTTACATACAACCAAGCAGACATAGGAGAATTGCCCTATCCGATGCGGACAGATCAAGGGGTCACCTTACTTGATCCAGAAACGGCTCTTGAGGTGTACGGCTCCGATTTACTCCCTGACGATGCTACCCGGGGCTTGTATCTAGGGGGCACGGGATACCGAGAACGGGATCAGGTGAGAAAATATGTGTACCCAGATGGGATTATGTTTGTGGTGAAAAACGACCGGATTGTCGAAATAGGTATCTTTCCCCCCGTGGAATAAAATAGTAACCCTAACTAAGTAGGGCAACGCCACGCTATCCCTATTAAAATAACGGTCGCAGGGGCACCGCCCCCGTCCTTGGTTCTGGAGAATTTTTGTATGCCTACGGCACGCAAGCTAACGCTAATGAAATAGGACTGCTATAGTTGTTGCTTGCTATTGATTTAGGTGTTCCCTATGGAAATCATACTGCAAGTGCACGTGAAGCCAAATTCCCGTATCTCCTCCTTGGAGCAAATGCCTGACGGTAACTGGCTGGCACGGCTCAAATCCCCACCTGTAGATGGGAAAGCTAATGCTGAACTGCTTGCCTTGGTCGCAAAACACTTTAGTTGTCCCAAGTCTGCTGTGACGATTAAATTTGGGCAATCTGGGCGGACAAAGTATCTGGTTATTAACTCTCCAACAGCTTAAGCCCCTAAGTTGATTCCAGGGGGGGTGACTACTCCATCACCCACAAAACGATGAGAAAGAGCGGATAAGCCGACAGTAAAATCAGGCTGGCACTTTTGTGTAGAGAACCGGTGAAGGATGCTAAAACAAGAACCAACGTGAAAGCCCCCAGCATGGCGATCAGGGGCAGATGCAGTAGGCTGGCATCTAGGATTTGCAACGGTCGCACCACCGCCGCTGACCCTAAGGTCATGGTGACATTGTACGTAAACGAACCGACCACTCCGGCAACAGCCGCTTCCGTTGCGCCTCTACGGGCGGTTGACCAAGCCAAAATCACCAATTCAAACGCCGTAGCAAAACCAACCAGGGAGAGGGCTAATTTGGTTTGGGTGGTTTCCACGTGACTGAGCTGACGCACCGCTTCCACCAATACAATCGAGCCTGCCATCATGGCACCCAATCCCGCCAAAACCCAGCCTAATTCTTTAGCTACCCACTGCGATATGCCCCTGGCTGGCTCGGCGGCAAATGCCTCGGTCGCTTCTGCGAACTCCCCAGTTTCCCCCAACGCCGGGGGTTGGCGTTCTACCCACCAGATGATCCCCACATAGAGAACGTACAGCCCAACCAAGCCCAGCCCTTCCAGGCGACGAATCACGCCATCCCAAATCAATCCCGTTGCAAGGGACGCAATTGGCAAACCCAACAGGGCATAGCGCCTCACCCGTTTCCCAAATGGCAAAGGCGCAATCCATGCCCCCACCCCCAACGCCACCAGACAGATAGCGATATTGGCACCCACTACATCCCCAAAGGCAATCGCTGGTGCCTCCCGCAGGGATGCGGTTACCGCCGTCGCCAGTTCTTCCGGTTCCGCGCCCGCCAACAGCAATGCCAGGGCAAAGGCACTCATCCGTAAGCGCACCGCCGCCGCCCCCAAATGTTCGGCAAAGGCTTCCGCTCCCCACACAATCAAAACCACACCGACAATGATCAGCAATCCCCAAATTAAAGTCACAAATACACCCTTCGGTTGAAGTTTTGCATACACCCAATCATCAGTTAATTTTCATTGCTCCCTGCCATGTCCCATAGTAACGGTTGCACGGCGCACATAAAATTGTCTTACACCCATTGATTTTGCCAATCTTCCAGGGCTTGATCCAGGGCTTGGGCATGGGGGTAACGGCGGCTTGGGTCCTTGTCCAGACAACGGCGGAGGATCGGCTGGAGTTCGACGGGATGGGGGGGAGATAGGGGCAGAGGGGCTTGGTGGCAGTGCGCCTCCGACCATTGGGAAAAGGATGCCCCCTCATTCAATGGGAAGGGATAGTGGCCGCTGACCATCCAATAAAGTAAAACGCCCAAACTATAAATGTCGGCACTAGGGGTGGCGGTCGTCTCCATGAATAATTCCGGGGCAGTGTAGGGGAGACTACTGCTGTTGGCCGCCCTGACCGTGTCCGCCGTACTTTCATAAATCCATTGGCTCAAGCCAAAATCCAGCAGTTTCACCAGTTCGGCAAAGGGCGGTCTGGCACCCGTAGGGATGAGAAAAATCGTGTCTGGTTTCAAGTCCTGATGCACCCAACCGTGCCGGTGGGCCGGTTCTAACCCTTTACAGATTTGCCGGATCAGATAAACCGCCTGGGTGGGGGAAAATTGTGCCTGTTGGCGGAGGCGTTGCCGCAGACTCACCCCCGGTAAATACTCCCGCACATAAAAGGGAAATCCCTCCTTGGTCAGCCCAAAATCCAAAATTTGGATCAGATGCAAATTATCTAAGGATACGTAGCGTTCCAGTTGGGCAACAAAGGTGCGCCGCAGTTCTTCCCGCCGTTGGGGTGAGGGGGTAAGTTTGAGCACCCGGACAACTACCGTCTTCCCCACGTGTTGATCCGTGGCTTCGTACAGCCAGCCCCACTCATCTTGACCCAGGCAAGTTTGCACCCCATACCGGCCTTTCGGGTCGAGGGTCTTGGCTCGGGGCAGGGGTCGGGTCAGCCGCGACCGCAGGACAGCTAGGGGACGGGGCAACCACCACCAAATCACCATTCCCGTGACCAGGTACGCCACACCGGGAGCCACCAAGGGTACCCACCCCCCCAGCCCACTCGCTCCCCAGGCGCTCAGGAGTAAAACTACTGGTGCCCATGCCAGTTCCGGGGGCCAGCGGCGCCGGGCCCGCCAACCCACTACTGCCCCCACCCCACTCCAAACCCACAACCACAGCCCTTGCCCCCACCGGGGCCACCACCAGAGCCACCGTTCCCCGCCCAGCGCCACCCGCAGGATTTGCCCCGCCCCTTGGGTGTGAAATTCCACCGAAGGCATGGGGCCCAAAGGGGTGACCACCGGCTTGGCCGCCGACTGGGCATACCCCACCAGCACCACCCGGTTCCGTAGCGGCATCCCCGTCCGGCCCTGCATCACCTGGGTCAGGGTCACGGTCTCCGCCAGGGTCGAGAGGGGGCGATAGCGCAGAAAGACCTGATACCCCGCCGTATCCAAATCCCGGTAGGGCCCCGCATCCCTCGGTAGGGGAGCAATCAGGGCACGATGAATGCGTAATGCTTGCTGGGGGGTGGTGGTCAGTTCGTACCCCTGCTGGGCGAGGTAGGTCAGTGCGGTTAAAAAACCCAGGGAATAGCGGGACTGGCAACTGGGGCTGGGGGAGGCATCCCCCGTGGATTGGGCGAGTAAATTGCGCCGCACCACCCGGTCCGCATCCGGCAGAACATCCGCAAACCCCACCACCTGCGCCTGATCCCCTAATCCCGGCGGTGGCAAGACCCCCTTGTGGGTTGCATCCGGTAAAAAACAGGTCAAAATCACCGCACCCTCCGGGGCATTCGCCTGGCGGTTCACCAACTGCACCAATTTTTTTTGCGCCGCCCTATCCCCCCCCACCGGCACATCCCGGATCACATCCACGCCGACCACTGCCACCCGTGCCGCCAGCAATGTTTCCAGCAGAGCCTGCAACTCCCGGTCCGTGATCCGCTCCCGCCCCTGTAAATCCGCCGGGGTGATCGTCACCAGCAGGAGGGGTCGTTCCAGGGTTGCCGCCGGTTGCCACGGGAGGAATCGGTCATAGACCCACAATTCCCCAGCGGTCCATACCGCCAAGCCATCCAACCACCCCACCCCCAGGGTGACCAAAGCCACCACCAGACCCGCCCGCCACCATTGGGCTTTCACCGTCCTAACCCACTGTCGCCCGTTGCCATTGTTTTTGAATTTCTTGCAAAACCGCTGAAGGGGGGGCGGGTAAAAGCTCCACCGGGGGGGACACCGCTACGCCCGGAATCCCCTGGCTGAAAGGACTCCCCGCCACCGTGGTTAAATCCAAGTCCACTACCGGTCGAAACCCCTGTTGCACCAGGATTTTCTGCTGATCCGGTGCCCGCAAAAAGTCCAGGAATTGTTGGGCCGTGCGGGCTAACGCTGGGGGGACATTGCGCCGGACGACTGCCGCCGTGGACACGGTTTCCACCGTAGGACTCAGGTAGTAAATCTGATACCCCTGGGGCTGGGAGACCCGCGCCTGGGGCCAACGGCTCAGGGCAATACTCTCATACACCACCGCCACATCCCCCTCATTCACCCCCTGGGAGATGAATGCCTCCAGTAGGGTATCCGTGGAGTTGGGCGGCTGATACACGGAGCGCTTGATCAACCTGAATAACTGATTGATCGCCTCCGTGTTCAGGTTATCCGCTGTGGCTGGTGTCCCCAGCACCGCCCCCGCCCAGAGGAATAGGGTCAATTGCCCGCTGTTGGAGCGCAACGGGTCGGTCATGCGGAAATCAAAACTCCCCCAACTGGCCGGTGCCCCCAAGGCAGACCACTGCCCCGCCCGCATCGCCTGCACTACCCGTTCCCACTCAAACCGCCCCTGGGGAAACAGCACCCGACCCCGTTCCGGCCAGGCAATCCCCACCAAAAAGGTCTTGGCAATCGGCTGGGGGGGACTATAAAACGGTTCATCCCCGTAGCGAGCGCGCCAATCCTGCGCCAACCGTTGCAAAATTTCCCCACTCGCCGGGATCAAAATCGTCGGGGTCACGTCCTGATAGCGGTCATCCAGGTAATCATTCGCCAGGGCTTGGGAACCCCGGAACCGCAGTTCCAGCCGCACCCCCGGTTGGCTTTGTTCAAACCCGGATTTCAAAGCCGTCAGCGCCTGTTGCAGTTCCGTCCCCGCCACCACCACCAGGGTACGGGATTCCCCCGGCAGAGGTGCCAAACCCGCCGCCAGCCCCACCGCCAGGAACCCCAGGGAGAGCACCGTCCGGCGACGCAAATGTTTTCGGGGCACCTTGGAAGTCATGGTCACCACGAGCAAGCCTTCAGTTTTTAGTATAAGGGGGCTAACCCCTCCGCCAGGGAATCACCGCCCCCCGCTGGGTTTCCCGCGCCACCCGCACCAACAGCCCCGCCAGCAAAAAACTCGCCAGCAGGGAATTGCCCCCATAGCTAAAAAAGGGCAACGGCAACCCCGTAGTCGGCAGAACCCCCGTCGCCACCCCCATATTCAATAAAGACTGCCCCACCAACAATACCGTCCCCCCCAGAGCCACCAAACGCAGTCCCGGTTGGGTTTCCGCCCCCATCGCCACCCGCAGACCCAAACTGGCATAGACCAGCAAAAACCCCAAAAACAACAAACTCCCCACCAACCCCAACTCCTCGGCAAATACGGCAAAGATAAAATCCGTATGCTGAATCGGCAGGAAAAACAGCTTTTGTTGCGACAAACCCAACCCCGTACCCCAGATGCCCCCGGAACCCACCGCCAACAGGCTTTGCACCAACTGATACCCATGCCCCAAGGGATCCGCCCAGGGGTCCAGAAAGGAAATCACCCGCCGCCGTTGGTATTCCTTCACCAGCAAACTCAACCCCGCCACCGTTGCTCCCCCCAGAGCCGTGGTTGCCAAATAAAACCAGGGTAACCCCGCCGCCAACGCCAGCACCCACAGGGTCAGCCCCGTCAGCCCCGCCATACTCAGATTCGGCTGGAGCAAAATCATCCCCACCACCAGCCCAAACACCCCCAACCACAACGCCCGAGTTAACCAGGACAAATGAAACCAGTTGGCAAACAAGCGACTGCTTTGCAGGATCAAAAACGGCTTCACCAGTTCCGAAGGCTGGATCAACAACGGTCCCAGTGCCAACCACCGGGTCGCCTCATTCACCTCCGTCCCGTGGGAAAGGGTCAACCCCATCAGCACCGCACACACCAGCAACCCGAACCCCGCCCCCTGCCACCACCATTTCAACGGTATCCGCAGGATCGCCCCGTAGCCCAGGATACCCATGACCGCCCAAGCCACCTGGCGTTTGATGTAATAAAACCCATCCCCATGGTCCGCCAAACTCACCGGGAAGGATGCGGAAAATAAAACAACCAATCCGACCGCCAACCAGAGAAAGGTTAACCGTTGCAACCAGCGGGCAGACCCGGACCACTCCGCCACCTGCGGGTCAGCAAAGGGGAAAAGCCACCTGCGAACTGTATCCACCATGTCAGTTCAATGCCAGTGAACTTGCTTTATAGTGTACACGCTTTTACGCCTCGGACTTAGCCCATCCCCAGCCCCAGGGTGCCCCAGCGGCGGTGAAAAATCGCTATGGTGGGGAAGGGGATTGGAATAGGTTGCTTGTGCAAGAGGATTTACGGCTGATTGTTGACCTGTTGATCGTGCTGGCGACGGCTCTGGGTGGGGGTCTGCTGGCTTCGGCACTCAAACAACCGCCCCTGTTGGGCTACATTCTGGCGGGGGTGGTCATCGGTCCAGCGGGGTTGGCAGGCATCCGGGAAGTGGTGCAGGTGGAAACCCTGGCTCAGTTTGGGGTGACGCTCCTGTTGTTTTCCCTGGGGGTGGAATTTTCCCTGGGGAAGCTCCGGCGGGTCGGGGGGGTTGCCCTGGGGGGCGGCTTACTGCAAATGGGCTTAACGGTGGGGTTGACGGCGGCGGCGGTGTCCCTAACGGGCTGGCTGGCCCCCATGTCCGGGGTGGTGTTGGGAAGCATTTTAGCCCTATCGTCCACGGCGGTGGCGCTCAAATCCCTGGCGGAAACCGGGCAAACCGAGAGTCTGGCGGGGCAGGCGATGTTGGGCATTTTGATTGTGCAGGATTTGGCGGTGGGGCTGATGTTAGCCGTTTTACCGGCGCTCACGGCGACCGGGGAGGGGCTGGGGTCGGCGCTGGGGTTTGCCCTGCTGAAATTGGTGGGGTTTAGTTTGGGCGCCTTCGCCCTGGGACGGTGGGGGGTGCCGCCCTTACTAAGGTTTTTGGCTCAGCGGGAGAGCCGGGAATTGTTTTTGCTGGGGGTGGTGTGCCTGTGTATGGGGATTGCCCTGTTGACCCAGGCGTTGGGTTTATCCAGTGAAATGGGAGCATTTGTGGCGGGGTTGATGATTGCCGATGTGGAATATGCGGACCAAACGTTGGACTATGTGGAACCCCTGCGGGATGTGTTTGGGGCGTTATTTTTCGCCAGTATTGGGATGTTGATTGACCCCCAATTTATCCTCACCCATGCCCCCCTGATTGCTGGGTTGGTGCTGTTGGTGATGCTGGGCAAATTTGGAGTGGTGGTGCCGGTCACCCGCTTGTTTGGCTATCCCTGGACAATGGCGCTGATCGTGGGCTGTGGGTTGAGCCAGATTGGGGAATTTTCCTTCATTTTGGCAACGGCGGCGCAGGGGTTGGGCTTAATTTCTCGCCATCTCTACCTGCTGGTGGTGGGGACGACGGCGATTACCCTGCTGGTCAGCCCGGTGCTGTTGCAGTGGGTGGTGGGGTTTTTAGAACAGTGGCAGATGGGGACTCCCCCCCCAGAAATGCCGGTAGCGCCCATCTTTCGGGAGCATATTGTGATTGCGGGGTATGGGCAAATTGGTCAGGATGTGGCCCAGATTTTGGCGGCGCACGGCTGTTCCCTGCTGATTTTGGAGCAGTCGGAGGGGGCGATTGCCCATTTGCGGGGGCGGGGTTTGCCCTACTTGTGCGGGGATGCCACGTCCTGGGGGATTTTGCAACGGGCGAATTTGCCCCAAGCCCAAGCCCTAGTGGTGACGATTCCCGATTTGGCGAGCATCCGGCTGTGCCTGAAACGGGCGTTGCAATTGGCTCCTGACCGGGAGGTGATTGTCTGCGCCCCCCGCAGAGAACACATTGATACCCTCTACCGGCTGGGGGCGACCAAGGTGATTCACCCGGATTTTGAAGCCAGTTTGGGCTTGAGTAGCCATTTGCTCACCCAGTTGGGGGTACCGCCCCAGGAAATTCAGATGGAACTGGCGGCGATCCGCAACCACCACTACCAGGACTTAAACCTGGCGGAACCTGCCTGTCTCTTGCCTTTGAGTCCCCCGTCCTTGTCCTCGGCAAGTTAAAGTGGAGGGGGAAATGCTTAAGGAAATCTAATAGTTATGCACACCTTATGGTTATCATCACTGCTAGAACCTTATCTCGCTGGAATGCTCATAATATCCAGAACCAAATCCGGGACTGTACCCCTGTTGCCTATACTTTGGAGGTGTGCTAGTGAACATTATTAACACCATTACTATTAGAATCAACCGCAAATTTCATGCCTGGCATGGGGAACTCCTGGCGAACCAAGCGCGCCCGACGGCTATTTTGCAATTTTGGAATTTCAATTTATTGGTAGAGGTGTCCTGATGAATGCGCCGGTGTACCGTTTCGCCGTTTTGACTGACCCCCACATCACCACCCCGGCGACCTACCGGCACTATGCCCACCGCCTGCACCGCCTGGAGTACAGCATTCCCATCCTGGAAGCCACCCTTGACCGCCTCAGCCAACAAACCTTGGATTTTTTATTAATTCCTGGAGACTTGACCCAGCACGGGGAACCGGAAAACCACACTTGGCTCTCCAAACGCCTGGGGCAACTGCCCTTCCCCAGTTATGTGATTCCCGGCAACCATGACATTCCCCCCGACCCAGGGGCGATCCCGGCGACGGAATTTCCCGCCTACTACCGCCAGCACGGCTATCGGGACACGGAGGAATTGTACTACGCCCAGGAAATTTTACCCGGTTTGGGGTTGATCGGCTTAAATTCCAACCAATTTACCCCCGATGGCGAACTCATTGGCACGATTGACCCCCGCCAATGGGCATGGTTGGAACATCTGTTGAATGCCCAGCCCTGGCAAAATATCTTGGTCATGGTGCATCACAATGTCTGTGAACATTTGCCCAATCAATCCCGGAGTATTTTGGGGCAACGCTATCTTTTAGATAATCGGCACGCACTGAAAAATTTATTAAAAAAACATGGGATTCAGGTAGTATTCACCGGGCATTTGCACGTCCAGGATATTGCCGAAGAAGAGGGTTTTTTTGATGTGACCACCGGTTCTTTGGTCAGCTATCCCCACGCCTACCGTTTGCTGACCTGGCAGGCAGGGCAACTGCGGATTACCACCGAACGGATTACCACCCTACCGGAAGCTCCCAATCTGCTGGCGGATGCCCGTCGCTGGATGGAGGAGCGTTCCCCCCAATTCATCGTGCATTTGCTCACCCACCCGCCCCTGAGTTTGCCTTTGGCGCAGGCGCAGGCGTTGGCACCCCGGTTGGGGCATTTTTGGGCGGATATTGCCTGGGGGGATGCCCGGTTTCGCTTGCCGGATTTGCCGTCGCCGGTGCGGGAATTTTTTGAAGCCTGTAGTGACCGTCCGCCGGGGGATAATGAGGCGGTGTTACCCTTGCCCATGCGGGAATTATGTCGGAAGTCCGCCTAGGGGTGACGGATGTATTGGTCGCCTATGAGGGGGGTCGCCGCCGGTTTGGGGGGGTGAATCTGAGCTTTGCCGACCTGTCCCAGCGGGATTTGCGGGGGGTGGATTTCAGCGACGGGATTTTGGTGGGGGTGAATTTCCAGGCGGCGAATTTGGGGGGGGCTAAGTTCCGGCGGGCGAACCTGAGCGGTGCGAATCTCAGCCATGCCAACCTCACGGGCGCCGTATTCGACCAGGCTGACTTGGTACGGGCGGATTTGACCCAGGCGCAGTTGGGGGGTGCCCAGTTGACGGAGGCGGATTTGGCGGCAAGCTGTCTCCAGGGGGCGGATTTGACCGGTGCGACGCTTACTCAAGCCCGCTGTCACGGCAGTAATTGGCGGGAAGTGGTGGGCATCGGCGCTGACCTGCGGGAAACCCAGTTGGTGGGGGCGGACTTGGCGGGGGCGGATTTGAGCGGGGCTGACCTGAGCCACAGCCGGTGTCAACAGGCGCATCTCTTGGGGACGGATTTGAGTGGGGCAAATTTAACGGGCGCCAATTTGTACCAGGCGCAGGTGGCGGCGGCGGTTTGGGACTGGGCGGATTTATCCCAAACAATCATGCCGGACGGGCAAATGGGGGCTTAGGCTTTCCCCCAGCCGGTACAATGGGGAGGAGCACGCTTGGGTTGCCCATGCCCCCAGAACCCCCCACGCCCTTGCCGGTCTATCGGGCGGAAATTTACATCACCCTCAAGCCTTCTGTCCTTGACCCGGCGGGGACAGCCATTACCAAAGGCTTGCAACAACAGCAGTACGAGGGGGTGCAACAGGTGCGGATTGGCAAATACATTGAACTAACATTAACCGCCACAGACCCCGCCACCGCCCATGCCCAGGTGGAACGGATGTGCCAGGAAGTGCTGACCAATCCGGTGATTGAAACCTATCGCTTTACCCTGGAGGCGGGGCGGTGAAGTGCGCCATCGTGGTTTTCCCTGGGTCAAACTGTGACCGGGACATGGCATGGGTGACGGAACAAATACTCCAGCAACCCACCCGCCTGGTCTGGCATGGGGAAACGGATTTGGGGGAGGCTGACCTGGTGATTTTGCCGGGGGGGTTCAGCTACGGGGATTACCTGCGCTGCGGGGCGTTGGCACGGTTTTCCCCAGTGATGGGGGCGGTGGTGCGCCATGCCCAAGCCGGGAAATGGGTGTTGGGGGTGTGCAACGGGTTTCAGATTTTGACCGAGGCGGGGCTACTGCCGGGGACATTGATGCGAAATCGGGAATTGCGCTTCATCTGCGACCAGGTGGCAGTGCGGGTGGAACGCCGGGATTTAGCTTGGACGTGTCAGTATGATGTAAATCAAATTCTGACCCTGCCCATTGCCCACGGGGAGGGATGTTATTACGCTGAACCGCCGGTTCTTCAGGAATTGGAACAGCGGCGGCAGGTGGTTTTTCGTTATCATGGTACGAATCCCAATGGTTCAGTGGCGGAGATTGCGGGTATTTGCAATCCCCAGGGGAATGTGTTGGGCATGATGCCCCACCCGGAACGGGCAAGCGATGCCGACTTGGGGGGCACGGATGGTCTGGGGTTATTTCAAGGGCTGTTGGCGTGGTATGCTGAGAATGCCTGTTGTCGCCTGTCTTTATGAACGCAGAAGAGCTATTGGAACGGTACCGCACCGGCGAGCGGGAGTTCATCGGTCAGGATTTATCCGGTGTGGATTTGTACAAAGCGGCACTGAACGGGGTGAATTTAAGCGAAGCCAATCTGACTGGCGCTGACCTGAGTGGGGCGAAATTGACGGGGGCGTATCTCGCCGGAGCCAACCTCACCCAAGCCAAGCTGAAACAGGCGATTTTGCGGGAAGCCGACCTGAGCGATTGCATCCTGGTGGGTGCCACCCTGGTGCAGGGGAAATTATTGGGGGCGGTGTTGGCGGGGGCGGATTTGTCCCGGGCGGATTTGAGTGGCGCCAACCTGAGCCGGGCGGATGTGAGCGGGGCGGTGCTGATCCAGGGGGAATTGACCAGTGTGAATTTATCGGGAGCCTATTTGCATCGGGTGGATGCCCGGGAAGCGAATTTTTGGCAGGCGGACTTGTGTCGGGCGGTTCTGCGGGAAGCAAATTTAGCGCAAGCCAGTCTGCGGGAGGCGGATTTGTCCCGGGCGATCTTGCGCTTGGCGAATCTCCAGGGGGCCAACCTGAAAGGGGCGAGTTTGAACGGGGCGGTACTCCAGTCTGCCAATTTGCGCTCAGCCTATTTGGTGGAGGCCGACTGGCAAAAAGCGGTCTTAACCGATGTGGACTTGACCGGGGCTACCCTTCCCAACGGGGCGGTGATGGATGCGGCGCTGGGCTGATAAGATTGCCATCGATAAAAAAACGTTTTGTTAGTACGCCGTAGATAGGATTTGAACCTATGACCGACCGCTTAGAAGGCGGGTGCTCTATCCCCTGAGCTACTACGGCTGGAACGTCTGGCTCGATATTCTAAAGTTTACAATTGTAGCCAAGTTGTACGGGGTAAATTTATGACAAGTTTAACCGGGTTTTGTCTATACACCGGCTCTCTCCTCGGTTCCCTCGTGGGTTCCCTGGTGGGTGCCGTAGGGGGCGGTATTCTTGGTCTGCTGGTCGAACCCCTGTGGGGTGGCTTGGTGGGTTCCCTGACTGGCTCTCTGCTTGGTTCCCTATTGGGGGGAGAACTGGGGGCGGCACTGGGATTTTGGGTGGGTCAACAGTTCCGCACTCCCGCTCAGCCCAAGCCCGCTGTTTGGGAACCGGTCTAACCCCGCCAGGTTTGGGCGATCAGCCATAGGTCAAACGGGAGCAAAATCAAAACACATAGCCCAAGGGCTCCATACATCCAGGGTTGCGCCAGGGGTTTGATGGCGCTGGTGGGTAGCCCCGTATGGTGGGTAATGGTGTTCAACAAACGGCTAAACCCACTGATCCGCATGGGAATTAAATAACCCTGCCCATCGGTGGTGACCAGGTAATGGACTCGCCCCCCCTGACCGGTCGGACGGGTAGCAATTTGTACAATGTCCTGCCAATTTACCCGCCACCCCCGTACCAGGGGTACCCAGCCGGGGTAAACCACCTGTAACCCGGTGTCATCTGCCCTTACCCGTTGGCTGAGCAGACCGGATAACAGGACAAAACCCACCATGAACCCCAGTCCTAACAGCCAAGCCCCGAGAATTTGCCCCTGCATCCGGGCTAAAAATGGTAGGGGTGCCAATACAACCCCGTACAGCCCATACAGGGGATAGCGCACCAAAGCGGAAATGTGCCAGGTCAAAACCGGCGGCTCAGCACCAGCCAATCCGTCAGCACCCAAGGGATCAGCACCAGCAGGAGGATGGTTAACCCCATTGCCACCAAGATCGGTGTCCATTGTTCCATGATGGTTACACAAAAATACCCTTTCACCTTAACTGGCCAGGGCATGGTTTAACCACCCCACCAAGGCTCGCCGGAGGGTATCCAAGCCAATCCGCTCCCGGGCGGCGATGTAGAGAGCCTGGGGATAGGTCTGTTGCGCCTGCCGTAGGGTTTCACTATCCACCTGGTCGAGTTTGTTAAACACCAGCCACGTGGGGCCGGGCACCGGGGACATCTGGGCTAAACAGGTTTCCACCGCCTGCATTTGCGCCTGCCAATCGGGATGGGATAAATCCACCACATGGAGCAATAAATCCGCCTCGGTCAGTTCCTCCAGGGTGGCTCGAAAGGCAGACCACAGGGGCGGCGGCAGGTTTTCGATAAATCCCACCGTATCGGTTAACACCAGGGGCTGGGGGCTGGCTCCTAAGACCAACCGGCGGCTGGTGGGGTCCAGGGTGGCAAACAACTGATCCGAAGCATACACCTCCGCCCGGGTGAGGGCATTAAACAACGTGGATTTGCCCGCATTGGTGTATCCCACCAAACCCACCGTCGGTACCTCCCGCTTCTGCCGTTGTTGGCGCAGACGACTGCGATGTTGCCGCAACTGCTCCACCTGTTTTTGTAAATGGGCAATCCGCCGTTGAATGGTGCGCCGTTCGGTTTCCAGACGGGTTTCCCCCGGCCCCCGGGTGCCAATACCCCCCCCCAACCGGGAAAGTGCCTGCCCCTGCCCCGTCAAGCGGGTGAGGCGGTACTGCAATTGCGCCAATTCCACCTGCAATTTACCCGCCTGGGAACGGGCCCGCTGGGCAAAAATATCCAGGATCAGTTCCGTGCGGTCCACCACCCGCATTTCCAACTGTTGCTCCAGGTTGCGTACCTGCGCTGGGGACAAATCCCCGTTAAAGACCACCACATTCACCCCCTGGAGTCGCCCCAACCGGCGTATCTCCTGGATTTTCCCCGCTCCCAACCCCTGCGCTCGGGTTTGTACCACCGTCGCCACCACCTCTGCCCCCGCACTGGCGATGAGTAATGCCATTTCCTGTAAGCCCGCCTGAAAGGCACTCAGGGAAAGGGTCGTCGGTCGGGTGCCCACCAAAATCACCCCCTGGCAGTCCGGGGTACGGGTGGAAACCGTGACGGGGTGACGCTCCTGTTCCGCCTGTTGCAGTTGGGTCAGCCAGTCCAATTCCGCCAGGGCAGGGAGGGGCAAGGGTGCCGATAATACCCAAGTCGTACTGCCGGGATAAGCCCAAGACACCTGCTGACCATGCACCGTGACCAGGGCATCCCACCGTTGCTCCATCAGGGTGGTCAAATCCGCATGACTCGGAGCATCCGGGTGCAAAGCCGTACTCAAACACCGCCAGCCAGACAACCGCCCCGCCCCATACCGGGGTAACTCATACAGGGGCACCCGGGTAGTTTCCGGGGTTCCCACCGCCACCCGCAGGATTTGCCCCCGCCGGTTGACATAGAGACACACCGGAGCCTCAATCAGCAGGGTAATCTGCCACAGCCGTTGTCCCAGTTCCGGGGTGATCAACACATCCTGGGGCAAACGCAACCGGTACAGGCGTTGCAACTGGCGCAGTTGAGCCGGTTTCAAGCCCCGAATATCCCCGTACAGACCGGTTCCCGCCAAAGACTCGTGCACGCCAAAGGGTTTGGATCATAAAATAACCAATACCGGGGCTAAGAGCAAGTGACTCGCCCCCCATCCCGCCCCTCTTGACCATGACATCCCCCCCCTGGAGTCCAGAATTTGTCACCTTCTGCCAAGCGCAACTGGAATTATTGGGGCAGTTATTGCAGGTTTCCCACTGTACTATGTACTTACGGGAATCGGCGGAACGCTGGTCATTTACCCCGGTAGCCACCTATCCCCAAAACCAAGCCGCCCTGCCCGGTAGTCCCTGGTTGACCAATGCCAAACCGGATCAATTGGTGTTGCCCTTACTGCAGGGGGAGGTTCTGCTGGGGCTGTTGGTGTTGTTGCGTCCGGGGATGTTGTGGAGCGGTTGGGAGCAGGAGCAACTCCACCGGGCGGCGCAGACTTTGGTGTTGGCTTGGCGGTTGGAGCAACAGCGGCAGGGCTGGCAAACCCAAGCCCAAAACCTAGCCCTGGGACAGGCACAGCACCGGGAATTGTTAGCCACAGTGCTCCACCAACTCCGCAGTCCCCTGAGTGCCCTCAAAACCTTTGCCAAATTGCTCTACAAACGTTTGGCGGGAACCCCCAACCAGGAGGTGCTGGCAGGGATGTTGGCCCAAACGGAGCGGATCGCCGAACTCCTGCATCGGTTGGAACCCACGACTCCCCAGCCGCTTTTACCTGGCGGCACGGTGCCCCTACTCTTGCCGGGGTTGACCCAAGAGCCGGTGGCGGTGGTGGACGTTCTCACTCCGTTGGTGATGGCGGCGCAGTTGACCGCTCAGGAGCGGGGGTTGACCCTCAGCTACGACCCGCCCGTTCCTAGCCCCATTGCCCTAGCGGATGCCACAGCCCTGCGGGAGGTGGTGAGCAATCTCCTGGACAATAGCCTCAAGTACACTCCCAAGGGGGGACATATCGAGGTGGGCACCCGGGCTACTGAGGATGGGGTGGTCATTTGGGTGCAGGATGACGGGCCAGGGATTCCCCCGGCGGAACAGGAGCAGGTTTTTTTACGGCACTATCGGGGGGCACAGACGGCGGCTACCACCCCTGGGGATGGGTTGGGTTTGGCGGTGGTGCGGGAACTGGTGCATCAAATGGGCGGGCGGATTACCCTGATCAGCCCCCCCGGCACCCGTATGGAGGTGTGGCTGAACCGGATGGCAGAGGGGCAGACTTAGGGTCTGTCATCCATCGCAGGGGTTGAGTTCTGAATCATAATTTATTTATTGAGAACTGTTGGTCAAAAGTGAAAAGTAAGTTTGGTGCTGATAGCAATGGGAATTTATATTAAATTAATTAAATTACAGGGAACCTCTAGGGCATCTCTATTTATTTGAACCAATCATCAATCCCATCGTTGGCATACCAATATTACCCAGAACCAAGGGCGGGGGTGCCCCCCTGCGACCGCTAACTTTGAATTTATAAAGGTGCCCTACAGTCTGTTCACAAATTAAAGGATACCCAGAACCTTATTGCCAAGGTCTGTGGCAGTTCTATTTGATTATAGCGATCCTACTTGATTAACAAACAAGAATTCTCCAGAACCAAGGACGGGGGCGGTGCCCCTGCGACCCCTATTCTATTCTCATTTTCTCATTTAGGATGGCTATAGCTTGCGTGCCGTAGGCATACAGAAATTTTCCAGAACCAAGGACGGGGGCGGTGCCCCTGCAACCCCTGTTCTATTCTCATTTAGGATGGCTATATCCGAAACCAGCCATAGGATCGCCGTAAAAAAAACCATCGAAGTCAACCGACCCCGATGGCTGGAATGACGAAATGCTAAGACTATATTTTAGCAGGCTTGTGGACGATGAAGCTAATCATCTGACACTGCTTGATGTTATCGAAGGCCACCACTTTGATGTAGGCATCCGGGTATTCGTAGCGGCAGGCTTGGACTTCATTCAGCACCTCTTGGGTGGAGGTGGCACCGAATAGGGGCAATTTCCACATGGTCCAGTAGTGTTCTTCCGCCGAGGAGGTTTCATTAAATTCCACCGCCGGGATAAAGCCCTTGTCCAAGATGTACTGGATTTGCTTGGCGATTTGGGCATCGGTCAACGGGGGCAGGTAGGAAAGGGTTTCGTACCGCCGTTGCTTAGGTAAGGTTTTCATGGTTGGGTCTCCGTAGGTTAAGATTCCAATTCCGGCCAGGTGGCCGCTTCGCTGGAGGCAACTTGGGTGATGCGCTCCAAATGGTGTTTGCGCTGTTGGATATTGGCCTGCTGAATGTCCGCCCGCACCATTTCCGGTAGGACATCGAGGATAGTTTCCGCCAGGTGTTCCCGCACGGTCATGACCCGCAAGGCCAGTTCCTGCCGTTCCTGCAACAACTCCCTCAGGTATTGCTCCCCGTCCTGGATTTTGCCGGTGGCCGAAAACCCATTCAGCCAGATGGCCAGGGGGGGGTCGGTCTGGGAAAGTTGCCCCACCACCACCCGCACAGCCTGGTAGGTGAGATAACTGCTCAGGACACGGCTGGTTTGGCGGGCAATGTGCGGATAATCCATAGGCAAGGGGGGAAACCGGTAACCTTCATGGTGCCATAAGCGCCAGCATCTTGCCGGTTTCCTGAGCACAGAACCTAAAGGGTGTCCACCGCCTGGAATTCAAACTTAATTTCCTTCCAGAGTTCGCAGGCCACAGCCAATTCCGGCGACCATTTGGCGGCTTCCCGGATCACTTGGTTGCCTTCACGGGCCAAATCCCGGCCTTCATTGCGGGCTTGGATACAGGCTTCCAGGGCAACCCGGTTGGCGGTGGCTCCCGGCGCATTCCCCCAGGGGTGACCCAGGGTACCACCCCCGAATTGCAGACAGGAGTCGTCCCCAAAAATTTCCACCAGGGCGGGCATGTGCCACACGTGAATCCCCCCGGAGGCCACGGGCATCACCCCCGGCATCGAGGCGTAGTCCTGGGTGAAGAAAATCCCCCGGGAGCGGTCTTCCTCCACGTAGTCCTCCCGCATCAGGTCCACGAAGCCCATGGTAATGCCCCGTTCCCCTTCCAGTTTGCCCACCACGGTGCCGGAGTGCAGGTGGTCGCCCCCGGACATCCGCAGGCATTTGGCCAAGACCCGGAAGTGAATCCCGTGGTTGCGTTGCCGGTCAATCACGGCGTGCATGGCCCGGTGGATGTGCAATAGCAGGCCGTTGTCCCGACAGAATTTCGCCAGGGTGGTGTTGGCAGTAAAGCCCCCGGTCAAATAATCGTGCATGATGATCGGGGTTTTGATTTCCTTGGCAAACTGCGCCCGTTTGAGCATTTCTTCGCAGGTGGGGGCGGTCACATTCAGGTAGTGCCCCTTGATTTCCCCGGTTTCCGCCTGGGCTTTTTCAATGGCTTCCTGCACAAACAGGAACCGGTCCCGCCAGCGCATAAAGGGCTGGGAGTTGATGTTTTCGTCGTCTTTGGTGAAGTCCAAACCGCCCCGCAGACATTCGTACACCGCCCGCCCGTAGTTTTTCGCCGACAAGCCCAGTTTCGGCTTAATCGTACAGCCCAGCAGGGGACGACCGTACTTATTCAACTTGTCCCGCTCCACCACAATGCCGTGCGGCGGGCCTTGAAAGGTTTTCAAATAGGCCACCGGAATGCGTAAATCCTCCAACCGTAGGGCTTTCAGGGCTTTGAACCCAAACACATTCCCCACAATCGAGGTGAGCATATTGGTGACGGAACCCTCTTCAAACAAATCCAAGGGGTAGGCCACAAACATAAAGTATTGATTGTCTTCCCCCGGCACCGGTTCGATGTCGTAGCAACGGCCTTTGTACCGCTCCAAATCGGTCAAGTTGTCCGTCCACACCGTCGTCCAAGTCCCGGTAGAAGACTCGGCGGCCACGGCGGCTCCGGCTTCCTCCGGCGGCACCCCGGGCTGGGGCGTGACCCGAAAACAGGCCAACAAATCCGTGTCCTTCGGTGTGTAATCCGGTGTGTAATAGGTGAGGCGATAATCTTTCACCCCGGCCTGAAATCCGGCCTGGGCTTGGGTTCGTGGGGCCATATTCCCTAACTCCTTCGCAAACGGTTAATGCCGACCCAATCAGAAAAATTCTCCCCATCGGTAACGGGATGAACTGGGACTAGGACGGGTTTAATTTCACGCTATCACGAAGGTTGCCCTATGCAACTTTGTAAGGTTTTATAGGAGTGATAATGAAAAGTTATTCATTACTGTTTGTGAAGAAATTTATCCAGGTTCCCGGCGATAAAATCGGGGATTCTGGTGCATACCCTAGAAATTTATTGGTATTAGTGATAAGAGTCATCATGATTTTTAATCATTTTTTAGAACATTGCTTTGTGTGAAGTTTGTACAACGATTCTGTAATCTCCAGCCCTGGGTTAGAGTAGGGGTAACCGCCACCGATTGGGGTCATGCGCTCCCTGTTGACGACCGTATTTCGACCCGCTTGCCCCTTGTGTACCCGGCCAGCGCAGGGCTGTTTTTGTATTGATTGTCAACGGCAGATCGCCGCCACCCGTTTGCCCCAGCCCTGGCAATTTTGGCAGGAACCCCTACCTTTGGCGGCTTGGGGAAGGTATGGGGATGCGCTCAAACGGGTCTTGGGGGCACTCAAATACCACAACCGCCCGGAGCTTGCCCGGCCCCTGGGGCATCATCTGGGGGATTTATGGTTAACGGGGGGGCATGGACTGCCACAACCGCCTGCGGTGGTACCCATTCCCATTCATCCGGAAAAACGCAAAAGCCGGGGGTACAACCAAGCAGAACTATTGGCAGAAGCCTTTTGTGAGTATGTTGGCTTAAAACTGTACAGCAATTTACTCCTGCGGCAAACCGATACCCAGGCGCAACATTCCCTATCGGCGCAGGAACGGGAGGCGAATTTGGCGACAGCGTTTGCCATTCATCCCCGCCATCCCCCTCCCAAGAACCCGGTGTTGATTTTGGATGACATTTACACGACGGGAGCGACGGCCCGCACAGCCCAAACCGTATTAGCACAGGCGGGATTCTCGGTGGTGGGAATTTTGGTGGTGGCGACGGGGAAAGCGGATATGCCCGCCAAAGCCCCGGTGAGCAAATCCAAAACCAAAACTAAGGGGTAAGTACAGCCCGTTCACAAATTATTAGCCAATAAAACTATAGTAATCCTAAATAAAAATGGAATAGGGGTCGCAGGGGCACCGTCCCCGTCCAAGAAGCACCTGCGGTGTATGGTTCTGGGAAATCTCTGTTCACTTCTGTTCACTAATCAAGTAGGATTGCTATACCTGCAATTAATCAGATAAAAACTGCAATGCTGTGCCTCGAACTTCCTCATTAAATTGCCCTTGATAATAAACAATCCGCCCCCCCACAATCGTCACCTGCGGCCAACCTGTGAGTACCCAATTTTCAAAGGGACTCCACCCACACTTAGTTTGCAAATCCGCTCGCCGCACGGGATATTCCTGTTCCAAATCTACTAGAACTAAATCCGCATCATAGCCAGGGGCAATCCGTCCCTTGTTGGGAATTTTATAGGCTTCTGCCACCTTGGTAGATAACCACTGGGTCACTTGTTTGAGGGTGCATTTCCCTTGTTTCATTTGGGTCAGCATCAGGGGCAAAAGGGTTTCCACCCCCGGCATTCCTGAGGGAGATTGGGGATAGGGCTGGGCTTTTTCTGCTAACGTATGGGGGGCGTGATCCGTTGCCATAAAATCAATCAATCCCTCCTGCAATCCCTGCCATAGTACCTGATTGTCATGGGCGGTACGGAGGGGTGGATTCATCTGAGCAAGCGTGCCTAATTCTTGATAGGCAGAACGATTCAGGAGCAAATGTTGTGGGGTCACTTCTGCGGTGATCCAAGGCTGTTTGTGTAGGCGTAAAAATTCCACTTCTAAAGCGGTGGACAAATGCAAAATATGTAATCTGCGGCGATATTTAATCGCAAGATTGACGGCTAATTCTGTCGCCTGGAGGGCAGCAATATCATCCTGAATTTCCGAATGAATATCCGGGATATGATACTGGGTCGCAAATTGCTGGCGGCGTTGGGTGATCCGTTGTTGATTTTCCGCATGAACCGCAATTAAACGGGTACCCTGGGCGAAGATTTGTTCTAAATAATCGGGATCATCCATGAGCAGGTCGCCGTGCATTGAACCCATGAAAATTTTGATCCCACAAACGGGGTGTACCTGATTGAGTTCCGTGAGATTGTACCGGGTTGCTCCCACAAAAAAACCATAATTTACCAAGGATTTCTGGGCGGCTCGATGCAATTTGTCATCAAGAGTTATCTGATTGGTAGTCAATGGGCGAGTATTGGGCATTTCTAAAAAAGAGGTTACCCCTCCCTTGGCGCAGGCATGACTGGCAGTCCAAAAATCCTCTTTATGCTCTAAACCCGGTTCCCGAAAATGTACTTGGGGGTCAATAACTCCTGGTAATAGAACCCAACCCTGAGCGTCTAAAATATGTTCATATTCACGGCGATGATCCTCAGTGGTAATGGCTGTAATTTTACCCCCTTGAATCCCCAGGTTATAGGGGCGTAATATGCCATCTTCCCCTAATAATTGGGCTTGGTGTATCCACAGATTGTTATCGGTGTTAAACATCGGATAACCTAGAACAGAGTGCAGTCAAACCGTTAAACTATACTTATTATCCTATGGTGAGGGCATCTATGGGTTGGTGGGATGAATTGGAGGCTTCTTTAACAGCCAAATTAGATGATTTTTTGCGGGCGCACCCGGATTTAGCGGCGGAGATGGAACAGGACACCCTCGCCGAACAGGAAACCCAGACCCGCCAACTCCTCCAACAATTGCAGGGGGAAACCCAAACATTGGAGCAAAAAATTCTGGCAACGGGCGAGCAAATTCGGCTGTGGCATGAACGGTTGGCACTGGCGGAACGAGCAGGACGGCAGGATTTGATCCATGCGGCGAAAATGCGCCAGGGGATATTGATGACCCAGGGCAACCAATATTGGGCAGAACTAACCGTTGCCAAAAAACGGATTCAACAGTTGCAGGCGTTACTGACGCAAATTCAATCCAAACGTCAACAGGTTCAGCCCCCAACCGATAGCTCCTCCGGCTACCAGACACCCGATAGGGTAGAAAAGGAGTTTAGAAATTTAGAATTGGAAAGGGAATTTGAACAATTAAAACGGGATATGGGACGCAAATGAACGGTTTGAATTTACTGTCAATTGATCACTGGCAACCGGGGCAAGAACTGCGATTACCTGCCCTTTTTTTACACATTCAAAATGCTCAAGAATTAGATACAATTTTGCACGATTGCGCTCCTACCCAACCCCTGACGATTTTTAATTCTCAAACCATCATTTTTACTGGGGAAAAATCCCAATTATCTCACCAGGAATTTACCTATCCCCTTCACCTTTATCTTGGTGATCCGGTGGGAGAACGCTGTCGGCAATTGGTGGATATTGTTGCCCAACTGCGCCATCCTCAAACCGGTTGTCCCTGGGATTTAGCCCAAACCCCAACCAGTTTAACCCCCTATATCATCGAAGAAGCCTACGAAGTCGTCCACGCCATCGGTACTGGGCAGTCCGCCGCCATCCAAGAAGAATTGGGAGATTTACTTTTGCAGGTGGTACTCCAATCACAAATCGCACAAGAAATGGGTGAATTTTCCCTAGCAGAAGTTGCCGCTAGTATCAGTGAAAAATTGATCCGTCGTCATCCCCACGTATTTGGTGAATTAGTAGTGGCAGATGTGGCGGTGGTGCGTCAAAATTGGGAAGCGATTAAGCAACAGGAACAGGGGCATTCGCTTACTGAAAAACTTCATCATTATATGGCGACATTCCCGGCTCTGATTGCCGCTGGTAAAATCTATCAAAAACTGCATCTCCAAGACCCAGAACACCTGAACCTCTCTATCAATTCCCAGACCCTCAATGAGCAATTCCAGGCATTTTTAGCCCAACCGGATCAGGAACATTTGGGGCGATTATTATTTATGCTCGCCGCCTGGGGAACTGCCCATCACCTAGACCCGAATCTGGCTTTATCAATAATGAATCAATCTATAGTAGAACAGCATAACTTGAAGGTATAGCCTATTACAGCCTTTTAAGTGGTTACGGGATAGGGCTGTAAACCCACTTGTTCTCACTTCATTCAAGTCAAGTCTTAGAAAAAAAAATTGTATCCTTTCATTTATAGCTAGGTAGGTTAAGGTTGTCGCCTTAAGATTCTGGGAAACCAATGTGGGGCTACGCCCAGCGACCCATATCATGTCAACCTTGGTATGTTTAGCTACATGAACAGACTGTATCAGCTTAAGCAAACTTTTTGATACGATAAATAGGTGGCTTAAGAGGCAATGATCATGGCTTGGGTGAATCTTGAACAACAACTCGGTTATATTAGTGCCTTAAAAGGAGTGGTGTCTCTTCTCGAAGACCCGGCTCACACCCAGTCTGTGTATGATATCGAAGATGGGCTACGGGATACCCAAGCGACTCGACTATCTGTTGAATTTGTTCAATCCTTACCGGGGGTGGCTGAGTTGATTCGTGATCGCTATTTACCGCCGAAGGTTGACGTCGAAGCCCTCCAAAAATTGCCTGTCGGTTCCTTGGGGCGTACCTATGCGGATTACATTATTTCTTCAGGATTTGACCCAAATTTCTATCGCCTGATTCCCGTCAAAGACGACACCAATTATGTGTTGTTACGAATGCGGCAAACCCATGATATTTGGCATATCGTCACAGGTTTTCATACGGATGTGCCAGGGGAATTAGGATTGAAAGCATTTGAACTGGCGCAAACCCGTCGCACTATGGCTGTAATACTGATTACTGGCGGTCTCATCAGTACCCTGTTCAAGGCTCCCCAGGATTTAGAGACCCTGCTTGAACACCTTGCCCGTGGATACCGTCTGGGACGTCAAGCGAAACCACTGCTGGCTGAACGATGGGAAGACCACTGGGAGAAACCCTTAGCGGATTGGCGGGTAGAATTGGGGTTAGAACAAGCGGCAAACGTTCCATGAAATACCCTACCGTTGCCAACCCATACAGGCTATGCAGAACTAAGCCTAGAAGTAATAGGCTTGCAACCTAGTTTTTAGCATGATTCTTCATTCAATATTCCAAGCATTACACTCATTCATAGCGTAGTCTAAACCCTGTTTTCTTCCTAGTTCAATCACCCGCACTGCCTGGTCTAAAATGCTAGGTAATTTTTCTTTTTGTTCACTATTAAACGCTTCTAAAACGTAGTGGGCACTCTCTCCCTCTACTGGGCGACCAATGCCGATGCGTAAGCGGGGAAATTCCTGGGTGCCTAAATGTTGAATAATGGATTTCATGCCGTTGTGACCCCCGGCGGAACCCTGTTTTCGTAAGCGCAATTTGCCAAAGGGTAAATCTAAATCGTCATAAATTACCAATACATAACGGGGCATGATTTTGAACCAATGGCAGACCGCCTGCACCGCCTGTCCCGAATGGTTCATATAGGTATTCGGCTTCAGCAAAATCACTTCGTTACCTTGGGCAATCCACCCGTGCAATTTACTTTTTTCCTGCCAAGCAATACTCCATCTTTTGGCGAGTCTATCGACAGCCATAAAACCAACGTTGTGACGGGTAAACGCATATTTACTCCCCGGATTACCCAGACCAACGATCAACTGAAAAGAGGACATGAAATTAGCAATTTAACCCGGGGGTTGGGCAGGTAATTCGCAGGTCACGCCTTCGCAGGCGGCAACTTGGGGAACCAATTGCAAATCCGGCTGGTCATAGCGACGTAACAATGCCCCAAAATCAGCCAATTTCCGTCGTTGTAAAACCTCTTGAACTAACTGCTCATACCGTTCTTTGCTAATCGGTTCAAACGGCAGACGGGGAAAAGTTTGCAGGGCATCAAACCGGGATAATAATGCTGCACTAATATACCCCTCATCCCGTTGAATGGCTTGGTAAATGCGGTCGGCTAATGCCTCGATTTCATACTCCCGAAATTCAATTGTCGCCGAGGTATTGTGGGTGGTGTAATTCCGTTGGACATTCATATAAAAATCAAATTGCGCCAAGGCATTGAACCGACTAATATCTATGCCCGCTTCGTCGGCAATATCCGCCCAGGAAACCGCCACCGGAATTTCCACCAACCATTCATTACAGCGGGGATCAAAGGGGTCATTGAGCAAATTGCCCTGGTCATCCTTATCCGATTGTCCCGGCACCACCGAGTACCCATAATCCATACAGGCTAGGGCGACCGGGTCATTTTTGGCAAACGTAATGCGGCGAATGTACCGCTGGGCTTTTGGGGGATGCCAACCGGGAGAGGCATTGGTGAGTAAACTTTTGGTGTTGTGGGATTTCAACGCCCCTTGCCAGTACCAGGAATCATCATCATCTATGCCCGATACCGCAAAGTCATAACTGTAATCAGGGGTGGTTTCCCACTCAATATCAACGATGCGATAGGGATGAAAGACAAATTGACGCTTGGGTTCTGGTAATGGACACAACTGACATTTACGACTATGGGTATTGAGATAAGCTAAAGCTTCCGGTTGTGACCACATAGGACTAAGGGATAAGCCCCACATATCCTTTTGATATTGGAAGTTCTCCCCCTGGATGTTGTGATAAATACTAAAGCATAAACCAACTGCTTCGGCAACCTGTTGTAAATTGCGAATAAAGGTTTCATTCGAAGAATCAATGCACAGAGAACCTGTTGACCGTACACAGCCATCAGTATCAATCAAGCCGCAGAAAAACGCCAAAATTGTCTCTCGGGAAGACTTACGAATTGCTAGGGGAATCCGTTCTAAATCTTTGCTATTAGGTTTCTGTAATTGATTCAACTTCAGCCAATCAAACAGTTGTTTAGAAGCAAAAACCAATTCACTTCTTGTGCCACCATTACGAGCGTCATAGCTAATGGTTCCACCAATACCAAACTGCCTTTGGGCAATCCCCTGTAAACGCTCCACCAAGTCTAATTCTTTGGCATTAAACGCAAACCGTACCCGATCCTTACATTCACTAATCGCACCATCACCAAACAAGCAACCTAAAAAATAACCCAATTCAGGATTCAAAGTGGTAGGTGTCGTGATTTCTGCGGTCAGTACCCCTCGCCCATGTCCTAAAAATTCTTTCCGACCCGCACGGGTATATTGAGCCAAATTGAGGCTGATCAGTGGGGCATCTTCCCTATGGCGATATTCACCCAAAGAATAATCAATTTCCATGCCAATTTTTAGCTGATCGGCTCTGACCCATTGAGCGGCAATCGAGAGGCGATGATTGGGGGTCATTCGCAAAACCCGACCATTTTTCAGGGTGACTCGCACCAGCGGTAGCGGTGGATTGGCAATAGCCGTATCCGTCGGAATCCCATGACGTACCGTCAACCCTAAACCTCGACTTTCCCCACTGCCAGGTTCCACAATTTCATCCGCATAAAGTAAGCCCTGATCAAAAATGCGTAACGCCGTGCGATCCAAACATCCTGCCGGTTGCACCGTTGTACAACGATTGGGTCGCCGCAGACCATGCCGGTCACAATAATCCCACACCACCCGATGCACCACATCCCGCCAAAATTGCAAATAATCCGTTTCTTTTTGCCGCAAAATTAAACCCAATTCACTCTTCGGTCGATCCGCCGCCCACCACTGCAACCATTCCTTACCAAAGGCGTGTACAAAAAAGTCAAACAACCCGGTAAAAGACACCCCCACAATCGGGTCAAGTTCACGGGAATACTGGAATCTCGGTTCAACAAATCGGTGATTGAGCAGTGCCGCTACCGATAAAGCTCCGGCGGTAAATGCCCTTTCCTGCTCCTCAAAGTTATGGGGATCAATTTGATTCAGGTGAATTTCTGCTAAATTACACTGCCCCGTCAATGTCCCACCAAAAACCCCCTTATGAACTTCCAATTCATGGAAACAATAGGTGTCATGGAAACCAGGTAATAATTCCACCTTGCGAATCGTTTGCCATTTCCCTTTCGTGGGTGGTTGATGTCCCTGGGTCGTGTCCACTTGCTGGCAGGGAATCCCTTGGCAATCCGTGATTTGTAAATACCATAAATCCTGATGCCGCCGACCCAAATTGGTGGTTGTTCCCGCCTTAGCACAGAGATTGATGGAGGAACGAATCCCACATTTTAGCAGGAGCAAATAAATTCGATAGGCTCGGTCGTAATTCGATAGATAAAGCCGTACCCCACCACTAGGAGTTGCTGTCCCATCCGCATCAATGAATCCAGCGACAAAATGCAAAATCGCCTCACGATTCCACTGGGCTAAAGACTCCAAAGCCGTAGGGTCATACTTCAGTTGTCGCACCCATTCTGGGTTAAATGCTTCCGCAAATCCGGTGTAACGCAAACATGGAGTGGTCTGATTTTCAGTATAGTAACTAACCTGTCCTGATGAGCGACTGGCAATAGTCAAAGCACGATAACTTTTAGCACCGTATAAACGCAATTGTAATTGAGGTTGACCGTGAGATTGCCAGAGGGAACCATCGCCTACCAGTTGCCCCAACGTGTATGCCCAAATGGGGTCAACAAATTCCCCGTCCCTGTAATCAATACAAAAAGGTTCCGTATGCAGTTGGTAGCCGCCCGATTCCAGATAGTTTTGAATCTCTTGGGTCGTCATTTCCAAGTAATCTTTGCCAAAACGATGGCGTACAAAAAAGCGATGGTAGTCCGTCACATCCAACCAAGTACCATCCCCGAAATGCACTCGATACAATTGCCGTTCTCGCCCAGTTAATAGGGGTACAACTGCACTCCATCGCCGCCCATTCCAAACTTCAACAACTTGCCCCACTAAAGACTGAATCGAACCCAAACCACTACGAGTAATTAACAGCGTATTTCCCGCCACACAATGGAAATCTGCACCCAATATTTCCCCGCATGGATTCAGCCCATAGCGGCTCATGCGGTGGTCGAGTTCCGCTTCGATAGCCGGGTCGGTAGTCTGGGGCGGACGTTCAGGCGCTTGGGTCATGGGGGACTCACGCAACGACAGAGAGGGATTCCTTAGCTATCATATACCCCAACCTCACCTGCGATATAATCGCAACTGGGACAGGGACATCACCAGGCATCTAACGCTCAGTTTCGTCTATGCCAACCTTAAGAATTGTACTCAATGACCAGGTACTGCCCCCCGAATCGGTCTGCCAAAACTGCCCCCTTGCCCATCACACGGGTGCTCCCCGTTGGTTGAGCGGTCGGTTGGGGTGTGGTCATCCCGCCCAGCGGGGCGAAGCTCAGGAACCCCTTGCCTTTGAATGTGCGATGGGATTTCGGGTGGTGGCACTCCGGTAACGCCCTAATTTGCCTATAGTTGTAAATAGTCATGAGTTAACCATTAGGAACGTACGGTTCATGCCTGCCTACACTGCCACTGCGGATGCCTACCAAGGGGAATTTCGCCGCCTGCAAGGGCTCCTACCCGGGGAAATGCGGGGTTGGGTGACGATTGTGGCTTCCACCGCCATGAATCCCCCCGTGATCACTACCGAAGAGGTGGATAAGGATCAGGTGGAGGTGCAAATTGACCCGGTGCGCTGGGAACAGTTGGCTTTGGATCAAAGAAATTTGCTGTTTTGGCATGAGGTCGCCCGCATCCAGAGCGATACCCTGCCCAAGGAGGGGTGGGAAATGGCTGCTCTGGCGATTGGCTTGGGAGGCACAGTGGGGGAACTGTGGGTGCAAGATACGCTCCTGCTGTTGCTGTCTCTGGGCTTGACCGGGTTTGCGGGGTATCGGTTATGGCGGCGCAACCAAAAACAAAACGCCCTGAAACTTGCCATCAAAGCTGATGAACGGGCGATTCAACTGGCGACCCAGTACGGCTACACCCTGCCGAATGCCTACAAGAGCCTGGGCAGTGCCCTGAAACTGTTGGCGGAACAAACCCCCGATAAAGCCCGTCGCCGCCGCTATGAAGCTCGCCTCGATGCCCTCAAACGCAGTGCCCAACGGGCGAAACAGGCTAGCCGTAGCCGCTCCCAAACTGAATCCTAGGTACTTGTACCAAAAACTGGCTTGACAAACGTTTATAATGGAAATGAGCATTACGCTTTGTTGCGTATTGTGTTATAAAATGCCGTTTTTTTAACTGATGTTATATGCCCCGGATTCTCGTTATTGATGATGATGCCGCCATCACCGAATTGGTCAGGGTGAATCTGGAACTAGCCGGTTACGACGTGAGCGAAGCCAGTGATGGGGTGAAGGGGCAGGCTTTGGCGGTGCAACTCCTACCGGATTTGATCATGTTGGATTTGATGTTGCCCCGGGTGGATGGGTTGACCCTCTGCCAGCGGTTGCGGCGGGATGAACGGACGGGGGACATTCCCATTTTGATGCTCACGGCTCTGAGCCAGACCCAGGACAAGGTAGAGGGTTTTAATGCCGGAGCGGACGATTATCTCACCAAACCCTTTGAGGTGCAGGAGATGTTGGCACGGGTGCGGGCGTTACTGCGGCGCTCTGACCGGGTACCCCAGGCGAACCACGGGGAAATTCTCAGCTATGGACCTTTGACCCTGATCCCGGAACGGTTTGAGGCGGTGTGGTTCAATCAAACCGTGAAACTCACCCACCTGGAATTTGACCTCCTGCATTGTTTGCTCCAACGGCATGGTCAGACCGTTTCTCCCAGCGACATTTTGCGGGAAGTTTGGGGCTATGACCCCAACGATGACATTGAAACCATCCGGGTTCACGTACGGCATTTACGCACGAAGTTGGAACCCGACCCCCGCCATCCCCAGTACATCAAGACGGTTTATGGGGCAGGTTATTGTTTAGAATTGCCCGCTCTGGATAATGTTGCTCCAGCGAGTCGGAATGAGATGGCGGCTTCCTAGACCGGGGCTGGTACCATAGAACAAGCTGGATCAATCTTGGCAGGTCTATGACCACGGAAACCACAACGGCAGAATGCTATATTGACCGGGTGCAGGGTACCCGTCGTTTGAGTAACTACTGGTGGGCAGTGGTGGTAGGTTTGGGGGGCGTGGGGTTTTTGCTGGCGGGCATTTCCAGCTATACCCACGTGAATTTGCTCCCCTTTGCCGACCCAACCCAGTTGATTTTTATTCCCCAAGGGATTGTCATGGGTGCCTACGGGGTGGCGGGAATTGGCTTAAGTCTATTTCTCTGGTTGCTGATCTGGTGGGATGTGGGGGGTGGTTACAATGAGTACAATAAACGAACCAATCAGGTGAAAATTTTCCGCTGGGGTTGGCCGGGGAAAGACCGGCGGGTGGAATTGATCTACCCCCTCGACGAGGTGCAAGGGATTCGGGTGGATGTGAAGGATGGGTTTAACCCGAAGCGGGCATTGTACTTACGTCTGCGGGGGAAACGGGATATTCCCTTGACCCAGGTGGGGCGACCTTTGGCTCTGTCCGAGTTGGAGGATCAGGCGGCCCGGCTGGCACGGTTTTTAGGCGTACCGGTGGAGGGGTTGTGATGGGGCGTTGGTTGTTTGCGGGTTTAATGCTATTGTGCTTAATGGGTTGTCAAGCCAATGCGGACAGCCTGACCAGCGCACCAACTAAGGAGGGAACCATCGCCATGAGCAGTACCAATTGCAATATCCCACCGGAATTGGTGCAACCCCTGCAGGGCTATCCCTGTTTGAATGGCAAAGCGACGGTGGACATGGTGGTCAACGGGCAAACCATCACCCTGGAGGTGAATGGGGAGGATGCGCCGGTGACAGCGGGGAATTTCGTGGATTTGGTACAGCGGGGCTTTTACAATAATTTGACCTTCCATCGGGTGGTGCGGGAACCTCAGCCGTTTGTAGTGCAGGGGGGCGACCCCAAGGGCAATGGGACGGGGGGTTTTGTTGACCCACAGACCCAGCGGGAGCGGGTGATTCCTTTGGAAATCAAGCCGGTGGATGGTCAGCAAGCAGTCTATGGGCGCACGTTCCCGGAGCAAAACATCCGGCAAGCTCCTAAACTCAGGCACAATCGGGGGGCACTGGCGATGGCACGGTCGCAAAATCCCAATTCCGCTTCGTCCCAGTTTTACATTACCCTGGCGGAAACCAGTTTTTTGGATGGGAATTATGCGGTGTTTGGCTATGTCACCAAGGGCATGGAAGTGGTGGATAAAATTAAACAAGGGGACCGGATCACCAGTGCTACTGTAACAAAAGGACTAGAGAATCTCACCACCATTAAGTGAGTTTATTTGAACCAGCCGAACATCATCTCGCTACCCATAGCAATCCTAAATGAAAATGAAATAGGGGTCGCAGGGGGTATCTCCCGTCTTTGGTTTTCAATAGTATGTGTATTTGAGCGAGATAACCTTCAATCGGTTCCAATAATTGTAATTTCGGCAATTTCATCGGTGGTAGGGGGTTCTCGCTGATGTTGTAACCATGACTTCCCCATGCCCGCTATTCATAAATCTTCCCGTTCCGGGTCAATTTTAATTTTACTCAACTGGACGATATAACACTGTGCCGCCCCCAGAGCGAATCCCAATCCTGCCCCAATCACCACAAAATACCGCCGATGTAAGCGATGGTAAAATTCACTCTCAAATCGGAGCCGGTTGAAATCCTTTTGACCAACATGGGAAACGGCTAGGGCGAACATCCCCCCCAATAGGCTCGTCAACACTCCGGCGGCAATTACACTTTGAATTTTTACCCTTTTCATCCCTGTTACAACTGGATATTTTTATATTGATTATTTTCGCTACTTTTTGCCACCCATCGCCCAAAAGTTACGATATTTTTCGTTTTGTGATCCAGGCATGGCAATTACTGACACCGAAGACGGTGAGCCGATTCAGACTCATATCACGATCACATTTGATTTGTGAGGAAAGATTTACATTTACAAAGCCAAGGGTCGCAGGGCACTACCCCCGTCCAAGAAGCACCTGCGGTGTATGGTTCTGGGAAATCTCTGTTCACTAATCAAGTAGGATGGCTATAGGATGGCTGTACAATCTCAAATTGTTTGACGTGATCTCAAATTAGCTGTCACCGGAAGTAAAGTTCCTAAAATGCAACGTCCATCGGGGATAGAGGGTTTTGGGTATTCTGTTGTGGAAGACTCTCCCCCCCATCAACAATCTCAAATTAGCTGACATATTCCGAAATTGTCTCACTTTGGATGTCACCATCCTTGTTCTCATTTCGCTAAAATAGCGTATGTGTTTTATAGAGTTATATGGACAATACCTCAGAGCCACAAGTTAACCAAGAACTTCTCGATGCCCTCTTGCGCCTGATGGAGCCGTGTGACAAGGTTACCTACGGACAAAGGCTCCGGGAGACAGCCGAGCGGTTGGGGAAGTCGGTTCGGACTGTCCAACGATGGATGCAACGCTGGCAAAACGACGGTCTTGATGGGTTTGTATCAATACATCGTGCGGATAAAGGTCAATTTCGCCTCGCCAAGGAGTGGCAGGAGTTCATCCTCAAGACGTTTCAGCAAGGGAATCGGGGGGGTAAGAAAATGACACCCCAGCAAGTCTATGTGCAAGTCAAACTCAAGGCTCAGCAGGCGCAACTGAAACCCCCAAGCCGAGCCTCGGTCTATCGCTTCCTGGCTCCTGTATATGAAGCAAAAAAGGTAAAAAATTCCATTTCCCAGGGTGGCAGGGGGAGCGACTGGCTCTCAAAACCAGGGATGGCAAAGAATTACTAATTGAGTACAGTAACCAAGTTTGGCAGTGTGACCATACCCAGGTGGATGTTCTGCTGGTTGATAGTGAAGGCAAGTTGCTTGGTCGCCCTTGGTTGACCACCATCATTGATAGTTATTCCCGGTGCATCATGGGGTTTCACCTTGGATTTGATGCGCCTAGCTCGACGGTTGTGGCACTGGCTCTCCGCCATGCGATTTTGCCGAAATGCTATGGACATGGCTACGGACTCCATTGTGAGTGGGGTACTTTTGGCAGACCTCAATATCTGTACACCGACGGGGGCAAAGACTTTCGCTCCCAGCACCTTGAACACATCGGGGTCCAACTCGGATTCACCTGTTACTTACGCAGGCAACCCTCAGATGGGGGACTGGTGGAACGACCGTTCAAGACCTTGAATACGCAACTTTTTTCTACTTTGCCCGGCTACACCGGTTCTAATGTGCAGGAGCGTCCCAAAGAAGCAGAGAAGGAGGCTACTTTGATGCTCACCGATTTGGAGCGGTTGTTGGTGCGCTATGTGGTGGACAACTACAACCAATCCCTGGATGCGCGCATGGGTGACCAAACCCGCTACCAGCGGTGGGAGTCAGGGCTACCCGCAGTGCCGGATTTACCGACCGAGCGGGAGTTGGATGTGTGCTTGATGAAATCCACCCAGCGGCGTGTGCAACGGGGGGGTTGTATCCAGTTCGAGAACTTCATCTACAAGGGGGAACGCTTGAGCGGTTATGAAGGGACGCAAGTGAGCCTACGGTACCAACCGACCGACATCACTACGGTTTGGGTGTACCGTCTGGAGCAGGGGAAGGAAGTCTTTGTGACCCAAGCCCATGCCCAAGGGTTGGAGGGAGCGAAAATATCCCTCTACGAGGCAAAAGCGGCACAGCAACGACTGAGGGAACAACAAAAGAGCTTAAGTAATGCGGCTATTTTGGCAGAAGTGGAGCGTCGTCAACAGGAAGTGGTGAACACGAAAAAGGCACGGCGTAAGCAAGCCCAGGCGGATATTGGAGGTACATGGGATGAGCCTCAACCCACCATTACAGCCGATGAATTAGCGCCAGAGAATCCTATAGAGATACCCCCTGTAAAAGTATGGAATTTAGATGGAGAAATTTAGGTATGACTACTACCCTAACACTTGATATTGAGCAGGAGATTAAGCGACTAAAAGCGTCTCAAATTGTTGAATTAGACCAGGTACGTTCCTTGCATACTTGGTTAGACCTTCAACGCATCAGTCGTCAACCGGGTCGGATTGTGGGGGAGTCCCGTACCGGCAAATCGTGTGGTGTCAAAAGTTATTTAATGGAGCATCCGTCTCAACAAGTTTCGGGTTCAGTGCTTAGATTCCCAGTAGTGTTGGTGGAAGTGCCTCAAGATTGTGGTGCAAAGCAACTTTATACTCTGATTATCGAATCTTTGCAATTTAAGATTACCAAAGGAACCATTGAGGATTTACGGCGGCGGGTCTATCGACTTCTTAAAGACTGCCAAGTGGAAATGTTGATAATTGATGAGGCGGATCGAATCAAGCCCAAGACTTTTGCAGATGTGCGAGACATTTACGATAAGTTGAATATTGCTGTAATTTTGGTGGGGACAGAACGCCTCACTACTGTAATTAATCGAGATGAACAGGTCAAAAACCGCTTTTTAGCTTATTTTCAGATGGGGGTAATTCACTCGGAACAGTTTGGGCAGACAGTAGCAATTTGGGAGCGAGATATTCTCCGATTACCTGTACCTTCAAATCTAACAAACAAATCAGCGTTAAAACTTTTGCGGGAAAAAACACGGGGCTACATTGGGATACTGGATATGATTTTGCGACAGGCGGCGATTGTTGCGTTAAGTAAAGGGAAGTTCAAGATTGACCTGGAAACGCTTAAAGAAGTTATGGCGGGGTATGATTAGTGGAAATACAGCCTTGGTTGTATCAAATTGAACCCTATCCAGGTGAGAGTTTGAGCCATTACTTGGGACGGTTTCGCCGTGCAAATTATCTCACTATTTCTGCCTTGGGAACGGCAAGTGGTTTGGGGGGTATGTTCATCAAACGATTAGAACATTTTTATCTCAATCCCTTTCCCACAGCAAAGCAAATCGCAGATTTAGCCGGGTACATGGGGATAAGTCCAGAGGCGGTGCTAGGGATGTTGCCCCCTTGTGGTGTCCCTATCAAGTTGGAACCATCCCGTTTATGTGCGGCGTGTTACGCCGAGGCTCCATACCACCGATTGGCGTGGCAATATAAGCAAACGTCAGGGTGTGAAAAACATCGGTTGCGGCTCTTATCCGAGTGTCCGAAGTGTAAAAAAAGATTTGGAATTCCAGCCCTTTGGACTGGATACTGCGACCGGTGTGGTATCACGTTCGAGTCCATGCAAATAATGCAAAAAAGTTTTTAGTTATTTACAATGAATAAAACTGAAAGTTACCTTTTTAGGTCTGAAAATCAGATTCCTATGTTAGCAATTAGAGCCAATCTGGGGCATATTCTCAGTAGCTATGAATTGATACAAATGCCTGGGTAGTTTAACTTTCATTCAAACCATTCATAGCAGACTAATTGAACATCCTCTTTTGTGATAAATTCTGACATGGTTGGCTCTGAGTCTAATAAATCTTGTCCAATTTCATTTTCTATAAAATACTCGTCTAGCCGATTGCTTAGCCAATTGATGTCATCCCTATGATTGGTACGATAATCTTCCCAAATCTGTTTTATATCCGGTTCATAGACTCGCAAGTTTTCAGAAGTGGTGATAATTCTGAAAACACGTTCTTTTTGCTCTTGATCTGTTTCATCTTGAAATGAATTATTTGCTTCCAAAGCAAGAGCAATTTGCTGAAGAACTTTTGAGAGTTTCGGTTTGATTCGTTGCATACCGGCTTGTTTACGGAAGTCATTTATTACATTCTGAATGGCACCCTCAAGAATCGTAAAAATTTCTTTGTTAAAAGGAACAGGGGGAAGGTTTTCTGGATCGGGGTAATCACTTTCAGTACATTGAAGCATTTTGAAAATACGCCGTTTATCAGTAATTATCTGCGAACCAAATTGCTGACGGTCAGTGACGATATTGCCATCAATACGGGGGTAGAAATACCAAGCAGTACGTCCTTTGGCTTGAAATGCTAAAAAAACCCCTTCTCTACCATCACGAGTGCTGTGGATTCCCATGGGAATCTCTTCAATCAATGCACTCCCTCTTTGGTTCAAAAATTCCGCGAGCGGTAGGCGCATTTCATCTAAAGAAATTAATTCTGAAATTCCTTCTAGCTCCTCAAGAATAATGGCTTTTTCCGCATCTGTGTCTGCCTGCTTTAGTTTCCTCAATTCTTCTAGGGAGCGTTCAGAAATGGCTTCGCCTAACACACTTCCATCGAGTCCTACTTCCCGGTCAATTGTGGCAATTCGTTGTTGTAATCTTTCAACTAATCCCAATAGTTTTTCTAGTCCTTCTTCAGGAAAGCAATTGTAAATGTAAAGCGTTTCAAAAGTAGTACCAATTCGGTCTATACGTCCTGCTCTCTGAATCATACGAACTGGGTTCCAATGCAAATCATAGTTAACTAATACCCCGGCATCCTGAAGATTTTGCCCTTCAGATAACACATCCGTACAGATTAAAATATCAATTGGATTGGCTAAACACTCTTGAGTTTCTTCATCGCTTTTACAATTAGAATGAGGAGAAAATCGTTTAACTTTATCTGCCCGTTCCTTTCCTTTAGTGTCCCCAGTGATTAAATCAATTTTCGGAGAACCCATATTTTGTAGCCACAGTTTATCTGTGATTAGTTCATTATACAAATATTTTGCCGTATCTTTGAAATAACTGAAAATAATGATTTTTTGTCTTTGGAGTTGATTTGTTAGCAGGTTTTTGAAAGATTCTAATTTTTTATCATTCGCTCCTAAGCCCTGTGCGAACCCCTGGCGAATTTGTGTGAGTGTATTGGTAATATTTTCCAATGTAGTAAAATCATGATGAATTTGTTTTTGTAGTTCACTGATATTATATTCTTTGGGGTCAACAGGTTGTAGGCTCTCGATTAGCGCATTTAGATCAACAATTTCCTGTTCATCAATTTCGGCGGTGAGTATTTTGCGAAATGTCCGAGTATCCAATAGTTTACCACTACTTAAACACTCATTAAACTCTGTCTGAAATTTGCGTTGGTTCTCAATACTATTTTGAAATGCAGTTAATGAACTTTCCAAGCGTTTTAACCAAAGCGTTTTCATCAATGCTACCAGAGCCTCATTACGCTTCATCTGTGCTTGTTCTTCTGAATTTAGTTTTAACTTAAATGAGTTGATATTGTAAGGAGCTAAATGGAGTTGATCAATTTGCTCTGCAAGGCGAGCATATAGTCCGGCATAATTCTCTTCAAAATTATAGGTGAACTTTTCGAGTTGTCTTTGTGGAAATCGCACTTCTTTGCCATCGATGACTACGGGTTCACCAGCCTTTTGCCTTTTGATAACATCCAGTCGAGAACGGCGTACCATGCCCAGAAATAACAGTTCTGTAATTTCAATTTGACCTCGGTTCAAAGCCTTAAAAAAGCTGGTGAGATTACTAATCCCCCATTCTCGGTAATAGTTGGGATTATTTCTAGCCATCAGCATAAATTGATGGTACAAATCAAAAATGCTATTGTTAATCGGAGTGGCGGTGAGTAGTATAACTTTTTTATCTCGTTTACCACTGGCAAGTATCTTTTGCAGGTTGTTGTAACGATTTGTGCCAGAGTTACGGAAGTTGTGGGATTCATCAACGACAATAATATCGTGCTTCGTGTAGTTTCTAATTTCAAAGCCTGTCCGAGCAATTTCTTCTTGGGAAACAATATCGGCTTTAATGCCAAATTCATCAAGTTTTTTACGCCAGACTAAATCTCGTAGTTGGGCGGGACAGATAACCAAAGCACGGGGTACATGACCAGGTCGCCGATCTTGTGTCAAGTAATACTCCATAAGGCGCAAGGCAATGTAGGTTTTACCCAGCCCCACCGCATCGGCAATCATACAAGCGTGATGGCGGTTAATCAGGCGGACGGCTTGTTCAAAACCCTGTTGTTGAAAGTTTGCCAGTTCTAATGTGGTACGGTTATGTTCATCAATCGTAGTTTCTTCTTTGAATAGTTCATAAAGGGCTTTGACAAAAACTTGATAGGGGGTGTAAGCTCGGCTACCAAATTTAGATGCTTCTAAAATGTTAATTAGTTTCTGTTTATATTCCGTATCCACACTCTCATGATTCCAAAATTTGGCAAACCAGTTATTTCTCAGGTCTCTGGCAATGGCACTCTGTTTTATCAAAACATTAAGTTCTGTATTACCTTCTAGTCCTGAAGGGGTAAAGTTGCTGGAGCCAATAATACTATAATCATCAAAAATATAGGCTTTAGCATGAAGAAAAGATGCTGTTGTATTCTCTTTACCACCATAGAGACGCACCTCAACAGTTTCCCTACTGAGGTAGGCAATAAGACGGTCTATTTGCTCTTTGTATGCAAGATTAAACTCAGTCTGTTCTAGTTGAGTCTGTATATCCTTTTGAAACACTTTTTGTAAGTTGATGTAACTGCGTTCGGCGGGTTGGATGCTGGGGTCACGCCCAATCAAAAGTCGTAGATGCGTAAGACGGTTGAGAGGATGTTCTAATTTCACCCAGGCTTCGATACGGAAAAATCCGGTGGCGATGTCGAGGGTCGTTTGTTCTTGCGTTTGGATGAGTTCTCGGAGGATCGCTTCGAGGGTGTGCTGGGTGTTGTCAATATAGTCCGGTAAGGGCATCTTAAATCAAGCCATAATCATAATGGTTAAGTATATCAGCCAGAAGCTCAGGATGGTTGTCTATTAAATTGCCTTGACCAATTTCTGTAAGGTGGTCTTTAACTCGATCAAACAGCCCGCAACAAAATCGTTGATCATCATGGCGGGAACGGTAGTAAATTCCATCCGGCTGGCTAGGATGATTAAATATGGCTTTTGCCCATGTGCGAGATGTTTCGTAATCCCCTGATGAAAGCCTACTGTCTGCTCCAATTTTTACCAGATTTCTACCTGTGATATTTACAAGGATAAGAGGGCGATTTGCGGTGATTTTTGATAAGGTTCTGGAGCGAAGATCGGCTGAGGCTACAGCTTTATTACCCAAGGTTCTACCAAATGTTTCGATAAATGCTACATAGACATCAATGCCTGTGTAACAAATTCCATAACCCTGGTTTCTACCATCAAATCTACCATTTCCTTTAGTGGAAAAATAGATGGCTTGATATTGATTAGCATGAAAACGATAGAGTGGTTCAGTAATAGAAATTGTGGGTAATTGTCTTTGGTCAAAGTCTGAAGGTGGATCGGGGTGGGGGCTAGGTTGCGGAGTGATGACCATACAATTGAGCGGCGGCGATCACTTCTTTCACTTTACCTTGCCGTAAACAATCAATAGGAGTTGCATTATTCAGTCGCAGGTCGCCAGTGGTCAGAAAAATAGCTTTTCCCCAATCAGAAATGCCTGAGAGTTCAGCTAATACTTGTGGCAGACCTGGGAGAATTTTACCTTTATGAATCTGCCAAAGAGGATAGATGTAGCTTCTGTGTCCCTGTGGTAGTGCTAGGATTAAACCCTGCTTGCGGTATTTATCCAGAACTGGGCGAGAAATTTTCAAAATACGAATGATCGTTTGACTACTAACAGATTCGGCTAGAATCTTGGCTTTGATTTGCGTTCCTTTAGCTCTAGCTATAGCGAGGGGGTCATGTTGGATTGCTTCTACCTTTCGGGCGGGAGCAACTAAATCACGGGAGGAAACTGTAGCCATAGTTATAAAATCTCATTATTTATTCAGTGTACCAAATTCTGTGTACGGTTGAGTAATAATTTTTATGGTCATTTAGCTGTCAGGTGCTATTCTTTATCACTTGGTCAGTGTGGCGGTCGTCCTTGCATTCGAGGAATGAGAATTCGAGTGAGTGATATTTTAGAAATGCTGGCTGAAAACGTCAGTGTCAAAGAGATTTTGGAAGATTTTCCTGATCTAGAGCCTGAAGACATTCAAGCTTGCTTGCTATTTGCTACACGACGTACTGACTTTCCTCGATTGACTGCATGAACATTTGGATTGACGCTCAGTTACCTCTCTTTATCACTAAGTTGTTGTTTCCAGAAGAATTTGTTGCCAGGAGTTGGGACTGCGCTGGCTAATGTAAAGGATTTCAATGCCAATCACTTTACCCTCAGCGTTGTAATCCAGAATAATGCCATCGCTTACTTCTTCGGACTCAATGATGGGGGTATCGTCGAGCCGTAAATAAAGGGCATCATCATCTTTATGCACGGTTACTTTCATTTAACTCTCCTATCAAAAAAGACCGTAACAACTTGTTGGGGATTAACCGTTGGGTTGACAATCACTCGCAGCCATCTACCTCCAAAATCTGATCTTGCATCTGGAAGCGGGCATAGTCAGAGAGTTCAAACCCGTCGATCATTGTCCCTCTCTGTGATGATGGCTCGTTCTGTCTCGGTCAAACCGTATAAACGAGCGACAATCTCATCTATTTCTTGCTCCCATTGCTCTACCCCTTGTCCCCTAGAATCTAGGCATTTTTGCACTAGAGAACAAATCACTTCTTTGTCGTGTTCTGAGGCTGGGGGAATGGGGATTTGAAATAAATCCTTCTGAAAAGCCTGCAAATATCCGTTTTGTAAATCTGTGCATATTTGCCTCAAAAACCACCAACTTATTGACGAGTTTAAAATTGCAACTACATACTCACTAACTCCTGAAATCATGTAAAGAGCATCATTATGAAAAAACTTCTCCCTATCAAATGCGAAAGTTGGTTTATCCATAAATCTACCAAGAATAATCTTCAGTCGCTCAAACTCCTGCCAGCATCCTTCTTGAGGCTGTTGAAGTTCATACCAAGGATGTAAATGGGATGTTGCTCTGTTCAGAAGTTGATCCTTATAGTTGTCTAAATGCTTCTTAATTGCGGGGTATTTCTCGATCTCAGTCCCTCGACGAGTAAAAATTAACCACAAATCCTGATAATCCACACACCATCTTTTCACATCTTTTCCCCGTAGAAATGGCTTGAGAATTTCAGCAGAAGAGGGGTGTTCAGCAATCAATCTATCCCGCGTCGCCCGATCCACTACAAACGCTTCATTCAGCCCTGTTTTAATCCCATAGTAAAACCGTCCGTTGACATATTCCCCCAAGGGTGTACCGGCTTTGCGGAGTTTTTCCAACAAGCGTAAAACTGATGGAGACTCCAACCGCCAACCATCACGAGTTAATTCCTTTTGTAAAATCAGAATACTGCGTTGCTTAAAAACTGCTGGAAAATTGTCGAGGGGTTCATCCTGACTCCAGGTTAATGCTTTGACTGAGTTGGTGTCTTGTTTGGGCGCATCTTTCTGTAATAGGATAATACTTGGATAAGCAATCGCTTCTTCAAATACATTCGTATCCCCAAAATCTATCAGATGCAAAATTTTACTTTTATTTCCTAAAAAATCCCGCAATTTTTCCCCATAACTACTACGCATATATTTATTAGAGGAAATATAGGTGAGATACCCACCCGGTTTAAGTAAATTCAATCCCTGTTCATAGAAATAAACAAACAAATCGGCTCTGCCTGTATAACATTCGTACTCCCGCTGTAACGCTGGTTTCAAGTCTTTAATTTGTTCTTGGCGTACATAGGGTGGGTTGCCAATCACAATATCAAATCCCCCCTGTTGAAACACATCCTGGAAGTGTAGGGGATACTGGAAAAATGTCAGCGACCGTTCCCCTCTCAATACCTCTGCCTCAAATTCATTTAATCTTTGAATAGATAATAAAATACGGTCATATTCGTCCTGCATTGCTTTATTAACTCTTGTCGCTGAAAGCAAACCGGCTTCTTTGAGCTTTCTTTTATCTTCTAATAGCTTACGTTGATTCTGAATAGCCGTGATAAATATATTTCTTTCTATGTTCAAAATCTCAGTTCGCAGAGCGTTGCGTTCTTCCGCATTCACAAAATAAAACTTTTTCTCTAATTCAACTAACTTTTGAATTTCTGCTTGCAAAGGACTAACCATCAAACTCAGTTGTAATTCCGATTTACGGGGGTCAGGGATGATATGTTCACCATTGATTGTCGTGATGAGTGAATCGCCGCACATCAGTTTATAATCCAAATTGGGCAAAGGTTCTACATCCTCAATTCGAGGAATATCTACCACTAGCGATAGCCACAACCGCAATTTTGCAATCTCCACCGCTTCTGGTTTAATATCCACCCCGTAAAGATTATTAGCAATAATTTCCCGCTTCCATTCGCTGATGAGTAAACTGCCCCGTTCTACTGTCATCCCTTCCCGGCGAGCCACCACCTGACGTAGGCTTAAAATCACCTGCATCATCCCCAACGGAAAAGCTCCAGAACCCACCGCCGGGTCAAGAATTTTCACATGACTAAGAGCCGTTTTGATCGCTTGCGCCTCTGTCCGACTTAATTTTTCGTTCAATTCCGTAGAGCTAATTTCCGCTAAATCCAAGCTCAATAATTCTTGAATTGCCTCTAGTTTTATACCCGTTTCACTGGCAAGATAGTGACACAATGCCGATTCGCACATAAATTGGACAATACCCCTTGGCGTGTAAAACGTTCCACTCTCACCCCGCTGTTGTTCTTCCAATAAATTCTCAAACACTTTTCCCAACATCTCCGGGTCAACAGCCACATCCTCATCCCCCGGCAAATTTTCTGCTACGGTGAAATTGTAGCGATTGAAAAATGCTAAGATGCTATGGGTATCGCCAGGGTCAAATAATGAATTAGGTAAATGAATTTCCGCTGGAGTTTCTTGACCTGCACCATCTACAATTCCCACCCCATAATCCCGTTCAAATAGACCCCCATTCAAGTAGGGAATACCTCTGCACCAGGCATCCGGTAGTCCTGACCGTTGATCCATCGGCGTATTCAGCACATTGAAAAACAAATTTTCTAAAATTTCAGTGTAGTATTCTGTACCATGAGATTGTAATTTCCTATGACGATATTGTTGGGTTAAAAACTGCCGGTCTTCAGCCAAAAAATTCTTCTTTTGCAGGAAGTATAAAAACATAATCCTGCCCAACATTCTTTGACAAAATTGCTGTAACCGTTTTTTATCTTCAAAATAGGGATGGGGATTATGATGTTTGACAACAGTTTGCACCCGTTGAAAAAGGTCTTGGTAGCCCCGGTAAAATTCCTTGGTAATTTTTTCAACATCAAAAGCGGCACAATGGGACTGATACAGTTCCCGGGGATGTTGAACGTTTATCGCCAGTGCTTCCAATCGGTCTCGGTCGTAGGCGGTGGGATTGCGCCGGTCAATCAGTAACTTGCGAATCCCTGTCCTGATATTCCCCTGCGGATCAAGGCTTTTGCGGGGATTTACCACCAGCAGGCGGTCATAATTGGTATTGGTCGCCAACAACAGGTAGTAATCCGGTTTCTGACTGAGTACCTTGGCAATCGCTTTCATCCGACCACTGGCGGTACCACTTGATTCCCATTCAGCGTCACGCAATTCCAGCAATAACACTTGGAGGGCGGGCGTTCCCGGTTGGTCAGCAATCAAAAAAGCAGTACGAATGGCGGCTTGACTGCGGGGGGGCAACTCCAAACTCTCCAGGTCGAGGGGCAATACCTCTGCATCTGTCCGGTATCCCAAACGGCGAAATAAATCCGCAATCCGACGGGGGGAATCCGTGAGCCGCACATCATCAAGCTGTAGCCTACGCTCCGACATATTCCTCGCCGTTCGGTAATACTTTAATGATACTTGACCACCTGCAAGGGAATGGTGCCGTCAGAACAATCAGCCGCCTATGGGGTGGGCATCAGGTAATTCGCAAAATTTAAGCGATCATTCATACTTATAGTCATTTCGGTTTAGAATGCGACACTAACTTGCGCAATAATTACGAATGACTTCATCAATGGTGGTACCAGGGGGAGCGTACATCCTCAATTTTTTTAATGCGCTAAAGTCATGCTCAATGTCATTGAGGTCTGGGGAATAAGTTGGCAAAAATAATACGATATGCCCCGCCGCTTCCACTAATTCTCGAATGCGTTTCTTACGATGAATCGGTGCGTTGTCCAAAATTAACACCGATAGTCTCGTCAATGCTGGTAATAAATGCACCTCTAACCATCGCTCAAAAGTCACCGCATCTAAACTGCCGTCAAATAGCATGGGAGCAATTAAATCCTTGCTATGTTTGCGCCGACCCGCTACGAGATTCTCTCGTTTATACCGCCGTCCCTGACGCTCTCCATAAATCTTTTTTCCCCGTTTAGCCCAACCATAAATCAGACTGACGAACCTCTCAAAGCCCGTCTCATCAATAAATAGCAGACTTTCTATCCCATACTTCTTGATTAATTCTCTCAATGTCCGGTAGTGTAATATTCTATCGGAATGATTTCTTTCTCGATAGCGAAACTGTTTTTTTTCTCGTGATATTTAGCCGCTTCAATTGATAATATATTGAGCTTGGCACTACCCCAAACTCTTGTGCTCTTTGCTGAAGAGTCTTATCGGGGTATTTCTCCACATCTTGATTCAGTCTGGCAATATCGATTTTCCTCTTCCTTCTCACTACTCTCGTGCGCTCCAGATTGGGTCTGTCTAGCCACCGGTACACGGTTGCTCGGTTGATGCCGAAGATTCGCGCCGCTTTCGTGATACTATTCCCGTTCTCAATGAAACTTATCACCTTTTTCCGTAAATCCAGACTGTAACACATCCTGATTCTTCTCCTTAATTCCTACTTCTCTTCTATCTTACACCCTCTTCTCATAAAATGTTGCATTTTTATTAAAAATGACTATAGTCAAATCCTTGACGGCGTAGCGTGGGTTCTACATCGGGATCAAATACAGTAATCCGACACCGATCCTCAAGTTGCAGAACGGTCTATCCAGAGGGACAATCGTTTGAATTTCCACACCAATTAGTGTGATTTAGGTTCTTCCTATTAAACAGACTCTAATATTCAGCAATTTTTAACGACAATATTCTTGATAGTTTCTGGATGCCACTTCGGAACCCAAATCTATCGCCCGTGATAAATCAGCACATCCATCTGAACGATCATTGGAATCAATTTTAGCAAGCCCCCGATTGATATAGGCATTAGCATCATTAGGATTGATTTTAATAGCTCGATTGTAGTCCGCTACCGCCCCTTGATAATCTCGGAGTTCAATTTTAGCAAGCCCCCGATTGATATAGGCATTAGCATCATTAGGATTGATTTTAATAGCTCGATTGTAGTCCGCTACCGCCCCTTGATAATCTCGGAGTTCAATTTTAGCAAGCCCCCGATTGATATAGGCATTAGCATCATTAGGATTGATTTTAATGGCTCGATTGTAGTCTGCTATTGCCCCTCGATAGTTTCGGATTTTTTGTTTGGCCAGCCCCCGCTTGGTGTAGGCATCAGCATCATTAGGATTGATTCTAATAGCTTGAGTGTAGTCTGCTATTGCCCCTTGATAGCCTCGGAGTTCATATTTGGCAAGCCCCCGGTTGTAGTAGGCATTAGCATCATTAGGATTGATTCCAATAGCTCGATTGTAGTCCGCTATTGCCCCTTGATAATCTCGGAGTTCAATTTTAGCATTCCCCCGATTGTAGTAGGCATAGGCATAATTAGGATTGATTCCAATAGCTCGATTGTAGTCCGCTATTGCCCCTTGATAATCTCGGAGTTCAATTTTAGCATTCCCCCGATTGTTGTAGGCATTAGCATCATTAGGATTGATTCTAATAGCTTGAGTGTAGTCTGCTATTGCCCCTTGATAGTTTCGGATTTTTTGTTTAGCCAGCCCCCGCTTGTTGTAGGCATCAGCATCATTAGGATTGATTCTAATAGCTTGAGTGTAGTCTGCTATTGCCCCTTGATAATCTTTGAGTTCATGTTTAGCAAGTCCCCGATTGTTGTAGGCATTAGCATTATTAGGATTGATTCCAATAGCTCGATTGTAGTCCGCTATTGCCCCTCGATAGTCTCCGAGTTCATATTTAGCATTCCCCTGTTTGGTGTAGGCATTGGCATCAATAGAGTTGATGCTAATAGCTTGAGTATCGTCTTGTGTTCTCCCTTGATAGTCCTTGGGTTCATGGTTAACAAGCCCCCGCTTGTTGTAGGCACCAGCATAATAACGACAATATTTTTGATAGTTTCTGGATGCCAGTTTGGAACCCAAATCTATCGCTCGTGATAAATCAGTACATCCACCTGAACGATCATCGGAAAAAATTTTAACAAGCCCCCGATTGTTATAGGCATTAGCATGATTAGGGTTGATTTTAATGGCTTGATTATAGTCTTCTATCTCTCCTTGATAGTCTTTGAGTTCGTATTTAGCAAGCCCCCGCTTGTTATAGGCATCAGCATCATTAGGATTGAGGCTAATAGCCTGATCGTAGTCGGCTACTGCCCCTGGATAGTCCTTGAGTTCGTATTTAGCATTCCCCCGTTTGGTGTAGGCATCGGCATCATTAGGATCGAGGCTAATAGCCTGATTGTAATCTGCTATTGCCCCTTGATAATCTTTGAGTTCATATTTAGCAAGCCCCCGCTTGTAGTAGGTATCGGCATCATTAGGATTGATTCCAATAGCTTGAGTATAGTCTGCTACCGCCCCTTGATAATCTTTGAGTTCATATTTAGCATTCCCCCGCTTGTAGTAGGTATCGGCATCATTAGGATTGAGGCTAATAGCCTGATTGTAATCTGCTATTGCCCCTGGATAGTCCTTGAGTTCGTATTTAGCATTCCCCCGTTTGGTGTAGGCATCGGCATCATTAGGATCGAGGCTAATAGCCTGATTGTAATCTGCTATTGCCCCTTGATAATCTTTGAGTTCGTATTTAGCAAGCCCCCGCTTGTTATAGGTATCGGCATCATTAGGATTGATTCCAATAGCTTGAGTATAGTCTGCTATCGCCCCTTGATAATCTTTGAGTTCATATTTAGCCTTCCCCCGGTCGTAGTAGACATTGGCATCATAGACATCGGGATCACTAGAACTGAGGCTAATAGCCTGATTGTAGTCGGCTACCGCCCCGTGATAGTCTTTGAGTTCATATTTAGCCTTTCCCCGAAGGTGGTAAGCACCGAGAAAATCAGGGTAGATTTCAATAGCTTGAGTATAGTCGGCTATTGCCCCTTGATAATCTTTGAGTTCGTATTTAGCCTTCCCCCGGTCGTAGTAGAAGAAGGGGTCGTTGGGGTTAAGTTGAATGGCTTGATTGAAGTCGACTATCGCCCCTAGATAGTCTTGGTGTAAATATTTAATTGTTCCTTGATTGTGATAGTAGGAAGCATCACGAATTTCGCTAGATTCGCTAGAGGTGGTAGTAGTAACTCGAGAATAATATTTTGGAAGTAATGATATAAACCCACAAACTGCAATGCTAAATAAAAATATAAGCATACCTTTTTTAGAAGAAAATTGATTGTTTTTATTTGTGGTTTTATTAGTGTGATGAGATACGGTTACAAGAGTTTTGTTACTGGGATGGGATAAAGTTGCAGGCTTTTGTTCAGGCTGAGAAATAACTGCGAGAACAGTTCTCTTGAATAGAAATACATCTGGAAGCCCTTTTGCTGTCCTTTCGCACCAACAACAAGATGAATTTCCACGGTGATAGAGGTGGGTTTCTACTACACCACATACTTGTAACTCGGCAATTGCCATTCCTAATGTTAGCCTCCATTCCCTGGCACTAGGACGCATCGCAGGAACAGAGTATCCATCATTGAAACAACGTAAAAATAAGTTCTGTAGTTCTGGATGCACTATATCTAAAGGCATCATATAGTCGGCTAAACCTACCTTCCCATTACCACTGTACGGCCAATAATTATGTCTGACCCACTCGTTAAGTTCAGGAGGTTCCCCACCGCCCTTCCAAACTCCCTTAAAAGGCTCATAGCCAAATAATAAAGTAAAGGCGATAACCCCTAAACGAAAGCGGTCATGCACTTCCGTCTGGTCTATTTCTTTGAAATTCTTACCAATTAATTCAGGCGGAGTAAAGCCTTCTGACCCAACAGGACAGCGGTAAATATGCCCTTCAGGATCACTTACTTGAAATGAATCTGTGTCAATAATTGATGGCAATGCTTGGGGATTTACCAAAATATTTTCCGGCTTGACATCCCCAATGACATAGCCTGCTTTATGAATTGATTCCATCAATAATGCAAAATTATAAGCAGTAGTATGTAAAAATTTCCAATCAACCTCTAGCTTTAATCGCTTTCGCAAGGATGGATTATATATCTCAGTTAACTGTCGTCCCTGCTTGATTTCTGGCATTAAAAAACCAACTCGTTGACCCTTCTCATTTTCTAAAATTGCTACCGGCCAAGCATAAGATGTATGCCCTATATTAGCTAACATTTCTTCAGGCGGATTTTTGAGCATTACCTCTAGTTTTTGGATACGTTCAACAGAGGGCTGATGATATACTTTGGCAAGCAGTCCAGAACAATTTGTCCGCCAAACGGAACCTTCACCACTTGAAGCTATTTGCTTCGTTAATTCAATAGAACGATGGGTTTGTACTTCAATTAATCTATTCATAACTGATTGCGATTAATAAGGTTTTATCATCATCAGTACGGGCATTGAGTCTATCTGAGTTCAAAAAATCAACGATGTATTGGTCATTTAGGTCAGGGTCAACAGTTTCCCGCAAGTATTCCTCTAACGGGGAAAAGAAAGGGGAAAAAGGCATCCAATCACTGAATCTAAGAGCTACACTCTCCAAGCCATCACTAGCGGCGCAAATAAAATCACAGGATATAGGCATGACTATAATTTGCATATTGGTAATTGCCTCTGAGGATGTAATAAAGACAGTTTCATTGGCAAATTCTCCACGCTGGGGATTGAATAGCAATTTATAATCTTGGTTTCCCCGCTCTCTAACTACCAAAATACTGTCTCCGATTTGCATAGCTACTAGCCACTTTTTATGAGCAATAAAAACCAGTAATGTAGAAGCTAAATCGCATAAGTCACAATGGTTTTTTTGCGCCTCTTGACGTAAATTTTTTATGCACTCATCGGTCAAATCCCTAAAAAAAGTTTTAACATATTCATCAGTTGGAGTTTTGGCTTTCCACACTTTAGGCAATTGGGTAACATCTGTGTTGAGAAGTTGCCACATGGTTAATTTATTGCTGAAGTGTAGATCATGTTCATTGATAAATTTGAGCGTAGTTTTGACGAGACTCTGTGAGCCGATTTCTGCAAATTTTGCACTTCCTGCACCATCCGCCACTACCCCAATGAGACAATTCTCCTTAACGAAACAGCCCGCATTGTCTTGACAAGGCAGGCCGAGTTGCTGATGTGCTACACCAATCGCTGACCGAACAATATATCTCCACATAATAAACTCTATGTAATTGTTCCCCAACCCACTGGTGGTAGGGCAATTGGGTCATTAATATTGCCACTTGAAGCTCTGGACAAAGAACTACTAAGCCATAAGAATAAGCCCCGAAAATCTAAGCCATGTAGTAATGCAGGTGGACGCTCTGGCGGTGCAATTTGTTTCAAAGTATGGGTATCCGCACCCTCTACCGCTACCGCAAAAAAACATAAACGTTTCCCCGCTTCTGCATTCCTGACCAAACGAGCGGCGTTTTGCCAATCATCCGTAGGTGCACCATCTGTAATTAAAAAAACCCAGGGGCGGTAGTATTGAACGCCATTATTTCTATAAGTTGCTTTGCGATTTTCTAGCAAATTTAGACTATATTCAATTGCTTCTCCCATCGGGGTTCCGTCTTGTGCTGTAAAGCTAGGCGGATTAAATCGCTCAACAGTTACGAAATCTTGAACTAACTGAACGGGGCCAAACGTAACAATTGCTATTTCTACCCGTAGAGATGCTTTGGCATCTTCTAGGATCGCCTCTTTGAATAGAGTTACACCTCTGTTTAGTTCTGTTATGGGTGCTCCTGACATAGAAGCAGATGTATCAAGTAAAAGCACTACCGGACAACGGTTTTCAGGGTTGTCAACGAATTCAGGCAAGCCTACCGGCATAATCCACGAGGGTGTAAGTTAAATATGGATAATGTTAAGCATAATCTGTACTTTGTATGGGATGCCAATTTGCACCAGTTTTTTTAAGATTGATAGGTAGATGCCTCCATCTTGTTGTACTTTATATTTACAAATAAAGTTTGAAATCCACATTCTTCAGGATGAGATTCCTTGGACTTCTACTATACAGAAATCAATTGGTATTGGAGATACCCCCTAGTCTTTTCCACAGTTCATCAGGAGTAGGAAAAGCATCCCTCTCCTTTATCATTTTAGTACCAAAATCGTATTCAACAATACCGATACCATTAGTTGAATAAGCAAACTGTAATTCTAACATCTCAGCATAATTTTTCGCTTGCTGTAGCCCGTCACCCGCATCCATATAAACAGATTTCGCCTCCACCACAGCAATCGCCCCATGATGACCATAGTTGAGAATATAATCAGCTTTTGCTCTATTCTTTCTCCCTGACCGAGTGGATGAACTTTTATTTTTAGCGACAATTTCCCCATTAATCGTAATGGAATGTGGACTTTTATCCCAACCCGCTGTCATCAGTTTTGCCATGACCAACTCCTCAACCGATTGCGGATTTTCAATCGTTGTTTGAATTTGTCGTTGTAACTCATCTACCGGTATGACCGTCATACTAAAAACCCCTTGCTTTATCAAAACTGCTACTTTCTGAGGGTCAAATTCCTCTACGACGAGCTTTTGTTGGACATCCTCCCACCGCAACAGAAACCGCCGGGCTTGTTCCGGCTGGGCATACCCTGCATCTAGCTTTTGCAACACTGCCAACGACATCGCTATCGCCGCCAAGTCATATCCCCGCTGTAACAGGTAATGCACGATGGACAGATTCACCAGGTTTTCCCGGTCGTAATACGCACTGTACCCCGTACCCGCCGGATTCACTACTGGCACGACCAACCCCTTACTCCGCCAGTATTGCAGTTGCCGGATGGTACAGCCCGTGATGCGCGCCGCCTCCTTCGTGCTGAAAAACATCGTTCCCAAGTATTGATTGGCTTTATCGTACCCTGAAGTGCTTTCAATGGCTAGACAACTTTTAACACAGATATGCTATTATTAAATTATCAACTTCTTATGGATATATGACTAAGTTAACGATTCAGTGCCGTCTGGTTGCTGAAGAGGAAACCCGCCGCCAGGTGTGGGAGATGATGGCGGGTCGTTATGCGCCGCTGATTGCCACCACCTTGGAACAAGTTTCCCAACACAAAGATTTTCCGCAATGGGTAGCTACCGGGGAACTGCCTACCCAGGTGGTCAAAAATTTAGTGAACCAGGCGCAAAGCGGTCTGCCTGCTCGCTGGTGTGCCTCCGCCCAACGACAGGTGCAGGAAACCTACAAGGCTTGGTTAACAAAACGGCGGAAACTACAGCAAAAGTTACAGGGTCAGCAAACCTGGTTGAGTGTCCTCAGACCGGATGCAGAATTGGCGAAAAATGCGGGTTTATCCCTAGAGGAGATGAAAATTCGGGCACAAGCACTTCTCCATAGGGAGATTAATAATTGGTTTCAGGTGTACCAACAATGTCAGGATGTCGTTGAGCGGTCTATCTTTGCCTACTTGCTGAAACACCGCTTGACTGTGCCCACGGAGTCGGAAGATACGGACGAACTCAGGCGGAAACGGCGGCAAGTGGAAATCAAAATTGAGCGGCTGGAAACCCAGCTTGCGTTGCATCCGCTTTTCAGCAACTAGGGCGGGGGAAAACTCCTTTTCGTTAAAATAGAAAAGTCAGTTTAGGATGTATTATGAAGATTTTTGCCCGCACTGAAACTTGTATAACGACTTTGTTGACACCTTGTGAGACCGGCCGATTGTTGCTGGAAAGTTTGCCGAATGAGGAGAAAGAAACGGTGGGAATGTGGATTTTTCTCGCTACTTGTCGGGTGAGTTCAGATCATTTCTTACTCAATATGCTGTCTTTTGCTACGGAGGGGGAGGAAGCGTTCCGGCGGGTTTTGAGGGGATTACTCGAAAGGTACATCGAGGTGGTTTTTGATGACAAATGCGATATATATGGTTGGAAGAGCGAGAAATTCCGAAAGCGTCTCAAAGCGGTGCACCACTCGGTGGAAAATGGTGTGCTTCCCTACTTCGAGAAGGACAAATTAGAAGACTACTGGCACTCTAAGGACAAATTAGAAGACTACTGGCACCCTTTAGCAGATGTGGACCCAGAAACGCTGATTTGCATGGGGTTTGACTAAACAAATGGCGGCACAAGGGCTGATTTTGTTGCCCACAGGCAACATCTGTTCCCACCTACTACGAGAACGGCTGACCCAGGTAGCAGGGGACTCTTAGAAATGAGGGCACCTCTATTTATTCCTCAATTTATTGTCACCACTGGCAGATTATTTCGCTGAGATACCTATATTATTGAGAACCACAGACGGGGGCTATGCCCCTGCGACCGCTAATTTTGAATTTGTAGAGGTGTCCATGAGTGTAACTTGCGTGGGTGTAGCCTTAAGTTGCATCCGCCTTCCAACAAACAGAGCGGGTGAAAGGCGATATGCTATCTTTCAGGATGCCGTAGCGTAGTAATGCCATGACCAATTCCGGTATGTCTGCTTTCCCACAACTAAGTCAGGAATGTTTCTTGATGAATGAGGACAAAGGGGGTGTATGACGACATTAATTTGAGATCGGTGACAAATAATTTGAGATTGTACAATGGCTATAGGTTCAGATTCCCATCAGATTCATAATCAGATTCATAATAGAAATACCCCTTAGAATTTCGCACCACACGATGAAAGTTCTCCATTTTCCGTTGGGGTCGCTCCAGGTGGGACTGCCCTTGACCCAGGTGCAGAAGGTATTGCCTTACCCCACCGTGTTCAGCAGTGGGCAAAAACCGGTTGGTCTGGCGCATTTTGAAGAGCAAGAGGTGGTGGTGCTTGACCTACACCAGTACCTATTCGGTCAAACCAACCCGATTCCCGCCACCCATCTAATTGTGGTCAAAGGCAATGCGGAACTCTATGGTCTTCCCTGCACGGGGATGCCCGCCCTCGTGGATATTCTCCCAGAGCAGATACGCCAAATTCCCGCCACCTATCGCCAGGGGGACACCCTCGGACTTGCCAGCCATGTGGCTCGGTTAAATAATGATACAATGACCTTATTTTTGCTGGACAGTCAACGGTTGGGTAGCATCATCACCCCATCCCCTAGGTTATGATGAATTTATTATGTCTATCACACCCCCCCCGGTGCATTTACCCCGCACCAGTGAATCGGAAAAACTGAAGCGCATCCGGCACACCGCTTCCCATGTGATGGCGATGGCGGTGCAAAAACTATTTCCCCGGGCGAAAGTCACCCTTGGTCCGTGGATCGAAGACGGGTTTTATTATGACTTTGACCACCCGGAACCCTTTACGGAAGCGGATTTGAAAGCCATCAAAAAAGAGATGGTAAAAATTATCAAGAAAAAACTGCCGGTCATTCGGGAAGAGGTGACGAGAGAGGAAGCCCTAAGACGGATTCAAGCCCTGAATGAACCCTACAAATTAGAGATTTTAGCAGGGATTCAAGAGCCAATTACCCTGTACCATTTGGGGGATCAATGGTGGGATTTGTGTGCGGGGCCCCATCTGGACAATGTGGGGGAACTCAACCCCGATGCCATTGAATTGGAAAGTGTGGCGGGAGCCTACTGGCGGGGGGATGAACGCAATCCCATGTTGCAACGGATTTATGGCACCGCCTGGGAAACTCCGGAGCAATTGCACGCCTATCTGCACCAAAAACGGGAAGCTCTGCGGCGGGACCATCGGCGGTTGGGGCAGGAATTGGATTTATTTAGCATCCAAGAGCAAGCCGGGGGCGGACTGGTGTTTTGGCATCCCAAGGGTGCCCGGATGCGTTTGTTAATTGAAAACTATTGGCGGGAAGCCCATTTACGCTCTGGTTATGAACTTTTGTACACCCCTCATTTAGCCCATTTAGACCTGTGGAAAACTTCGGGGCATTTTGATTTTTACCGAGAAAGTATGTTTGAGGCGATTGCGGTGGAATCCCAGGAATATCAACTCAAACCGATGAATTGTCCGTTCCATGTTTTGACCTATCAAAATCACCTGCATTCCTATCGGGAATTACCGATTCGTTATGCGGAATTGGGCACGGTTTATCGTTACGAACGCTCCGGTACGCTGCACGGCTTGATGCGGGTGCGGGGGTTTACCCAGGATGATGGGCATATTTTTTGTCTGCCGGAACAGGTGGCGGAGGAAATTTTGGGTGTCTTGAATCTCACGGAACAAATTTTGTCGGATTTTGGGTTTCGGGATTACGAAGTGAATTTATCCACCCGTCCGGATAAATATGTGGGGGATGACCAGGTGTGGGAATTGGCAACCCATGCGTTGAAAGATGCCCTCCAAACCAAGGATTGGGCATACAAGGAAGATATAGGCGGTGGGGCATTTTATGGTCCCAAAATTGATATAAAAATTCGGGATGCGATTGGACGTTTATGGCAATGTTCGACGATTCAGGTGGATTTTAATTTACCGCATCGGTTTGGTTTGGAATATGTAGCCGCCGATGGTTCTCGCCAGGTTCCTATCATGATCCACCGGGCAATTTTTGGTTCCCTAGAGCGGTTTTTCGGGATTTTAATTGAGAACTATGCGGGGGATTTTCCTCTGTGGTTGGCACCGGTGCAGTTGCGCTTTTTACCCGTTGGGGAACAGTATCTCAGCTATGCCCAGGAAATTGCTCAAAATTGGCAGAAAATGGGTCTGCGGGTGGAGGTGGATAAGTCCGGGGAACGCTTGGGCAAACTGATCCGCAATGGGGAGACGGCGAAAATTCCGGTGATGGCGATTGTGGGGGCGAAAGAGATGGAAACCCAAACCCTGAGTGTACGGACTCGCCAGGGGGGGGATTTGGGGGCATTACCCGTGCGAGAAGTGGAAGAACGGTTACAGCGGGCGGTGAACCAACGTCAGGATTTTTAAGGTGATTAAACGTGATGAAAGCCTGATTAATTAGTATGCAGGGATGGCAGAATTTTTGCACATCAAAATATGATTTATTGCCCTCACCCTTGGGGGTTGAATAAATGTAAATTGCGTTTTTTAGCCAGGAGTAGAGCTTGAGAAGTGGTCATTCCAATAGGACTTACTTCAAGGCATATCTATTGGAACCAACCCATAGCCTGGATGGCGTAGCCATAAATCTCATTGTTGAATACCTGTATTACCTAGAAGGCGGGGGGTGCCCCCCTGCAACCGTCAACTTTGAATTTATAGAGGTGCCCTGCGGGCAACCCATTCTCCTACAAATTGGTTAATCTGAGGATTTATTCACGTCCGTAATCCGTTGGAATAGATAACCCGTGCCCCGAGCCGTGAGGATCAAATCCGGGTTGCTGGGGTCGTCTTCCAACTTGGCGCGCAGGCGGGAAATGTGCACATCCACCACCCGGGTATCCACATGGCGTTCCGGCGTGTACCCCCACACCTCCTGCAAAATATCCGTACGGGAAAAGGGTTCCCCGGAGCGTCCCACCAGCAATTCCAGCAAACTAAATTCCATGCCCGTCAGGCGAATCCGTTCGTTGTTTTTGTACACCTGCCGCTTGTTGGTATCAATTTTAATGTTGTTGATGGTGATCACCCCGGAACTGGGAATCGCACTGGAACTCCCATTTTTCTCCACCCGGCGCAGAACCGAGCGAATCCGAGCTTCCAATTCTTTGGGGGAAAAGGGCTTGACCACATAATCATCCGCCCCCAACTCCAGCCCCGTAATCCGATCCGCCACATCCCCCAGGGCTGTTAACATAATGATCGGCACGTCCGATTCCTTGCGGAGTTCTTGACAGACCCCATAGCCGTCTAGCTTGGGCATCATCACATCCAAAACCACCAAATGGGGATGCTCCCGCTTGAAGACCGTCAGCGCCTCCTCCCCGTCCGCCGCCGTGACCACCTCGTAGCCGATCATGGACAAACGGGTTTCCAAAATCCGGCGGATGCTGGCTTCATCGTCAACCACTAAAATCCGTTCTTTGCGGTTTTCCAACGTCGTCACTGCTCCCATAAACCCAACGATGGTTGCCTAGAATACCCTAAGCTTGTGAATACACAGGTTCATGACCATAATGATGCTCTTCAAAGCATAGGTTTGATTTACAATCCATATTCTACTCGATCATTTTCCCTACTTTTTGGAAGAGATTCTTAAAGATACTTAAAAATTAGGCACGGGGACAGGGCGGGTTCCTCCCAGCGGGGATCAACGGTCACACCGCCTCTGGGGTATTGGGATAAAAGTGTCTTATAGTAGAGAAAAACAGGCATTATGGAAACCATTCCCAGCAATGACCTCGCCATCTACCTGGATATTGCCACGGAAGCCGCCGGAGCCGGGGGAGCCGTCCTGCAAAGTTACTGGGGGAAGTTAGCGGAAATTGAAGAAAAGGGGCGCAGTGGGGATTTGGTCACCGCCGCTGACCGGGCCGCCGAAGATGCCATTTTAAGCGTCCTGCAACGGCATTTTCCCCACCACAGCATCCTCGCCGAGGAGTCTGGCTGGCAGCGGGAATCCCCCCAGCCGGAATTTGTCTGGGCGGTGGACCCCCTGGATGGCACGACGAATTTTGCCCACCAGTACCCTTTTTACAGCGTCTCCATCGGGTTACTGTTCCAAGGGGAGCCGGTGGTGGGGGTGGTGTTTGACCCCCTGCGGCAGGATTTGTTTCGGGCGGCTTGGGGCTTGGGTGCCACCTGCAACCGCCAACCCATGCAGGTCTCCCGCACGGAAACCCTAGAGCGCAGTCTGTTGGTGACCGGATTTGCCTACGACCGTCGGGAAACCCCAGACAACAACTATGCGGAATTTTGCCACCTCACCCACCGCTGTCAGGGGGTGCGCCGGGGCGGGTCCGCCTCGATAGATTTGGCTTACGTGGCGTGGGGACGGTTGGATGGCTATTGGGAACGGGGTTTGTCCCCCTGGGATATTGCTGCTGGGGTAGTCCTGGTGCGGGAAGCGGGGGGATTGGTCACCGCCTACGATGGGGAGCGGATGGATGTGTTTTCTGGGAAGTTGCTGGCGACCAATGGGTGGATTCACGCCGCCGTCAGCCACGCCCTCACCCACTGCACGACCCGGGTGCTTCTGGGGGAGTAAGCTCCCACGCCTGGGCGATCAGTTGGCTCAACCAGGAACGGGTGGCGGGTTCCAACAGTCCGTCCTCCGCCAAAATCTGCGCCTGGAGTTCCGCCAGGGATTGCCCCGCCTTGCGACCCAAACCCACGACCCCAGCAATCGCCAGCGCAATCCGGTCCGGACTGGGGGGCTGGAGCCGCAGGGCTTGAAATTCTTCCGGGGTTTGGGGAATGGATGGCACCATAACGGGTCACAATCAGTAAGTAACAGCGTAAACAGGTTCCAGAAAATTATGAGAAGCTTGTAAACTTTTTTAAGGATGCTTCTCAGAATGTAACAAAATTTGAGGGTGGTTGGACGTGATACAGGAGCTTTGCTATCGGGAAATTCCCACACCGGCGGTGGCACGGGTGCGGGGGTGGTTGCACCAATGGACCGCCCCTGGCTTGAGCGTGACTCCTTTACCAACGGGGCTACTTCTCCAGCAGGGCACGGGGGAGTGGACGGTGGTGACCTGGGAATTGCAACGGACGACTTACCTGAAAGTCTTTCGTTGGCGACCGGGAGCGGGGGAGCAAACTTGGTTGCGGCAGTTGACGGCGGACTTAGCCCGGGAGTTCCCGCCCCAGTACCCCCCATTTCCCAGCCTTGATCTGAGCCAGCAGACGATTTTTACCGCCCTGGCACCCTACTACCCGGCGACAGCCCGCCATTTCCAAAACATTCCCAATGGGGAATATGACCTGAAACGGGTCTATTGGTGGGAGCAACGCTGGCGGCAGGGGGTCAGTCAGCCCCGGCGCAACCCGGTCTTGTTTCCGTCCGAAGCTAAAACTTCCCCAACCTATGACCTCATTTATATCGGGGGGGCTTTGGGGGTGATCCACGCCGCCGTGATGGCACGGTTGGGCTATCGGGTGCTGTTGCTAGAGCGCTTGCCCTTCGGGCGGATGAACCGGGAATGGAATATCTCCCGCTCAGAATTGCAAACCCTGATTGACCTGAATTTATTCACCAGTGCCGAGGTGGAACGGCTGATCGCCTGTGAATATGAGGACGGGTTCCATCAATTTTACTGGCCGGAGGTGCCCCAAAAACTGCGGGCGGCGGTGTTGCATACCCCCAGGGTTCTGAATATCGCCATAGATACTAATAAATTACTGACATTAGCCGGACAAAAGCTCCGACAGGCGGGGGGAGAAATATGGGACGAATGCGAGTTTTTACGGGCTGAGGTGGGGGAGCATGGGGTCGGTATCCAGTTCAAGTCCTTCCGCACCGGGGAGCAAGAATCGGTGGCGGGGCGGTTGCTGGTGGATGCGATGGGCACGGCTTCCCCCATTGCCTGGCAGTTGAATGGGGGGCGGGCGTTTGATAGCGTTTGCCCGACGGTGGGGGCGGTCTTCAAGGGCTTGGACCCGCAGGTGTGGGATCACCGCTATGGGGATGTCCTGCACAGTCACGGGGACATTTCCCGAGGGCGGCAGTTGATCTGGGAGCTATTTCCGGCGGGGAATGGGGAACTGACAGTGTACTTATTTCATTATCACCAACCCTGCCCGGAGAATCCCGGTTCCTTATTAGAGCTTTATGAAGATTTTTTTCACATTTTGCCAGAGTATCGCCGCTGTGACCTGGAACAATTGCAATGGATAAAAGCCACATTTGGCTATATTCCGGGGCATTTTAGCAGTACCTTTACGGAACGAAAAGTGGCTTGGGACCGGGTGATCAGTATTGGGGATGCCGCCGCTTTACAATCCCCGTTGGTCTTTACGGGATTTGGTTCTTTGGTGCGGAATTTACCCCGGTTGACGGATTTATTGGACACGGCTTTGCGCCATGATTTACTGGGTGCGGAGCATCTGAATGCCATCCGTGCCTACCAGGGGAATAGTGCGGTGACGTGGCTGTTTTCCAAGGGAATGATGGTGCCCACCGGTAAGCAGTTGCCCCCAGCACAAATTAATGCCATTCTCAATACGTTTTTTGGTCTGTTGGCAAGCACCGATCCAGAGGTGGCGGAGCGGTTTATCAAGGACCGGAGCGGCTGGGGGGAATTTACCCGCATGGCACTGAAAGCCGCCTGGACAAACCCAGCCATTTTGCTCTGGATTGTGCCGTTGACGGGATGGGGGGAAGTGGGACGGTGGCTGTGGAGTTACATTGTATTTACTTGGGAGGCGTTGGTGAGTGCGGTGTTGCTCCCCTGGTGGCCGGGGTTATTGCGCCAGTGGCAACCCTGGTTAGAACGTCATGCGCCGGGGCTATGGTTAGGTTTATTGGCCCGCAGTTACCACCTGGGGTATGGGGTGGGGCGGCCTCGGGTGGAACGCCGGTTGTCCGTGACGCAATGACGGGCGTGCTATGCTAACGGTAAAATCGGGGGGAATTACTATGAAATATGACTTGTGCGACCCAAAAAACAGCCGTTACTGCTGTGACAATGTACAAACAAATACCTCTAATTCTGGTCTGGATGTGGTGCGGGGGTTGAGCCATCATCCGAAAACCTTACCCAGTTATTATTTTTATGACCAACGGGGTTCGGAATTATTTGAGCAAATTTGCGGTTTACCGGAGTATTATCCCACCCGGACGGAGCAGGGAATTTTAGCCGCCTATGCCCAGGAAATTGCGAATTTAACGGGGAATTGTGACCTGGTGGAATTGGGCAGTGGTAGTTCCCGCAAAACCAGAATTTTACTCGATGCTTACACCCGATTGCAGGGGCAATTTACCTATATTCCCATTGATGTTAGTACTACGATGTTGCAGGCGACGGCATTGGATTTACTCGCCGATTATCCGCAGTTATCTATCCATGCTTTAGCGGGGGTTTACGAAATTGCTCTGCACCATTTACCCCCAGCATTACAACAGCGGTTGTTGATTTTTTTAGGCAGTACCATCGGCAATTTATCCCCCCAGGAAGAAGTTATTTTTTTACAACAAATTGAACAGAGTTTAAGCCCGGGGGATTATTTTCTTTTGGGGGTAGATTTACAAAAAGATATTGCCACCTTAACCTCAGCCTATAATGACAGTCAGCGCATCACCGCAGAATTTAATCTGAACATTTTACATCATTTGAATTATAGGTTTAATGGGAACTTTAATCCAGAAAATTTTGAGCATTGGGCATTTTACAATCGGGAATTACATCAAATTGAAATGCACTTAATCAGTTTGGAAAATCAGGTTGTTAAATTGTTTGATTTAGACTTAGAAATAACTTTAATGGCACGGGAAACTATCCGCACTGAAATTTCTCGCAAATTTGAACTTACGGCATTAACCAAACAGTTAGACCATTGTGGTTTACCGGTACAAAAAATCTGGCAGGATGAGCGGGGCTGGTTTGCCCTCGTATTGTGCCAGAAACAGTAGGGTTGCAAGGGTAGCTCATGCGCTATTATCGTCGTTCGCATCAGATGGGTGACAGGTCATTAGGCGGGGTGTTATTCTGGTGATTGGGTGCTGTTAGGCGTTATTGATTTCCGTTGTCGATCCTGCGACGGTTCATGTCAATGTCAACTGATATGCCTTATACCGACTCTACACTGATGCAATGTTGTTTCAATGTTGCTTCAATGTTGCTCAGTTGCTCATCTCGGGCGGTAGGCGAGAATAAGTCCCACAGCACCCTTTTTCTCGGAACCACGGTCAGCAGAGGATAGGATAGGGGCTGGAGCCATCGCTAGCCCATGCAAAACTTTACTGCTAAGTGACTGGGCGAATTGGGAGAAAGGGTGGGGGCTGGTTAGCCTACGGGATGAGATGAGAAAAGCGGGGAGAGGAGCAATGCACTCCCCAGAAAAGCGGCAGGCGAGAATAAATCCTACAGCACCTTTTTCTTCTTTCTTATTATCTACAGTGAATGGAAAGTAACCTACCTGAACATCAAGCGGTCAATCCAGAGTCGTCCAAGCGCAGTTTTCAGCGAAAAAAAGGATGCTTGAATCTCACCCAAACTCCTGAAGAACTTAGGGCGGCATTCCTAGCACTTAAAACTCCTAGGGACATTGCACGTTTATTGAATGTGAGATATGACCGTTTGGTGTATCACATTTATAAAGTGCCTTTGGAAAATCGCTATACAACTTTTGAAATTCCTAAAAAATCAGGGGGAACTCGCACGATTTCAGCACCCGTGACCGCCTTAAAATTAATTCAGCGCAAACTCAATCAAGTTTTACAAGCGGTGTATGAACCGAAACCATCTGTTCATGGGTTTACGCCTGGGAGAAATATCGTCAGCAATGCCAAACCTCACGTCAAGCGGCGTTATGTCTTGAATCTAGACCTCAAAGACTTTTTCCCTTCCATTAATTTTGGACGAGTGCGGGGAATGTTTATGGGGATTCCCTATCATTTACCCGAACCAGTAGCAACGGTGCTGGCACAAATTTGCTGTCATAATAATCAATTGCCCCAGGGTGCGCCGACTTCACCAGTAATTACTAATATGTTGTGTGCCCAGATGGATAGCCGGTTACAGCGGTTAGCTCAAAAGCTTAAATGCACCTATACTCGCTATGCTGATGATATTACCTTTTCTACAAATATGCCGGAATTTCCAGCAGATTTAGCGATTGAGGTCACTACGGATGAAGGAACTAGGATTAAAATTGGTGAACCCCTGCGGCAAATTATTGAAAGTAGTGGTTTTTTGATCAATGATAAGAAGGTGAGACTACAAAAGCGGGGACACCATCAGGAAGTGACGGGGCTAACCACAAATGAATTTCCGAATGTTGACCGTCGTTATGTGCGGCAAATTCGAGCGATGCTTCATGCGTGGCGCAAGTATGGCAATCAAAATATATTATCTGTTACCAGCAAATCCAATCACCCCATCAGCTATGAAAGTTTTGATAACTTTAAGCAAGTTCTCCGGGGCAGGATTGAGTATGTTGGTTTAGTTCGAGGTAAAGAAGACCCTATTTACATTAAATTTTTGAATCAACTAAAAATGTTTGAAGAAGTGTTTTAGGTAAGTTTTAGGTAAGCATTATGGATGGAAAGCATTCCTGGAAAACTGCTAGATTTAAGTCACGAAGAGGTGGTTATTATAAAGGTTTTCGGTCTCTAATTATAACTCTTTCTAGACAATTAGAAACTCTTTCGACTAAAATTGACTCCTTGCATAAAACTCCCATTATTAATAGTTACAATGAAAGTTTATCGAACCTAAATTCTGACCATAATAATGATAATGAACTTCAACATCCACCAACTAAGTACATTATTCCCAAAGAAGAATTTTTAGAAGAAGACTTTAAAAAATTAAGTAACTATTTAAGAGATATGGAAATCTATAAAAAAAAGAATAATTTTTTGAAATTTTGTTCGCTAGCAAAAAATTGCTTCGAGCATTATTTTCTTAAGATAATCTTGAACTTCAATAAATCAGATAAACGTGAAAAATTATTCAAAGGGCTGGAATTATATGTTAATTACATTAATAGAGAGAATAAACGTACTAGAGAATACAAAGAACCTTGGGAACATGAGATTAAAGTTGTTTTTTCTAAAAATACCAATGAAATTGATTTAAGCAAAATAATAGACTCCAGAGACAGGAAAGTATTAAAGTTTTTGGATTGCTTTTATATCGCATATTATTCGTTGTTAGGTGAAGAGGTTGATAAGACACCTAAAAGCGTTGATGACTTTACAGTATCAAATGATTATAACCATAGAGGAAAATCCTACTTCTGGATCGTTAAGGCTGTTAACACGCTTAGAAACCGTGATCCGGAACATCATGCTCAATCCAAGGATTCAAAACCCCTATCTTTAGAAGATATTTTTAATGGGAAAAAATACCAAAATATACTGGTAAACAAGGAGGGCAGGGAATATATATTTTTGTATGATAAGGTTATTACCACTTTAACTTGGCTCATAAGGCAGGTAAAAAATGATGTTAACTGAATTTAGAAGCAAGATAAATCAGAAAAATAGAAAGATTAATTCTAAATCCGATTTCCATAAATTTTCGAGTAAGATTGAGTTTTTACTTTTTTTGGAAAGAACTTGTGCTTTGCTCAATGGGTCTGATTGCTCCAGATGGGAAATTGAAACTATCTTTTCCAATGAACCGGTAGAAGTAGTCCCCTTAGACGAGTTACATACTTACTCGGATGTTGATACATTTAACAGACTATGCACTCTCATCATTTTCATCACCCACCATCCCTGTCTCTTTGATCCTGAAAAAGGTAGCCTCAAAACCCTAGTAGATGCCATGATCCAAGCAGGTGAGTTTCACTATGATTGCTCTGCCAGCATTCGTAAAGACATCGAAAAAGTCCTGAAACCCTATGGCTTGATGCCCTCTCATCCCATGAAAAAAGGTTATTACTTAGGCACTGCTATCCTTTCCCGGTCAGAATTACTCCAGGTTTTTCAACTACTTCAAGCCCAGGCGACCAGCCTAACCGATTCCGCATCCTTATCCGTGTATGAAACCTTCAAACAGCGATTGGAATATAGCAAAATTGCCACGTCAGATATTTATCCTGTGCGAGCTATTGCTAATCGCACCATTGTAGATCACGACCTATTACCCGGTAGCTCAATCGCCCATACGCCCCAATTGATTGAAGAAGCTATCCTTGCTGGTCAACTCCTAGAATTTCGCCATCTTCAGGGAGCCGCCCGTTATCCAAATCAGGCAGAACTGGGTTTTTTTAAGGCATGGCCGCTACAGTTAGTTTTTCATAATATCGCTTGGTATCTGGGTTATGAATTAGCTGAAGGTGCATCCCAGGGACTGTTATGTTTTGAGCGATTAGACCGGCTGTTTTTAGGACAAAAACAAACGCAAGCACGGGATATGAAAACCCAACAAATATCCTTAGCAAAATTACAGAAACTTTATCAAGCAAGTAGTAGTATTTATTTAGGACGGGATGCACAGTTACAAAGGCAATATTTAAGTGCTAAAAGTGGTCAACGTCGCCATCTCGAAATCACCCTAGAGCTTTGGTTTAGTGATTACATTTTTCAATTTGTTAGCGAGGGCACCAATCGTTTTCCCAAAAATAAAATGCAGATGTCTCCTAAACTGAATGGAATAACTCCTAATAAAAAAGAACCGATGTTTAACCTACCGAAAACGGGAGACCCCTGCTTTCCTAATCGTTTCCGGGTGCAACTCCCGTGCTGGAGTGTGGATGATATTGACCTACAACGGTGGATTTTGGGGTATGGTCAGGATGTTAAAGTCGTGCAACCGCCCCAACTGGTGGCAAAATTTACTGAGATTAGTCGGGCAATGGGCAGTATTTATGCCTGATTTCGTCGTTCGCATCACAATTAATCCCAATTCGATGACTTGGCTTTACCATGATAGTTGTTGGGTTGTCTGAGGCTGAATGAGCAAACGTACTGCTATCGAGAATTTTGCCCCCATTGGACTGCGGGATACCTTTCGGCAGAAGATTTTTGCTAATCAGGCAGGTTGGTTTTTAGGTACTTCGACCAATTTTTTCCCTATCAGTCGCCAAAACTGGTGGTGTCAGTATCCAGCGCAAACTGATTTTATGACTGCTTATTTTCGACTGTTGACTTTAGGGGCGAATTGGATTGATTTAGAAACAAAGAAAGTTAATAGTACCGTAACCTATGCCACGGATGGCCGTCCGTTGGTGTATGTATTGATGGAGCAGGACATTTTACGGGTGATCTTGCCTGTTGCTGTTACCGCATGGCTGACGGTTGATGACTTTCGTTGGCATCATCACGTTTCAGAAATTCCCGAAGATTTACAATATGGCTTGGTGTTATCTTACCCCAATTTACTTGTGCAATATGCGGCTTTTATTGCTGGATATAACCGGGAGAAAATTCTCAACTTTATTCCGCAATCCATTCAACAAAAATGTGAACGGCAAACAGTTCTGGCGATTCATCGGATTATGGCAGGATGTCCCCATCGTCCTCGTCAACTTTCTACTCAAACCTAGCTTTATGTTCAAGAGCTTCACCTTACTAATGGGCACCTCTATTAATTGATTCCTAGATGCATCCGTGAGTTAATTAACATTAACGATATGGAGAGAAAAATGGGTCAAAAAGGATTTTGGAATGGGCAAAAGTGGTGGGAAAAACTGAATCACAAAAAGCTCATGTTGAAGTGGACTAAGGGGAACCTTTATTTATTTGAACCAATCACAAATTCCATCGTAGGAATGCCCATATTACCCAAAACTAAGGACAGCGGTAGCGCCCCTGCAACCCCTGTTCTATTCTCATTTAGGACTGCTATATTTACGTTGAATGAAATAGGCGATGCTCAGGATAATTACTGAAAAATACTGCTTTTCATCCAAACCAACCGAGAATCTGATCCCTGGAATGCCAGGTTCTGAAAAAGTAGGGACTACCCCGCTTACCAGTGCTATCCACTTACCCTTGATATAAAAATCACATTTGAGTTGTGAATAAAAACTTTATATTTGCAAAATCAAAAATTACAGGGCATTGTCCCGCCCTGGTTCTCAGTAATCTTTATGATTCACATAAATTATCTGAGATTGCTACGTTTTAGTCCCCCAGTAGTTCCGGGTCTTGGAAGAGGGGGGTGCTGAGATACCGTTCCCCAAAACTGGGTTGCACCATCACGACCATTTTCCCGGCATTTTCCGGGCGTTGGGCCACCCGTACTGCCGCCGCCAGCGCCGCTCCACTGGAAATTCCCGATAGGAGGGCCTCTTCCCGGGCCAGTTTGCGCCCCCAGGTGATCGCCTCCCCATCGCTGACCGGGATGACTTCATCAATCAAGTCCATCTGCAAGACCTCCGGCACAAACCCCGCCCCAATGCCTTGGATTTTGTGGGGCCCCGGTGCCCCCCCGGACAGGACGGGACTGTTGGCGGGTTCGACGGCAATCGCCTGAAAACTGGGTTTGCGGGGTTTCAATGTCCGGGCAACCCCCGTAATTGTGCCGCCGGTGCCCACCCCTGCCACCAAAATATCAATGCGACCGTCCGTGTCCTGCCACAACTCCTCGGCAGTCGTCAGGGCGTGAATTTCCGGGTTGGCCGGGTTTTGAAACTGTTGCAACATATAGGCATTGGGGGTGGTTTCCACCAGTTGCCGAGCCGTCCGAATCGCACCCCCCATTCCCTCCATACCGGGGGTCAGCACCAATTTGGCTCCGTAGGCCCGCAACATCGCCCGCCGCTCCAGGCTCATGGTCTCCGGCATGGTCAAAATCAGGTCATAGCCCCGAGCCGCCGCCACCATCGCCAGGGCAATGCCCGTATTGCCAGAGGTGGGTTCCACCAGTACCGTTTCCCCGGGCCGGATTAAGCCTGCCCGTTCCGCCGCTACGACCATGTGCAGACCAATCCGGTCTTTGACCGAGGCCGCCGGGTTCATGCTCTCTAACTTAACCACAATCTCCGCCACACAGCCGTGGGCAGCGGGAATCCGGTTCAGACGCACCAAGGGGGTACGCCCAATTAATTCAGTGATGCTGTTGGCAATACGCATAGGGCTGGGTTGGTCAAATGTAATACATCAAATCTCGCCGCCGCAGGTTGTCCCGTTGCTGGCACAGGTCCTTTAGGGTATATCCCTGCCAAATCACCTGGGTTGCCTGCTGGGTCTCCTGCCACACCTGGCGAATCACCATCCGTTCAGGAGTATCGGCTGGGTTGGCGACGGGAGCTTCTCCCTCCAAACACTGCCACACCTGAAACAGGTTGATCTGCCAAGGGGAACGAGCCAGAAAATAACCGCCCTTGGCTCCCCGCTGACTCCGCACCAGATTAGCCCGGCGGAGAACGGCCAGCAGTTGCTCCAAGTAACGGTCAGGGATGGCTTGCTCTTGGGCAATTTGGCTGATTTGGACGGGTTCATCCTGACCAAAACCATCAGCCAGAGCCATTAGGGCCAGGAGAGCGTACTCGATTTTGCAGGACAATTCCACAGGTCACTCTTAGGGCAGAACCATCATTTTTAGTATATACCGGTTTTCCACTCGAGTTTTATGGGTTTTATGGCTCAATGGCCATAGGCTAAAAATTTCTCATTCATTCAAATCAAATCGAATAGTGCAAAGGAAACGAACGAGCTTCCCGGGGTCGTACATATACCCGTTGGTGGGGCTGAAGTTCTAACTGCAAAAAACGTTCCCGATCCACTTGCGCCGTAAGGGATTGACCATCATCTAATGTCAGTTCCACTCGGATTTCCCGACCTAAGTGCAACATTCGCTGAATGCGGGCGGGGGTATAGGTTTCGTGGGGTTCGGTACGGATGAGAATATCGTGGGGGCGCAAAAAAGCCTGCCCATTCAGCACCCCCATCCCCTGGCGTTGGAGAAACCCCGCATCCCCTGGCAGGACATTCACAGGCCCCACGAAACTCATGACAAACGGGGTGGCCGGATGGTCGTAGATTTCCGCCGGGGTACCCACCTGCTCCACGCGCCCCTTGTGGATCACCACAATCTGGTCGGAAAGTTCCATCGCCTCTTCCTGGTCATGGGTGACAAACACGGTGGTGACATGAACCTCATCGTGTAGTCGCCGCAACCAACTGCGTAATTCCTGGCGCACCCGGGCATCCAACGCCCCAAAGGGTTCATCCAAAAGCAGTACCTGGGGTTCCACCGCCAAAGCCCGCGCCAGGGCCACCCGTTGCCGTTGTCCCCCGGAGAGTTGCGCCGGATAACGATTCCCCAAACCCTGGAGTTGCACCAATTCCAGCAGGGTGTCCACCCGTTGCTGAATCTTCTGGCGGGGTACCTTGCGAACTTCTAGCCCAAACGCCACATTCTGCCGCACGGTCATGTGTTTGAATAGGGCGTAATGCTGAAATACAAAACCGATATTCCGCTCTTGCACCTGGCGATGGGTGGCATCTTCCCCGGTTAACCAAATTTTGCCCGTATCGGGGGTTTCCAGACCAGCAATCAAGCGCAAAAGGGTGGATTTCCCCGAACCCGATGGCCCCAACAAGGCCACCAGGGAGCCGCTGGCAATTTCTAAACTGACATCATCCACCGCCTGAAAATTGCCGAAGCGTTTGGAAACCCGCTCCACCACAATCCCCATCCTCAGCCTCCTACACCGACCAATCCGCCGGTTGCGCCTGTTGCCACACCTGTAACCCCCGTTGGCGCAGGTAGTCCAACCCACTCTCAATTTGCGCTGGTGTCCCCTGCACCTCCAGGTCAAACCAACCGTCCCCCTCATGGTTGGGGCTGAGCAAACCACCCCGCAAATTCACCACCAACCCGTGCCCCGACACCAGCCCGGACAAAATGGGCACATCACAGGCCGCCTTGGGAATCCGCACATGAATATGACTGCGTTGCACCTTTCCATCCGGTACGGTTTTCACTGGCACTGGGGTAACCACACCCGTTACCTCCCTTATGGCTGACAGGGAAACTAATTCCCACTGCCGAGAGCGCATCACCGCCAAGCAATCCTCCAAGGCCGCCGGGGTACCGTACAGTTCCAGGTCAAGCCAGGCTTCCGCCTGATTTTGGGGGTCAAACAAAGCCGCCTGGATATTGATCGTCACCCCATACTGGGTAATCAACTGGGACAAGACCGGCTCCTCCTGTCCGCCCCCCGGCACCCGCACCCGCACCGTCACGCAATTGGTTCCTTCCATTCTGGGCATTTCCTTGTGCTGTATCAGCTTCATTATCAACCTCAACGCCACACCAAATACCGCAGACCCAACACCAGTAAAAAGCCACCGTAGAGTTTTTTCATCAATTCACTACTGACATAGGGTTGGTTGGCAAACACCGCCCCCAGCCCATTCCCCAGCAGTAAGCCTACCACCATAATCACAGCGTAATTCACCTGCAAATTGCCGCTGCGGTGATAGACCCAAGCCCCCAACAGACCAATGGGCAAAACCTGAGCCGCCAAAGAGGTGCCCGTCGCCACCTTTTGATCTAAGCCCAACCACAGCACCAGGGCAGGCACCATGATCGCCCCACCCCCAATGCCAAACATTCCCCCCGCCAAACCGGCAACCAGCCCCACGGTCAATAACTGCCCCAGCAAGTTCGTTTCCTCGCCAATACGCCAGTAATTATGTGCGTTCTATTCTACAGTAAATTTATCGGATTAGTGTTGATTTTGTGAAAAATTGGTGAACCCCTTGGGGTGGGTATGGGTTATTTGGTGTCACCGCCAAGCCATCTGGTATAAACTTGTTAAACTTGTATAAATTATGGGAACCTCTATTTATTGGCACCCCTCGAAGGTTATCTCGTTAGAATGCCCATGTTATCGAGAACCAAAGCCGGGGGCAACGCCCCTGCGACCTATTTTTAGAAGTACCCTTATTAAATATTATTAAATATGAATCAGATATGGCAATCACCCTGAAATTGTGAGTAAAAATTTTATACCTAAAAAATCAAGGGTGGCAGGGTACTGCCCCGTCCTGGTCCTGGGTAGCCTTATGATCCACATAGACCGTTTGAGATTGGGTATCATGGCAATCTTTGTTGTTAATCAGGATATGCTTATTACATTAATCATGCTTTAATTTACCCCATTCAGCGGGGTACTGTGCGAACGGATAATTGATCTTATAAACTATTCCAACGTGTTCCCAATTTTGCCTTTCAACTGCTCGGTTTACCCCTGCCCCCAATTCCCTATCAATTCCAATCCGTAGAACTCAAGAAATTTGGGTTTCGCTTGGATGGTTTACTATTACCCATCCAACCTGATGCCAATCTGCCTTTCATTTTAATTGAGACGCAGATGCAACCGGATGCCAGATTTTACTATCGTTTGCAGAATGAATTGGCAACATATTTATCCCAATATCAACCGGTTAATCCTGGGAGAATTTTAGTGCTCTATGCCGAGCGCAATACGGAGTGAGTTATTCCCAATTTGGAATCGTATTTGAACTATTGGCGAGTCGAGAGAATTTACTTAAATGAGTTACCTGCCCAGACATCGGTTGAGATGGAACTGTTACGTTTGATTGTAGCACCAGCGGCGGATGCGGTGGCAATTGGGCAAGGGATTTTGGAACAGGCGGGGGAGCAATGGTTAGAATGGGTAGTAGAAGCATTGGTGCGTAAATTTCCAGGACAAGGAGGGCGAGTCATTATGGAGATGTTGGGGCTGGTGGAGTTGAAACAAACTCGTTTTTACCAAGAAGTTTATCAAGAGGGAGAACTACAGGGACGACAAGAAGGGGAACTACAGGGACGGTATGCTTTAATTGTGCGTCAGCTTCAACGCAAACTCGGTAGTTTATCCCCAGCACAAATCCAAAAAATTCAATCCCTATCCCTGGAACAATTGGAGTCTTTGGGGGAAGCTCTCCTGGATTTTACCACCCAGGCTGATTTAGATTCATGGTTCGGGTCTCTGCTTACGTGAAATCAGGAAAACCCCTATTAATTCCTCATCGCCAAAAATAGATTTTACGGCTGTGATAGCCAGGTAGGTAATGGATTGCTCCAATGCTTGGGACAAAACTTCACCTCAGTTGCATTTATTGCATGATCGGCTGACGCTTATCCCCTACTGCACCTCTCAAATGGGTTCTACAGGCAAAGCCATTGGATTGGCCGACTTGACAGACCGGGTTAAAATAATCAACATACTTGCTCATGAAAAAAAGCTTCTCACCCCGATCCACACAGCTTCTCAGCAATTAGGGAGATAGTCTAATGAAAACCACCTGGATACTGCCGGGTGCGGGGGGATGTTTGTTGTTGGCCGTTCCCGCCCAAGCCGCCCAGCTCGACCATTGGCAATTTAACCCGGATACCCATTTACTCGAACTGAGGACGGCAAGCCCGACCTCGCCCCAGGTGCAGGTGTTGGCCCAGCCGACTCGGGTGGTGATTGACCTGCCCAATACCCAGTGGCCAGCGGGACGGGACATCCAGAATTTTCAACGGGGGCAAGTGCGCCAGGTGCGGGTCGCCCAATTTAATGAAACCACCACCCGGATCGTGGTCGAGTTTCACCCCGGTCAGACCGTGACCGCCGAACAGGTGCAGGTGCAAGGGGTGGGGGAGGGTCGTTGGCGGATTCAACTCCCCGGTGGGATGGTGGCGGCGGCTCCCGTGCAGTCGGAATTATTACAAAGTCAGGACAAGCCTGGGACGGGGGCGATTCTGCGGGGTCTGCGGGTGACGGAACAGGGTATTTTTCTCCAAACCCAGGGCACAACCGGGGCGACTCGGGTACATCGCAGTGGGGATGGTCGGCAGGTGTGGATTGATTTGGGCAATACCGCCCTGTCTCCCAGTTACCAACCCCAGCCCTTGCCCCAGTTGGCTCAGTTGGGGGTACAGAATATCCGGGTGGTGCAAGTGAGCAATCAACCGCCCGTAACCCGGGTGATTCTGCAGGTACCGCCGGGGCAAACCCAGTGGCAGGTGCAGGTGCAACAAATTGGTCGTTTGGGGGGGGTGATGTTGGTACGGGGTGGGGATGCCCCGCCCGTGGTTGCCGCCCAGCCTAGCCCCCAACCCAGTCCGGTGACCGCTCCCGACCATTGGGGGATTGCCGCCAACCCGGAGCCGGTGGCGATTTTGCGCCCGGAAATGCAACCCCAATCCTGGGCGTTGGGTTCCTTCCCGGTGGAAAATTTCCAGACCTATTCCTCTCCCTTTGGTCCCCGCTGGGGGCGTTTCCACTACGGCTTGGACTTGGCCGCCCCGGAAGGGAGCTACATCCGCAGTTGGTGGGATGGCCGGGTGGTGGAAATTTTCAACGATGCGGGCTGTGGGACGGGGATTGTGGTGCAGTCGGGGCAATGGGAGCATATCTATTGTCATCTGCGGGGGCGGGCCGCCAAGGATAGCCAGGGGGTTTACCTGCATGACCCCAATAGCGGTTTGAACATTCGCCAGGGGCAGTGGGTCACCGCCGGTCTGCGGATTGGTCGGGTGGGGATGACCGGACGCACCACGGGGCCGCATCTGCACTGGGGCTTGCGCCATGCGGGGCGGTGGATTGACCCGGCCATTGTCCTGCGGGAAATGTATGCCCAGCAGAACCGGGAACGCACCCTCTCCCAGCGGGCTTCCTAGCGCCGTTCTCGCAAGGCTCTCGCCCGATTTTGCAGGGTTTGGAAATAGTCTGACCCGGTAATTTCTTGGACGTGGTTTTCCTTTTTTTGGTGGTCAATGGTAATCACCAAATTGGTCACCTGTTGTTTCAATTGTTCCTCCCGGGCTTGCACTTGGAGCGCCGCCTTGCGTAACCCCCGCGCCAAACGCCCCACATCATCCGGTTGGGCACTGATGTTGTCCAGCCGCCCCATCTGGTCGTAGATACCCTGCTCCAAATCCTGCGCCGTCAGTAATAGCAAATGCAACGGGCCGCTGATACTGCGGACGACCCAGACCACCACCGCAACCAACAACCCCGCCACCAGGACAAACTGCGCCCCATTCTGCCACGCCAACTGCCAAATCGGGCTGAGAAACTGCGCCTGGGGTTCCGCCACCGCCACCACCCAGGGTTCCACCTGCAGGGGGGCATAGCCCAGGGTGGTCATCTGCCCGTTAGTATTCTGGAACACCCGCACATACCCCGGTGCTTTCGCCTGAATCAAATTGTCAGCCAGGACACTCAAATCCAAATCCCGGATGCTGGTGATGTAGGGAATCAAACTGGTATTGATAATTTGTTCTTGAATATCGGCGGGCAGGGGTGCCAAACTCTGGAACACCAATTCAGGATTGGTATGCGCCATAATCACCCCATAGCTGTCAATCAAAAACGCCTCCCCCTGCTTGCCCACCTGCGCCGCTGATACAATTTTTTGAATAACAGAAATATTAATTTTCAACGCCGCCACGCCCAATATTTCTCCCTGATCATCCCGCACCGGCGCACTCACAAACACCCCCGGTTGCCCCGTCACCCGCCCAAAAATCACCCCAGAAATGGCGGTTTTGCCTCGAATAGACTCTTGGTAATAACCCCGAAAGCGGTAATCCACCCCCACCATTGCCGGTACCGTCGAAGCCACACAAACCCCATCCCGATTCAGGAGAAATACCAGGTCAAAATTGGTATGAATCCGCTCAAAAGTACGCAGTTCGGACTGGAGAGCCTTTTTCAGATTTTGTAGTTCCGTGGGGCTGGCATCTTGCTTTTGGAGAAATTTTTGTACCCCCGGCAGTAAACTCATGGCAACCACCGATTCCCGATGGTCAATCAACAATTGATCCAACCGAGCCGCCGTACTCATGGCTAACAATTCCAGACTGCGATGCTCCCGGATTTCCAATTGGTGGATACTCGCCCGCAAATTCAGCACCGCTGACACCCCCATCGGTACCAATCCCGTCAACAGCAAAACCACTGTGAGCCGGGTGGTAATAGACCAGTGACTGGGGTGGGAAAGCCAACGACGCATAGGGTTCACAACGGTTCACAAAATAGGGTTCACCAAACGAAGACACCCCTGCCCAGGGACACGTACATCCGATGAGTGTTAATTCATATCATACTCGCTTTCAAGACTTGGAATTGGTGCGTGGGAAGGGCGCAATCAACAACTCGCAAAATCAACGCTTGCGGTGATTCCCCAGCGCCAAAAATGCAATCCCAACTCAACCTAATTGGGAGAAGTCTGGCGCGCCAATTCTGCCAACCGCTCCTGCTGGTCTTTAATAATACAAGCCTGCAACAGGGCATCCAGGTCGCCTTCGAGGATTTCGTTTAAGGAAAAGTTTTGATTCAGACGGTGATCCGTCACCCGATTGTCCTTATAGTTGTAGGTGCGAATTTTTTCGGAACGTGCCCCGGTTCCCACTTGCGAACGACGCAGAGAACTCACGGATTCCTGCTGTTCTTGCAGTTGTAAATCATAGAGTTTTGCCCGCAGTAATTGCATCGCTCGTTCCTTGTTTTTAAGTTGCGTGCGCTCCTCTTGGCAATGAATATGAATCCCACTGGGTTTGTGGACTAAATGCACCGCCGTTTCCACCTTATTCACGTTTTGCCCCCCGGCTCCCCCCGAACGGGCAGTGGTGATTTCAATATCATTGGGGTTAATTTCCACCGCCACCTCGTCCACCTCCGGCATGACCGCCACCGTTGCCGTCGAGGTATGCACCCGCCCGGACGCTTCCGTGACCGGCACCCGTTGCACCCGATGGGTTCCCGCTTCAAACTTGAGTTTGCTGTACACCCGGTCGCCTTCGATTTCCAACACCACTTCCTTGAACCCACCGGACTCCGCCGGGGACTCGCTGACCAGTTTGACCCGCCAGTTTTGGCGTTCAGCATAACGGCTGTACATGCGCATTAAATCCCCGGCCCAGATGCCCGCCTCGTCGCCGCCCGTTCCCGCTCGGATTTCCAGCATGATGTTTTTATCATCGTTGGGGTCCTGGGGCAGGATGAGAATTTTTAGCTCCTGTTCGAGACGGTTTAATTTCTCCTTGAGGGTTTCCACTTCCTGCTGTGCCATTTTTTGAAATTCCTGATCCTCACCCGCTTCTTTCAAAAGTTGTTGGGTATCGAGCAATTCTCTCTGTGCGGTTCGCCACGCATCAAATGTACTGACAATTGCTTCCATTGCCGCCCGGGCTTTGGTAATGCGTTGCAATTCCTGGGGGTCAGTCGCCACCGCCGGATCAGCCAACTGCCGATTCAAATCCTGATAGGTGCTTTCAATCGCTTTCAACTTTTCCAGGAGATACGCTTCCGCCATAGGATAGGATTACCAAACGCCAAATTATCCTCTTATTTTAGCCTACCCCATGAACTGGCAACCGGCGGGTTTAATTTATCAAGCACGTTTTGCGACGGTGATCACTGGCGATGGTAGCCCCACCATCCGGGATTTGGGCACCGCCAATCAGGAATGTATGCACCATAGCGGTGGTGCCTATCAAGAAACGCAATATATTTATGGGGAAGCGATTCGATTGGTGATCAAAACCTGTCCCAATCCCCATTTTTTGGTCGTGGGTTTAGGGTTGGGTTATATTGAAATTCTGATCGCTTGTGAATGGTTAAAATCCCAGTCATCAGGGCATTGTTGGGTGATCAGTTTTGAAGCAGAACACTATTGGCGAGCGCAATTTCAAGACTGGTTAGCCGGGAAACCGTCGGAAATCGAGCCTATTCAGCAACTGCGGGATGATAAATTTACCCAAGACTATCCGGGGGAAATGCCCCAGGTACGAGATTGGCTGAGGGAACATTTAATTTTAGAAAACGAACTAACCTACCTACCCCAATGGCAGAACCAAATTGAGGGTATTTTGTTTGATGCCTACAGTTCTAAAACGTCTCAGGAATTATGGCAGGAAGATTATTTAATTCAACTTTTGGAATATTACAGTGCGGAACGTTGTTTATTTGTGACCTACGCCAGTACCGGCAGTCTCAAAAGAGCCTTAAAAGCTGTTGATTTTACCATCCATGACCGGCCTGGGTTTCAGGGGAAAAAAGAGTCCACCTGGGCAACCAAAAACCTATAGATTTTCACAGAATTTAACCCATCTGCCTGGCTGTTATGGTCTCACCGCTGGGTCAAGCAGTGGGTTTGCCCGATGGGGGAGTAGCATAAACATAGTTCCCTGTACCCAAATGCTGGAAGTCGAAGTCCATCAACGTCTGCGGTCTTTACTGCAAACGGAGGCCATCCCGCCCTGGCCGCACCATCTGACCCTGGCGCGCTTGGTGACCCGTGCCCTGCGGTTGGGGCCGAGTGCCCTCATGGAAGTCGGGGGTTTGGCGGGGGTACAGGGGCAGTACCGGTTGGGGTACCTGGCGGCGGCTTTGCTCTGGCCGGGGGCGGTGGTGCTGGTGGCTCCTGCGGAAATTCAAAGGCGTTGGCTGAAGGTGGAATTGCCCCGGCTACGGACCTGGCTGGCGGTGGAAAAACCGCTGTATCGGGAGCATTGGCCGCCGGGCGTTGCCGATGGCTTGCTGTTGCTCACTCCCCAGCGCTGGTTGCAGGAATTAGCCAACCCGTCTTCTTCCCTCACCCAATTGCCCACGGTGGTGGATGGTCTGGACGACCTGGAGCAATGGGCAGAGGCGGCTTTAACCCAGAGCCGTTGTCCCCAGGCGTGGGATGAATGGGTGTGGGCGCAACCCCATCAGGCGGAATTGATTCGGGAAACCCAACTGGCTTTGACCCACTCCCTGCTCAGCCATCCCCCCAACCCCTACGAGCAGTGGTTACTGAGTGAAACGGAGCAAAACTGGTTGCAGGCGGTGTGGCCCCAGTCCCAACCCCGGCGTGTGCGTTGGGCGACCCTGGAACGCTCCCTTGCCCAATTCACCCTGCATTGCTCCCCCCTGTGGGCTTTGGCGGAACTGGCGAACCACTGGCCGCAACAGCCTTGGGTGGGTTTGGGAATGGCTTTGGGCACGATTGCCTTGCCGGGCGTGACCCGGTTCCGGTTTGCCCCCCACCCCCGGGATGAGGTTCTGCATCTGTACGCCCCTGCCCACCTGCCCCCGCCGAATCATCCCCAGTTTTACCAGGCTGTGCGCCAGGAATTGCACCGGCTTTTACCCTTGGCGACGGGCTTGGTGGTGATTTTGGTGCAGGAACAGCCCTTGCAGACCCAACTCACGGTGGCCTTGGCGGCGGAATTTGGTTCCCGGGTGCAACGGGAGCGCACTGCTTTGGAGGAAAACGGCATCCTGGTGAGTGGTTGGGAGTTTTGGCGCACCCATCAGGAACGGCTCCCCAGCCCCAGCCTGCTGGTCATTCCCCTCCTGCCGATTCCGCCCCGGGAGCAACCCCTGGTGATGGCACGGATCGAGGCACTGCGTCACGAGGGACGGGATTGGTTTCGGGAGTATCTCCTGCCCCATACCCTGGCGCAATTGCAACGGGCGGTGGCACCGGTGCGGGGGGGACGGGTGGCGCTTTTGGATAGCCGGGTCTGCCATCGCAGTTACGGGGCGCAAATCCTCCAGTCCCTAGAGCCAGTGATGCGCTACTCCCGGTTGGCAAACTTTACCGTCGGTTGAGGGCATAGGATTCTACGCTAGGATAAACGAGCGATTGTGAAGTTAATTATTGCAGGCAATCCCGATGAATCATCCCGCCCTGACCACGATCATGGATTTGGCGAAACCCCGGGCGGAGGGGGTGGAAATTTATTACCTGCGGAGCCAGAGCCAGCCGGTGCAGTTTGAAAATAATCGCCTCAAGTCCCTGACCACTAAATCGGTGGAGGGGGTGGCGTTGCGGGTGATTCGGGAGGGTCGGTTGGGGTTTGCCGCCAGTACGGATTTGACCCGCCTGGAGGATTTGGTTAATGCCGCTTTGGAAACCGCTACCATTGGCGACCCGGCGGAGATTGAATTTGCCCCGGCGCAACAGGTGCAGGATACCCGCCCGCCCGTGACCTTACCCACCACTGAAACCTTGGTGGACATTGGTAAGGATTTGGTGGCACGTCTGCATGACTACAACCCGGAGATTTTGGTGGATGTGGGGTTCAATCCCAGTTGTGGGGAGGTGCAAATCCTCACCGACAGGGGCGCACAAGCCCATTACCAGCGTCAATCCCTCAGTGCCAGTGTGGGGGGAAATTGGGTGCGGGGAGAGGATTTTTTGCAAATTTATAGCTACGAGGTGACGGATGGGCATGACCCGGATTATGACCAATTGCTCCGGGATGTAATTCAGAAATACACCTGGGCGGAAGCGACCACTTCGGTCACAAGCGGCACAATGCCGGTGTTGTTTACACCCCGAGCGGTGGCGAGTGTTTTGGTGGGGTTATTTGAAACTTTGTTGTCGGGGCAGGCGGTGGTACAACAGGCGACCCCTTTGGCGGAAAAGGTGGGACAGCGGGTGTTTGACCCCCAATTGACGTTAATGGAAGACCCGACCCTGGGGGTGAGTGCCCGGCGGTTTGACGATGAATGCACGCCCACCCAACCGCAAACCTTGATTGACCAGGGGGTGGTGCAGGGTTTTTATTGGGACAAAACCTGGGCGCAACGGGCAGGGCGGACTTCCACGGGCAATGGCTACCGGGGTGGGTTGTCCCGACCGGGGGCGGAGTTGGTGAATGTGTGTATTGGGGCGGGGCAGACCCCCTATGCGGATTTGGTCGCCCAGATGTCCGAGGGGATTATCGTGGATCAGGTGTTGGGGGCGGGGCAGTCGAACGAGTTGGCGGGGGAATTTTCCGTGAATCTCGACCTGGGCTACCGGGTGGTGAATGGGGAGATTGTCGGGCGGGTGAAAAATACGATGGTGGCGGGCAGTGTGTTTGAAGCGGCGATCCAAGCCCTCAGCCAGGAGCGGGAATGGGTAGGGGGTGGGGTGTTGACCCCGGCGATTTTGTTTGCTTCCCTGGGAGTGGCAACCCGGAGTTAGGCTGACTAGGGATTGGGTCTCTATAGTAGAAAATCTGTACTTACAATGCCATGCGAAACCGACCTAGGCTAATCTTAAAATAATCTCAGAATATTTATGTGATGAGTGATTAACAAAAACAAAGTTGCTATAGCTAAACAGGCAAAGGTTGGCATATAGAGCAGATGACTGAATCTATAAGATCATGAAGATTTTGGGTTGTAGATGTCATGGTTTTTCTAACTCTTTGCTTGATTCTATGCCATTGATGCTCAATCGGATTTAAATCGGGAGAGTATTTCGGTAGATATATCAATTCGCACCCAGCGGCTTCCACAACCTTCCTAACCAGTTGGCAACGATGAAAACTTGCATTATCTAAAACAATTTTCTTCCCTGCTCCAATTGTTGGCAACAACATCTCTGTTAACCAGGCAATCAATACTTGCAAATTACAACTACCAATCCAAGTACAGTCTTTTAAGTGCTTATGGGATACAGTTGAACCCCACTTGCCGTGAGTCAATTATTCTGAGCCTTGAGAATGATGGAGGCTTTTTGTATCCTTTAATTAATAAATAGACTGTAAATGGTGCAACCAATTTCCCTAAATGATAACCACTCATCATGCTTATTCTCTCTCTTTTTGCCAGGTCGTTGACCATATATTCTTTGTCCTTTTAGCCCCCAACCATATTCATAAATATCTCGATTATCCATCCCAGACTGGTCAACATAGACTACATCTTCATTCTTTTCCTCTTTGATCATCTTGATAAATTGTTGTCGCTCTTCTTCGTTTTGTTCTTTATAAGAGTATGTTTTTTTTACGGGTAAAGTTGATTTTTTTAAGGGCTTGACCAACGGTTGTATGACTTACCCCGAGAATGACTCCCATTTCTTTTTGTGTCAACCCTTGATTTGCTTCTACAAATTGGCGAAATTTCTCCAAATCAGTGATCTTAGCACTATGACCTTTTTGATAGTTCTGTTTCGGGCGATAATCACCACTTTCTGACCACATTTTTAACCATCTTTGTACGGTTCTTCTGCTAATACCAAATAACTCACTAACCTCAACTAGTTTTGCCCCATTTAAGACTGCTTCGACTGCTTTTTGACGCAAATCGCAACTGTATGGTCTTGCCATCGCTTTTCTCTAAAATATCTATTCTATAATAGGACAACCTTACCCTGTTTGACTATAATATGATGAATAATAAATAAAAGTAAAAAACGACCCCCCAAGGGGTGGGGAGCCGTTATTTGGGTTGGAACGTGAGGTTACTAACTGACAATCAGGATGCGGTTGGCAGGGATGCTTGGCGCACCACTCACGGTGGCAAATTGCCCACCCGTACCTAGCCCAGCAGTTGCCCTGTCCGGGTTGTAGTACAAGGCACCGGTCGAGGTTTCATAGACAATCAGAGCCGAGGAATTGCCTGCCGCCGCTACACCCCCTGTCGCAATCGTCGCAAAGTCCGCCGCCGCAATGGGCGTGCCACCATTAAAGACATCCCCACTCCATGTCATAAATGCGGTGAAGGTGGTTCTGCTCAATACGATGAAGTCGTCCGCAGGATTGAAGTCCGCAATGATGTCATTCCCAATGCTAGGGGCAGTGAACCCAGAACCGGTCGCAAACCCAAACCGGTCACTGCCCATACCGCCTACCAAACTGTCGGTGCCCAAGCCACCAATCAACACATCATTGCCCGCACCCCCCGCAATGTAGTCATTGCCATCCCCGCCCAGGAGGACATCAATGCCTGAGCCGCCTAGGAGACCGTCATCCCCTGCGCCACCCTCGATGTAGTCATTGCCAGCGCCGCCATCAATGTAATCATTCCCGGCTTCACCCAGGAGCGCATCATCCCCCTCTTCGCCAACCAGGACATCATTGCCAGCCCCGCCCAGGATGGTGTCTTTGCCTGCACCGCCGTAGAGGACATCATTCCCAGCTTCGCCGAGGATGGTTTCGTTACTCGCACCGCCATAGATGACGTTGTTGGCCGCATCACCCCTGAAAACAGAGGTAGCACCAGAAACCCCCAACTCGATCACGCTAATGGTGTTACTCACCTCATTGGCGACCACCAGCAACGGTTTGCTACTAGGGCTATCCTCAGCCTTGATAAAGATCAAACCTTCGGGGCTGACATCACCAGGGATGGCAATCGCTCGGACATATCGGGGAGCCAAGGGATTCGTGATGTTATAGACCAAAATCGCTGCGGCTCGGGTCGTCCGCTCTAAACCAATAAAGGCATAGATTTGGTCCTCAATTTGCCCAATTGCTAGAGCCTCGGGTTCTGTCCCCTTGTTGTCATCTCGCCCGTTATCCCGGATGCCAATAGACTCCGCAATCGTATCGAAGGCATTGCCGCTGTCATAGACCAACTCGCCGGTCTGGGCATTCCAAATGGAGAAGGAACGACCGCCAAAAGAGAACAGCCTTTCCCGTTGGGCATCGCCATCTGGATCACCGTAGTTGGTGCGAACGACATTCAGACGACCCAGTGCCTCATTGTCCAGAATGCCAGCGGGGTTGGGGAATGCCGTCGGGTCTAAGCCACCCGGAACCGAAGCCCCCCGCACCTCTTCCACAAAACCAGCGTAGTCCCGCCCATCGCCTTCGTTGGCAGTCACCAAGTAGGTCACACCGCTGACCGTGTAGGAGGCAATCGTATCGGGCTGGTACAGGCCAAACAGGTTCGGGTAGCTACGGGGGTTGAAACCGCCGTCGTCCTGATCACTGGCATCAATGGCGTTGTAGGGCAGGCTGTGATCTTTGAAACCCAAGGGAATAATTCGCGTGACCACCCCATTGACCAGATCGACTACGGCAACCGCATTATTTTCCTGGAGGGTGACATAGGCAGTGGTGGAATCTGCCGAGATGGTGATGTATTCCGGCTCCGCATCTTGGGCAAGGGTGGCATTGGGGCCGTTGAATTTCGCCCCTTGCGCTTCCAAGGCGGCTTTTTGACCGTTGAACGCCGTAAAGGTGGCATTGACATTGGTTAAGCCAGAGGTTGCCGTTAACGCCCCCACCCCCCCGGCGAAGGTAATCACGCTCACGGAACCTTCCGGGTCAACTTGCCCAGCTTGATAGCCCTGGGGTTCCCCTTCGTTGGCGACGACCAACTTATTCCCATCGGGGCTAAACACCAAGTTATCCGGCAAGAAGCCAACCAAAACTTCCCGGATAAAGGTGCCATCGGTTCTGAAGAACAGCACTTTGCCCTGCTCGCCCGCCTCAGTGCGCTGGGCAGGATTGGTCGTATCCCCCAAATTAGGCGCAACCGCCACTGCCACGATGCCATTTTTGACCGCCACACTGTTGGCACCGATACCGCTGGAGTAATTTGCCCCACCCGTTGTCGCAAAAGGTGCTAAATCAATCGTATTCGCCACAGTCACGCTACCGGGGTTGGTGGCATCCAGAATCGTCAGTTTATCGCCGCCACTGACCACAAACAATCGTTTGGAGACGGGATCAAAACTGACAATTTCTGCCCCGCCCGTAAGGTTGATGGTAGATTTCACTTGGGCGGTCAATTCGTGATTGCCCACGGTCGCCAAAACCGTATCCTGAGTAGCCGCCAAATTTTGGATGCGCTGATCAAACTGATCACTCACATCGGGGGTACTGAAGGAAGGCTTGCCATTGGCGACATTGAAATTGGTAAACAGGTATTCCGCCAAAGCATCCTGCTCGGAGCCTTGGGGGGCAAAGGTCAGATTGTTGCCCAAAATTGACCCACTGTTGGGAATGTCCACCCGATTGACAAACGTGGGATTGGCATTATTCCAGCGGGTAAAGGGGTACACCGTATCCACCAGATTGGGAACCGTACCCGTAAAGCTCGGCGGCGACCCGGCTAAGAAGTTCAAGGTGACAATGCGGAGGGTGTCGCTGGCACTCCCGACAAACTGACCATCTTTGACAACCACGTCCGTCACGACACCCGCTTCATTCACCAAAGCCAGGTTGCGAATCCGTCCCTGACCGTTGGCGAGCCGAGTTTGGAATTCGGAGGTCAATACCCCATTGGCATCAAAGACGCGGGTTGAACCCGCCGATTCCGTACGCAGTTCCTGCAGCCCCGGTTGGGTGGCATCGTAACTAAAGCGCACACCCCCAACTTGGGGGAAGCTTCCAGGGGTTTGACCGGGGGCAACGGGGGCAACGGCGGCTTCAAAGAGCCAGTAGAGTTGTTGCTGGGTAATGGTGAGGAGGGTCAAGCCATTGTTAAACCGTAGCGAACCGGCAATGTCCAACTGGGAAATATCCCCTTCTTGCTTATTGGCCACCGGGTTGGCTTGGGTGGGCAGAAAATTGGTAACCGGGGGGTTTTGGCTGGTGTCGTTCTGGATGGCTCCAATGATGTCCCGAATCCCACCGCCATTTTTCAAGGAGAGGATAACCCGACTATCTACCGCCTTCGCATAGGCGAGGTTGGCATCGGCGGTGAGGTTACCGAGGTTGGTCTCTTCAGTCCGCACCTTTTCCCGCCGCCCTTCCAGAAAAACGCTGGTGTCCCCGGCAATAACCCCGTCCTGGGTTGTGACCACCGCCGTGACCGCATCCGTCAGTTGCCCCGTTAAACCCGCTTTGCTAATCCCATCGTTGTTCGGGTCAAAGAGCCGCACGTCTTTCTGGTCAACCACCCCATCGCCATTCAGGTCGGTGAGACCAATGGTGCTGAAGGTCACCGCATCGGTCGTGGCGTAAGCACCATTGATTGCAGGGTTTAGACTGGCAGGAATGATGACACCATTGTCATCAAACTGCACCACCAAACGACCCAGGTAGTTATAGGTGCCATCTGTGTTGACCAGGAGGACAGGTCTGCCATCAGCACCCGTGGCTTGGACAGGATAGGGGAATGCCGCCGTATCCCCCGGTCTGAGAGGGTCGTTCGCATCGGCGAGAATGGTGTCGGAGCCGCCCGCCAGGATAATATCCACCCCCCTAAGCAGGGGCGCTAATGCCAGATCAATCTGAAACTGTTGCAGGTGCGTAACCAGGATGATTTTGTTGATGTCGTCGGCTGTACCCAGCAGGTTGTCTGGGCCATTAATCACATCATCAATAATCGGTTGCAGGAACTGGGCAATCAACTGCACGTTATTGGTGGTAGTGCCGATGACGGTAGTCGCACCCGGCGAAGAGATACTGGCCAGCAGGGGCGTAGTAATGCCGATAACCCCAATGCGATCAAAGGTGGTAGCGCTATTTCCGTCGGTATCAATAATGACCGCAGGAGCCAGTTTATCCGGTTCAACCAATGCACTGGCGGTAGGCTTATTCAAATCCGCTAACCGGGTGAAGTATTCGGTATGGAACCGATCCCGACTGGTGGAGAACAGGGGGCCGCCATTGACAAACGTATTGACTAAATCTGCATTGAAGTTGGGGTCATTGGCAAAGTTCAAGTTACTCGCTAGGTAGGGAAACAGGGCACCTAACCAGCGCACACCCCCCAAAAGATTCGTTGTCGTCGTGCCCCGAATATCGGCGGCAATGATTTCGTTGAGGACACTGGTGCCGAGGTCAAATTCATGGTTCCCCAGGGCAGAGGCATCAAAGCCAATCACATTCATAATGCTAATGTCAATCCGCCCCGGTGCCGCCCGCAAATCGGTAAAGCTATCAGGGTTGCCATCCCCATTCACATCAGCGGGTAAACCATAGAGCCGGTTGTACACATTCCGCAAAACCGTTTGGACAGTTTGCACCCCAGGGGTATTGGGGTCCACATCCACCGTGGTATCCCCAGCCGCATTGAAAAAGGGGCCCGAAAGGAAATTGTCCCCAGAAGACAGAAGAATGGTGTTTTGGGCAAGGGTACGGGTGCCACCATCCACCGGGGTGGAGCGATTTTCAAAAAATTCCACCAGCGCCGCAAAATTGCTGACGTTAGGAATCGCATTAACGGTTCCCTCGAGGTCGGATGCGTGGAGCAATTGTAAGGTAAATGCCATAATCCCAACTCCTCTGCCACAAAAAAATAGACAAGGCTATTCCAACATAGGCAAAAACGGGAAGCAGATCGATTAAGAAATGAATAAGGAATGACTAGCAATTGGCTAAGAGCAGGTTAAGCTTCCGTTCCCCCTGGAGCATCGGAGCCATTTCCGAGGATGAACAATGTGCTTATTCTTTTTATATATTTAGTTAGGGAACCTCTGTTTATTTGCATCCATTGAAGGTTATCTGGCTAGAATGCCCATACCAATGGCTACGCCCCTGGAACCCATTCTTAGAAGTGCCCATAAGATCAACACCACCTAGGGTGCTTTGGGCTTGGCTTGATGGGGCAATCCCCAGCCCAACTTTTGCCGCAGGAGATGGAAAAATTCCGGCGGACGCAGGCGTACAAACCGGGCGGGGTAGGGGGAACGCTGGATGGTGACGTGGTTTTCCGGGTGGACATAACAGCCCGCATTCCCATCCGCCACCAACACCAAACGGGAGCGGTTAGCCGCCACGATCTGCACCTGTTCCCGGTCGTCAAATACCAAAGCCCGGGAGGCGAGGGAATGGGGACAAATGGGGATCATCAACAGCGCCGCCACCCCCGGCGACAACACCGGCCCCCCGGCGGACAGGGCATAGGCGGTCGAACCCGTGGGCGTGGACAAAATCACCCCATCGGCGGGAATATCCACCAGGGCATGGCGCCCCACCTGCACCTCAAAATGGCAGAGTTTCGCCAGGGGTTCCCGGTGCAGTACCACCTCATTCAACGCTAGGGCTTCCCAAATCCGGGTTTGACCTTCCCAGACCTGTACTGCTAAAGTGATGCGCTCTTCCACCTGATAATCCCCACTCAAGAGGGCATCGAGGGCGGTGGGCAAGGATTCCAAATAGGTCTCCGTCAAAAAACCCAAATGTCCTGTATTGACGGTTAAGAGGGGAATGCCCAGAGGCGTACATTGGCGGTTGGCGGACAGCACCGTGCCATCCCCCCCCAGGACAATGGTAAATTCCACATCCCGGTCAAACCCCGGCGGGGTCAGCCATTCAATCGGCGTGTGACAGACGGGACTCCCCGGTTGGGCATAGCCCAGCAAGCCCCCCACCCCAGTCGCCAGACAGACTTGCCGCCCCCGTTGCTCCAGGAGTGTCCGCAATTCCCCGGCGGCTCGCTCGGCTTCCGGTTTGTCATCGTTGTAAATAATGCCGATTTTGCCCACCACGCCCCCCAGCCGGTTGTATATGGGATTATAAAATGAACGATTTAGTTGCCGGTTTTGGCGGAGGTCTTGAAGGGGCGGCGGCGTTTGCGTTTTTCCTGTTCCTTGCGCTTTTGCCGGTCTAGTTCATAGTTGCGCTCCTTGAGTTTTTGCAAAATCCGGCCAAAATATTCCGCTAAATAGTCCTCCAAACTGCCCGTCTCCTCCGGGTTCAAACCCAACTGGGCATACACCCCATCCATCTCTGCCGTCAGGGTTTCACCCCCGGCCAAAACGGCGGCAAAGGCCAAACGATCCGCAATATTCCATGTCCATTGGAAACCCCGTAACACCTGCCGGGTTGCGGTCAAAACCCCTAGGGGAATGCGGAGAATCCGGGCATTTTTCCCGCTCAGCCGCTCACACAGGGCAATAATTTCCTCGGAAGTCCAGGCTTTAGCACCCACCACCGGTAGTTTCTGCCCAATCGTTTCCGGCACCTCCAGACAGCGCAGGGCAAACCGAGCCACATCCTGGGTATCCATGTAAGCCACCGCCGCCGAAGTTCCCGTCAGCCACACGGACTGCTCCTCCAAAATGGGAATGGCAAACTGACCGATCAACCCCTGGAAAAACCCCGCCGGTGCCAAAATCGTGTAGTCCAAGCCCGACTCCGCCAAAAAAGCCTCCGTAGCCGCCTTGACACTCATCAACGGCACATGGGGATAGCGTTCACAGCCCAGGATGGAAAAAAAGAGCAAACGCTTCACCCCCGCCCGCACCATCGCCTGCACCAAACTCACCTTGCCCTGCCAATCCACCTCCCGAATGCCAATCCCATCCGTCGGGCGAGCCGTCGCCGCATCCACCACCACCTCCATTCCTTCCAGGGCATCGGTCAAGGTCTCCGGGCGACAGAGATTTCCCGGCACCAGTTCCGCCCCCCATTCCCGCAAAAAAGTCGCCTTGGGCAATGTCCGCACCAAGCACCGCACCCGATGTCCTGATTGCAATGCCCGCCGTACCACCTGTCGGCCCAGGGTGCCCGTCGCCCCCACCACCAAAATATTCATAGGATGTATCAATCATTTTTTTACATTTCATTAAGAGTTTATCAGAAAACTGCCGAGGGGGTTTTGATCCCTGGCGGGTAACAGTACAGTATTCCTACCGAAGTTAGCCCCAAATTGCCCATTAAAAAACCTTAAGCCAACCCAGGATCGGCGGGCTCTATCACCTATTTCTCAGAAATGGGGCAGGTAAGGGGCGACCCCCTCTGTTGCGGTTCGTCAGGCTCCCTCACGCGGGCAAACGGGTCACATACTCGGCTAAAACTTTAACCGCAGGTGCCAAGACAATCACGGCGGCAGAGGCAGTCACCACCGTAAAGGCCAAATTGGCTACCCGGTCAGCGGCTTTCTGATAGGCTTCATTCACCGCCTGAAATTGCCGGAAATCCCCCTCTAGGGCATCTAAGCGGTTTTCCACTTGGTCTAATCGGGTTTCCAACTGATCCAAGCGACTATTCACTTCCTGACGAAACTCCGCCAAGGTTTGGGCAATGGTTTCTAGGGTCACTGGGGACGGTGCTGCCATGGTGCTGACTCGCCTGACTGCTGATGAGTTTACCCCAAATTTAACCCCACCAATGCGCCGCCTTTTGCACCAGCACATTCTGCCAGGTGTGCATCAACGGCCAGCGGTCTAACCCCATCCCCAAAGACAGCAACATCAGATATAAAATCGAATACTTAAATACCGAACGTGCCAAGGAAATTTCTTGGGGTTGAGCAAATAATTGAAATACTTTGTAAAGAAAAATACCCCCCAAGGCTAGGGCAATCAGGGCGTACAATCCCCCCACCACCCCACAGGGATAAACCAACAGCAAACTGGTGGGAATCAGCAGTAACGTATAGAGTAAAATTTGCTGGGTCGTTTGCTCCGAACCCGCCACCACCGGCAACATCGGCACCCCCACCTGGGCATAATCCTCCCGAATCATCAACGCCAATGCCCAAAAATGGGGCGGTGTCCAAATAAAAATAATCGCAAACAAAATCCAGGCACAGGCGGATAATTCCCCCGTCACCGCCGCCCAGCCCACCAAAGGCGGAATCGCCCCCGCCGCCCCCCCAATGACGATATTTTGAGGACTCGAACGCTTGAGCCAATGCGTATAAACCAGCACATAAACTAAAATTCCCGCCCATTCCAACAGGGCACTCAGGACATTCACCCGCCAGACCTGCAGAACCAACGCCCCCACCGCCAAAACCACCGCAAACACCAACGCCTGCCACGGCGTAATCCGCCCCGCCGGGATCGGTCGCCTTTGGGTACGCACCATCACCCGGTCAATATCCCGGTCATACAGGCAGTTGATCGTATTGGCTGACCCCGCCGCCAAGGTGCCGGTGAATAAGGTTGTTAGTAAAATGTTTGTATCCGGCTCCCCCTGGGAAGCCAACCAAATCGCCCCCGCCGTTGTCACCAACAGTAGGACAATAATCCGGGGTTTCATCAGTTGAATATAGTCCCGTACCCTGCCCCACAGGGTTCCCGTTTCCCGCCCAGCTACCTGCATAACTGCTCCTTAAATCGCGGTTGGGGAAATCGGGCTTGGGGTCGCTTGGCGAGTCATGCGTTGTAGAGACACCGTTAGTACCACCAAACTTCCTAACAACAGGGCACCCACCGCCTGATGGGTCACCGTCAACGGCTCGACCTGAAGCCGCAATTGGTAGGTTGCCACCCCCACCCCAATCTGTAAAGCCAACAGCATCAAGACCCCATGCCCCCACCGTCCCAACCCAGGTGCCACCCGTTTCTGCCGCAGGGTCATGACCCCCACCCCCAGCGTCAAGAGCGTCGCCGGAATCACCCCTAGCAAATGCCAATGCAGAACTTGGCACAGTTCCCGCCCCAGGAAACACTGATGCGCCGCCCAGCGGGAAGCCACCAAGCCACCCAACAGACTTTGACCATACAAAGTCAGGGTTGCAACCAAAGCTAAACCCGGCAGAAACTTTGGTAACGGTTGCGTCACTTCCGGTGCTTCCAGCAGTGCCACCGCCAGGGTCAACAACAGGCTAAAAAATGCCAAACCCGTCCCCAGGTGCGCCGTCACAATATCAAACCGGAGCAACTGGGTCACCGTTAAGCCCCCCAAAATCCCCTGCCACAGCACCAAACCCAACGCCGCCGTTGCGCCCCAGGGCAACCAGCGGGGTAAATGGGAGCGCCACCCCCAAGCCATTCCCACCAGGATCAACACCCCCACCCCGACCGTAGCCGCCACCAATCGGTGAAACCATTCCAGAAACACCTGCAAATCCATCTGTTGGGCGGGCAGTACCTGACCAAAACAGAGGGGCCAATCGGGACAAGCCAGCCCCGCCTCCATCACCCGGGTCGCACTACCCAGAGCCATCAAACCCCAAGTCATCGTTGCCAAAAACCAGAGCCATCGCCGTACCACCAACTGGGGCACCCACCCCCTCAAGGACTCGGATGCAGTGAACTGGGTACCAATCATGGACACTCACGGGTAACGTCACCCTACCTTTATAGATGCCCCGGTCGCTCTGGTTGCAAATGTTTAAGGATTTCTTCAGTAGTTTTAAGAAATGTAAATAAATTAGGGCAGTGCACTTCCTGTCGCCGTTCCATCCGATTAACAAACTGAAATTTTGTAGAACCCAATGTGGGAGTGGTGCCCTACGACTTTTGATTTTCTAGGTATGAAACTTTTACGAAATTTTTACTCACAATACAAGTGTGATTGCTGTGGATGTTGATAGAAATTAAGGTAGGGTTACCACGTAGAAGAACGTAGCACCTGTCCCATTCTTAGCTAAAACGCCCCTGTTGTTTATCCTGGGGGTAGTGCCATTGGGGAAATAGAATTTTTGACCCCCGATTGGGAAGGAGTTTTCGATTGTAATTGTTGCAAAATTTCCAGAAATTCCCGCTCAAACGTGACCTGAGCCCGATTGGTTTTGCCCCCAAGATATAGCTGTTTATCTACTTGCAATCCCCACAGTTGACTATGGGAAACATAACTCATCATGACCCCCAACATCAAACCGGCAAAACCGAGATAAACGATGGGTACACCTGGGTCCGATTTGATTTGTAAACCCGTACTGCCCACTAATTCGGTAAGCCGTAAATTTACCCCGCCGATGCGTACCGGTGTACCCACCCGACCCGTGGTTAATAATTGCCCCTGTTGGTCGTAGAGTAAAAATAATCCCTGTAGGTCAGGAACGACTAAGGAAACCCCCTCGCTTAAATCCGGTTTTAAGGGTAACCAGGTTCCCCACAATTTGCGACCATTCCCCGCCGTAAATGGGGTAACCGGCAGTTCTAAAATCGGGCTATTGTTGAATTGCAAACGTATCCCGTGAATACCCCAACTGGTTTGATAGAAGGTTAACCCCCGCCACCGCAGCGGTTCATTCACATGAATCGTCTTGCGGATAACTTCTTCCCCGGCGGCATTTAACAATCCCAAATCCGTGTAGAACTGGTCAATTTCACCACTGGGCGTATAGTCAATCCAAAACCGATGGACCCGCCCCTGGATCGGGGGTAAACGCCGTACCCATGCCCCCGCTTCGATGACTTTTGTGACTTGAAAATCCTGACCACTCGGCACTAACTCCTGGGCTAAAAAACCGGTCAATGCCCCAACGAAACCCCCGATCAAAATTACCACTAAACTGGCATGAACTACAATCGGGCCAATTTTACCCACCAGCCCTTTCCGGGCATAAAGTTTCTCGTTTTCCAGTGCCACCCAATAACCTTTTTGGCGCAAAATGACTGCCAATTCAGCAATAGGAATTTCCGGGCAGGCTTGACTGAAATTTAATCGTAAAATCTGTTCTGGTCGCTGGTAGTAATACCATTTCCGGGCAACTTTTAGGGCAGGCCACTGGCGCAGGGAAGTACAAGCCAATAAACTGGCTCCAAAGAGGATCAATAAACTCAAATACCACCAGGTTTGATAGACATGATCTAACCCTAGATTTAGAATAATGTTCCAGGTCAAAAATCCAAACAAAGCCGGGTGTTCCGGGTAGTTTTCTTGGTAAAATTTGACCGTTTCCCCCTGTTCGATCACCGTACCGGCGATACTGGCGACGGCAATTACCAACAGCAGGCTAATTGCTAAGCGTAAATCCGCCACCACCTGCACCAAACTCCGCCACCAAAGTTTAAGGGTGCGCCATTGGTGTTCCCACCAAGTTAACCAGGCATTCATGGGCTTAACAATTAACTGTTTTTTTCATGCTAGTCTAATTTTCCCATCTGCGACTGTAAGTGCTGAAGCCACCCTTGCGGTGCCGTTCCCTGTGCCGTTAGGTTCACCTGCCGCCCGGATGCCATACTTTGCCAGGACAAATGCAGGTAACTGGACGGCCAGGTGGGCAGTCGCTCCGGCCACTCAATCGCCACAATCCCCGGTGCCGCTTCTTGCCAGTAATATTCCGGGTATAATTGCTGTACTTCTGAAGTATTAAGGCGGTACAAATCCAAGTGATACAGGGGGATGCGTCCCTCCGGGTATTCCTGGATCAGGGCAAAGGTGGGGCTGGTCACGGGTGCCGTGATGCCTAACCCCTGGGCGAGTCCCTGGACAAGGGTGGTTTTGCCACTGCCCAAATCCCCCTGGAGTAACAGGATGGCCCCGGCGGGTAACATACGACCCAGAGCTTCCCCTAAACTGACGGTGGCCACTGGGTTCGGCAGTACTACCACCATGCCTGTACCCGGCTATACCAACGCATGAGGACGTGTGCCAGCCGTTGGGAATGGTGTTGTACCTGGGCTTTTTCCGGGTCCTCTTGGATCACATCCGCCAGAATGAGGCGATAGCCCATTTTGACCACTGCCTCCCGGTCCAATTCCACAAACTCCGCCCCCACCTGGGCATACCGTTGTAACGCCTGGGCGGAAGGGGCTTTTTTTTGCACCAGCACTACATCAAAAATCCGCTGCCCCGTCACCCGCTCGATGGCCCGCAGGTGGTCGGACACCCGGTAGCCCTGGGTTTCCCCCGGTTCGGTCATGGCATTGCAAATGTAAATGCGGGGCACCGTCGCCTGGGCAATCGCCTGGGTAATGGCCGGCACCAGCAGGTTGGGAATCACACTGGTGTAGAGGCTTCCCGGCCCGACCAAAATCAAGTCCGCTTCCTCAATGGCTTCAATCGCCCTGGGTAACGCCGGGGGATGGGCAGGGGTACAGCCAATGCGGACAATGTGCCCCCTGGCCTTGGGGATTTGGGATTCGCCCTCGATGCGCCGCCCGTCCGCTAATTCCGCCCACAGATGCACATCCGCCATCGTCGCTGGGAGCACCTGCCCCCGTACCGCCAATACCCGGGAGCTAGCGGCAATCGCCTGTTCCAGATTGCCCGTGATGGCAGTGAGGGCGGTCAGATACAAATTCCCAAAGCTGTGGCCGCTCAACCCTTCCCCGGACTCAAACCGATATTGAAATAATGCCGTTAACAGTTGCTCCTCCCGAGCCAACGCCGCCAAACAGTTGCGAATGTCCCCCGGGGGCAGGACCCCCACCTCCCGCCGCAGTCGCCCCGAGGAACCCCCATCATCCGCCACGGTGACAATGGCAGTAATGTTACTACTGTAGGCTTTCAAGCCCCGCAACAGCCGGGATAAGCCCGTGCCTCCCCCCAAGGCGACAATTTTGGGCCCCCGGTTGCGCTGGCGTTGGGCAATCAACACATCCACCAAAGCCTGTTCCCCTTCGGGCCGGAGCACCTCGCTGAGACTCCCCAGGGAGCGGGTCTGGCTCCAAATGATTAACCCAATCCCCATGAAAATCGCCACTGGCCCGGAAATATAGCTGGGAACCACCGTCGCCAACCCCCGCAGCACCCGTTCGATCAATTGTAAAAAGCTATTCACCGGGGTGAGACGCAGGGAAATGGACAGCCCCAGTACCACCAACACCGCCCCGATAAAACTCACCACCAGCCAGCGTTTGACCAACAATCCTGGCTTCAACCACTTCAGCCATTGCCGCAGACGGGATGGAGCAAACTTAGCCATTGACTGCCCTCCCCCTATCGCCGGTCATCCACGCCGCCGGGAACCTCATCCCCTGCCCCTAATACTCAATCCCGGCCTGCGCCTTGACCCCCTGGGAACGAAATGGGTGCTTCCGCAGGGTCATTTCTGTCACCAAGTCCGCATGGTCAATCAATTCCGGGGGGGCCCCCCGCCCGGTCAACACCACATGGGTATGGGGGGGCTTGGCCGCTAAATCCGCCAAGACCTGATGGATGTCTAAATAGCCCAGCTTGAGTGCCACATTCACCTCATCCAGGACAGTTAAATAATAGTCTGGATGTTTCAGGTAATTGGCGGCGACCTCCCAAGCCTGTTGGGCGCACTGCCGGTCCCGCTCCCGGTCTTGGGTATCCCAGGTAAAGCCTTCCCCCAGGGCGTGCCAGACCATCTGCTCCGACCAATGCTCCAAAACCCGCCGCTCCGCCGGACACCAAGCTCCCTTGATGAACTGCACCACCGCCACCCGATACCCATGCCCCAGGGAGCGCAGTACCATCCCCAAAGCCGCTGTGGTTTTCCCTTTCCCGTCCCCCGTATGCACAATCACCAAGCCCTTTGCTGTACATTGGGCTAAACGCTCCGCCTGCACCCGCTGGCGTTGCTGCATTTTTTGGCGGTATTGCTCCGGGGTGAGCACCTTACTTTTTCTTGGAACTGGATTTGGATTTTTTCTGGGGTGCCGGTTCGGCGGTCTCCGCTACGGGTGCCGGGGTCGGTTCCGTTTCTACCGCTGGGGGTGCTGGGGTTGCGGCTTCCGAAGGGGTTGGCTCTGCCGCCGGTTGCCCTGGGGTTGCCAATTCCTCTCCTAAGCGATAGCGGGTAAAACGGCGCACCCGGATATTTTCCCCCACCCGGGCGATGGTCTGTTTGATCAAGTCCCCCACGGTGATATTCGGGTCTTTAATGTAGGGCTGATCCAGCAGGCACCGTTCTTTGAAAAGCTTATCCAACCGACCTTGGACAATTTTTTCCCGCACCGCTTCCGGTTTCTTCGCCAGGTCTTCCCTGCCCATCTCAATCGCTTTTTCCCGCTCGATGGCCGCCGTTGGAATCTCGCTCATGTCCACGTATTCCACATTTTCCGTAGCGGCAATTTGCAGGGCGATATTGTGCGCCAAACTCTGGAAGTCCTCCCCCTTGGCCACAAAGTCCGTTTCGCAATTGATTTCCAACAAAACCCCCAGCTTACTGCCGGTGTGGATGTAGCTGTAAATCAGCCCCTCGGTGGTACTGCGACCGGCTTTTTTCTCCGCCGAAGCTAACCCTTTTTGCCGCAAAAACTCGATGGCCTTATCCAGGTCCCCCTCGCTGTGCTGGAGGGCTTTTTTGCAGTCCATCATCCCTGCACCGGTTTTTTCCCGGAGGGTTTTGACCATTTGGGCGGAAACTTCGGCCATAACTACTCCTGTTGCACTTGGTTTATTTTAACCCGTTCAGGCTTCGGATTCATCCGGGATGTCCCCTTCGTCCTCCTCCAAGGGCAGGTCTTCCTCGCTCTCGCCGTCGCTGTCCACTGCCCCGTCATCCATCTCCATCGCCCCGACTTGGCCGTGCTTGCCTTCACAAATGGCATCCACCAAGGAACCGAGGATCAATTTAATAGAGCGAATGGCATCGTCGTTGGCGGGAATGGGTACATCCACCACGTCCGGGTCGCAGTTGGTATCCAGGAGCGACACAATCGGGATATTGAGCTTGAGGCACTCTTGAACGGCGTTGTATTCCCGTTTTTGGTCCACGATCACCACCACATCCGGGGGTCGCCGCATCATTTTAATGCCCCCCAAATACTTCCGCAGTCGTTCCAATTCCCGCCGCAGGGTCGCCGCTTCTTTCTTGGGCAGACGGTCTAAGGCTCCGGTTTCCTCCCGCCGTTCCAATTCCTTGAGGCGGTCAACCCGGGATTTGATCGTCGTCCAGTTGGTGAGCATCCCCCCCAACCACCGCTGATTGACGTAATAGGCATCACACCGGGCGGCTTCCTGGGCGATAATCCCGGCGGCTTGCCGCTTGGTGCCAATAAATAAAAACTTTTTGTTCGCTTCGGCGGCACGGCGCATATATTCGTAGGCTTCATTGAGCAAGCTGGCGGTTTGCACCAGGTCAATGATATGCACCCCGTTGCGTTCGGCAAAAATATAAGGGGCCATTTTGGGATTCCAGCGGCGGGCTTGGTGGCCGAAATGGACTCCCGCTTCCAACAGTTGGGCTAGGGAAACAGACAACATGAAAACTCCTACGGGTTCAAACCACCTGGTTGGGTTCCCAAAGAACACCCGTAGTGGCCAGGTGGGGTAAGATTAAATGCACGATTTTTTATAGTAGCAGAAAATTCATTAATCAGTTACACAAAAAATTGCCCAAATCACACCGGGTCATTATCGGGCACCGGGTCAGGGTAGTCGTCGGAATCGAGGGGGAGGGGGGGTTGGGTGTGGATGACCACGGGTAAACCGGCTCCCTGCAAGCCCTGGCGAATGCGTTGGGGGCTACCCGGCCAGAGGACAAAGAGGGGGTAAATTTTTTCGGCACCTTCGTTGTAGCCCTGGCTATGGCGGGGGGGCATCACCCAGGCGTAGGGTCGTCCGAGGATGATTTGGGTTTGTCGCCAGCGGTTCAGCAGTTGGGAAAAGTCCTCCGCTTCCCGGTGCATAAATACCAGAATTTCCTGGTCGGTTTTCACCTGCCAGGTGGGGTCGCAGGGGAGGAGGGCTAATTCGCAGGGCAGTTGTACCAGGTGGCCGTCCTGTCGCACCAGGGGCAAAACGATGGGGATCAGGCTATCTTCCTGGCGGCGCATACTGGGGAGAAATTCCAGGTACGAACGGTAGCATTTCAGCAGTGCCATCGCCCCTGTGACCCGGCTCCCCTGGGCCAGCAATTCTTCGTACTCCGGTGTGGTCATGGCATTTCCCGGTACTGTTTCTTCTATATTGACCCACAGCCACCCTGGAGATGCAATAGATTTTGGTATTCACACTTGAATTGTGAGTGAACCTTTAATCCTTAGAAAGTCAAAGTTGCCGGGCACTGGCTCGTTCTAGTTCTGGGGAGTTTTTGTATGCCTACGGCACGCCAGCTAATGTAAATCAAGTGGGATTGCCACATATTAACCAAAACTGTTGGTGGGGGATGAGTTCAGCCGTGATGCCGCAGAGGCGCAATCGCCAGATTGTTCATCATGAATGCGGTGCTTTTTGCGTCACCGTGAGACAAGTAGGGCAATCTACTATACTAAAAGCAAACGTTCAGTCCCTCAGTTAAAACTGTGACTGCCTCTCTAACTCAAATTTTGACGATTGAGGAATTTCTCAAACTCCCACAGATAGAGGAATCCTCCGCCTGGGAATATGTGGACGGGGTGGCTATGCAAAAACCAATGCCCAAAACTCGACAATCTATCTTACAAAAGCGGTTGTTGATTGAGATTGATCGTCATAGTGAACTATACACAGCCCTACCCGAACTGCGCTGTACTTTTGCTGGGCGATCAATTGTTCCTGATATAGCAGTAATTGCATGGAACCGAATTCAAACGAATGAGGTGGGAGAGCCAGAGGATAATTTTATTGCCGCTCCTGATTGGTCAATCGAAATTCTTTCCCCTGAGCAAAAGGTAAATCGTGTGATTGATAACCTTTTACATTGCCTAAAACATGGGTGTCGGTTGGGGTGGATGCTTGATCCAGATGATTATTCTGTGCTAATTTTTGCACCAAAACAAGAACCTAATGTTTGTAGGGGGGGTTGCCAGCTTCAGGTACTCGAGGAAATTCATTTAGAACTAACAGCCGAACAAGTTTTTGCATGGCTGAAAATAGAGAAGCGTTAATGTTCACAACTGGCAAGGAGTATGGTACGGGAAGCCTAAATAAGAATGGAATAGGGGTCGCAGGGCACCGCCCCGCCCTGGTTCTCATCCTCTTGTTAGTCCCATAATAGGCTCTGGGATTGCCATACAAAAATCACGCTTGAATTGTGAGCAAAAATTTAATACCTAGAAAGTCAAGGGTCGCAGGGCACCGCCCCGCCCTGGTTCTCATCTTCTTGTTCATCCCATAATAGGTTCTGGGATTGCCATACAAAAATCACGCTTGAATTGTGAGCAAAAATTTAATACTTAAAAAGTCAAAGGTCGCAGGGCACCGCCCCGCCCTGGTTCTCATCCTCTTGTTAATCCCATAATAGGGTCTGGGATTGCCATACAAAAATCACGCTTGAATTGTGAGCAAAAATTTAATACCTAGAAAGTCAAGGGTCGCAGGGCACCGCCCCGCCCTGGTTCTCATCCTCTTGTTAGTCTCATAATAGGGTCTGGGATTGCCATAGCCATAGCGATAGGTTAAATACAATACATTAGTAAATGTGATCCTGGTGACGCTGGGGAATAGGGATGGTCGGTACCTCGAAGCCAAACTACTACGAAATTCTGGGGGTATCCCGTTTTGCCAGTGGGGAGACCATTCGCCGTGCCTATCGGGAGTTGAGCAAACGTTATCACCCGGATACCACCACCCTACCCATAGCGGTTGCCCAGGAAAAATTCCATCAGATCAATACAGCATACACGGTCTTGATTTCACCCCAACAACGGGCGGATTATGACCAGCAATTGTGGCAAAGTACCCTGCCCCCAGCGCCGACCTTGCAACAAATTCAGCAGATGTATTCCGCCTACCTTGACCCGACGGAGCGCCCCCTTTCGCCGGGGGAATTGTTCGCCCTATTGCTGTTGGGATTAACCTTCGTGGGCTGTTTGCTGTTGGTGGTCGCCTTGGGGTTGGCTCGCTCCGGGGGTGTGTAGGGTGCCCGCTAAATTCAATCCCAAAACCTGATCCGCCTGGTTGAGGAACTGTTGGATCATCTCGGGATACGCCCGCATCAGGGTTGACAATGCCCGCCCATCCCCGGTGTCAATCACATTGATCTGACCGAGACTTAGCTTTTGGGGCACCTGCGCCGCCGTAGCCAACAGCATTTCCAGTTGTTGAATTAATAAGATGGCACTGGCATCCTGACCATAGGTTTGCCACAGGTCATTGAGCATATCCGTCACAGCCGCCGTGGCTCTGGCATTCGCCGCTAGGGGAGCCGCCTCCGCCCGGGCTAACAATTCCTGTGCCTGCCGTCGGGCTTGCGCCGGGAGTACCACATCCGCTTCCAACCGCAACCGCTCCAATTCCGCCCGTACCGTTTGCAGTTCCTGTTCCGCCTTGGCTCGGGTTTCCTGGGCGACCGCTTCCGTGCGTTCCTCCTCCGAGCGTGCCTGCAATTCTAGTTCCGCCTGCATCTTGCGGAGTTCGTTTTGCTTTTGTTGAATGGCGGCTTGCGCTTCCTTTTGGGCAACTTCAGCGGCACGACGACTCTCAGCGGCGGCGGATTCTGCTTCCCGTTCCGCATTGGATTCGGCAATTTTGGCATCCCGAATCATGTTGGCAATTTGTCGCCGTCCAATGGAATTGAGATAATCCACTTCATCGGAAACACTCTGGATTTTCAGGGTGTCCAATTGCAAACCCAACTTAGACAAATCCCGTTCTACATATTGGGAAATGCGGTCGGCAAATTGCAGACGATCCTCATTCACCTGCTCTGGGGTTAGGGTTGCCACCACCCCCCGTAAATTGCCTTCTAAAGTTTCTTTGGCGACCCGGATAATTTCTTCTCGCTTGCGACCTAAAAACCGCTCAATCGCATTCCCCACCACCGCTGGGGCACTGGAAACTTTGATGTTGGCAATCGCTTGAATTTGGAGGGGGATTCCGCCTGCTGAATAGGCGTTTTTGACCTCCACCTGCACCGGCATCGTGGTCAAATCCATCCGGTCCACACTTTCGATAATGGGAATCCGAATCGAGGCTCCCCCAAATACCACCCGGTACCCAACTTTTTGACCACTACTCAACCGGTGTTCCCGCCCGGAAAAAATCAAAATTTCATTGGGATTACAAATATAAATGATCTGGCTCAGGACGACCAGCAACATCACCAGGATAAACAGGGTTAAAAAAGCCAGGGTCAATACCCCCGTCACACTGACACCACCGCCCCCAGCCGCCGTTTGCGCCAATACCGGCAGGGCAAGTACCAAACCCAAGGTATTTAAGCCGAGTAGCCAAGGAACACGAGCCATGATCATTACCCCCTCTTGCTAATTCCCAGGATACCATGCCGCCGTTGGTAAATTTCTGCTTTTGGGGATTGGACATAACGATGAGATTAAGGAGGGATGTGCCAGCCAGAGAACTGCTTCAATAAACTGTTTACAGCCTGTTTCTTTACTAAATTAAGGGAACCTCTATTGATTTGAACCAATCATCAATCCCAGCGTGGGAATGCCTATATTAGTCCAGAACCAAGGGCGGGGGTGCCCCCCTGCGACCGCTAACTTTGAATTTAGGGAACCTCTATTGATTTGAATCAATCATCAATCCCAGCGTGGGAATGCCTATATTAGTCCAGAACCAAGGGCGGGGGTGCCCCCCTGCGACCGCTAACTTTGAATTTGAATTTATAGAGGTGCCCTTAATATTGATGCTATCTTCTGTGGACAAAAAAGCGAATAGCTTCTGCCAGTGACAACAATCCGATGCGATTAACGTTCACTTGCGTGCCATAGGCATACAGAAATTCCCCAGAACCAAAAACCGGGGCTACACCTCTGCGACCGCTCTTGAGAAGTGCCCATAAACTACGCCCTGGTGACCAATGTTTCAGGTTTTTAGAGCTAAGGCTTGATCTGGGGCAAAACTTCCGACCGGCAGGGGACTGGATTCACCCCCGTTACCTCGGTGCATGGGCGGGCGACCGGCTGGGGGATGGGTTGACTGAAAAGATTTTTTTATCATTTCCCCATCCATTAAATGTAAAGTTTTATAAATGAATCGGGGGTAGCAATTGTTACTTAATATGGAGATAGGCAGATTTCAGTTAGCTGGAAGCGAAGGCTGAGGCTGAACTGGGATTGTCCAACTCTGAGAAATCTTGGTGACGTTTGGCCGGTTCTGGAGGGAATCCGGCTCTTTTTTTAGGGACATTCCCCCCAAAGTACGGTGCTACAGTCTTTGATGCGGGTTTCCAGTTGGGCGATTTCCTGCTGGCATTGGGCTTTGAGTTGTGCGATTTCGCTGGCGGCGGCACCGGGATTGCTGATGGTATCCAGTTCGGCCAATACTTTTTGCCATTGGGCTTTGGCGGTTTGCAGTTCCTCCAGGGTTTTGGCTTGGGCAGTGCTTTGGCTGGCTTGGGTGACCAGGGTACGGGCGGTGGTCAAGGCCGCAGGCGTGGGTTTGGGTGCCAGTTGTTGCCAGCCGAACCAACCTCCTGCCCCCAATACCACTAGGGCCGCAATTCCTCCAGCTACCCAGGGGAGTGGCTTGGACGGGGATGGGGTCGAACTAGGTAATGGGTTGGCGGTGGCAGGCTGGGGTGTGGGCATCATGACTGTGGGAGTCCCCAGGGGGGCGGGTTCCGTCCGGTCTATATCCCCGATTTTGGCAGTGCCCTCACCAAGGGTTGGGGTTGCCGCTGGTACGGTTTGATCCGCTTGATCCGCCGGGCGAGCGACCTGGGAAGCAGGGGTGGTCGGCTCAATTTCAAAGGGGGTGGTGGGGGCGTGGGGTTGGGCTTCCCGGTAGGTGGGTTCCGCTACCCGCAGTGCCAGATTTACCCCTGCCGGGGTGGAGCTAGTCGCCAGTTGGGGTAAACCCGCCAAGAGGGGTTGCAAATCCTGAAACACTTCCTCCGCCCGTTGGTAGCGTTGGCTGAAGTGGTAGCGCACCATTTTGGAGAGAATCTGCGCCAATGCGGGACTCACGGTGGCTCGGTCTTGCCAGAGGATTTCCCCCGTGTCCACGTCTTCGGGCAAGTCCCGGGGATGCACCCCTGTCAACGCCTGAATGGCCATCATCCCCAGGGCGTAGAGGTCACTGCTAAAGCGGGGTTTGCCGCTGGATTGCTCCGTGGGCATATAGCCTTGGGTGCCGATTCCCACCGTATGGCTGGCTTCTTTCGGGGTTTCCCCTTCGATTTGCAAATGCTTCACCGCCCCAAAATCGATCAACACCAGGTTGCCGTCCCCCTGGCGGCGGATCAAATTGCTGGGTTTCAAATCCCGGTGGATCACCCCGTGATTGTGGATAAATTGCAGAATTTGCAGGACATCCGTGAGAAAGGTCAACACCCACCCCTCGCTGAACACCCGCCCGGGCACCAATTCCTGCGCCAGGGTATGACCGGGGACGAATTCTTCCACCAAATAAAACTCTTGATTTTGCTCAAAAAAAGCCAACAACTGGGGAATTTGGGGATGGCGCAATTTCTCTAGGGTTTCCGCTTCCTTATAAAATAACCGGCGGGCAACCTCCATCGTCTGTTGATTGTGGCTACCGTGGAGCATCTTCACCACGCATTGGGGTTGGCCCGGACGTTTGGTATCCTGGGCCACAAAGGTTTTGCCAAACCCCCCCGCCGCCAGGGTTTCAATGATCCGATACCGCCCGTCCAACAGCTGGTTGATCACGGTTCCCCCGCATACCACAGCACAAAGACTGAAGTATAGCCGTGCAGGTAGGTGGTATCCCCCACCGGGCCAATCTCCCCATTACAAAAGCACCCCGCCAGCGCCGTCCCCGGCAGATAGCTCTGGAATAGGTGGGAATCCACATCCGGGCGACCGTAGAGGTGTTCCCCCCGCCCCAAACAGGCGAACATCAACGCCCCCAGGGGTGGTTCGGGATGGTGCCGCACATGATTTTCCAGGAGTTGTTGCAAATCCGCCGTCGAGGTCTGGGCATCCCGCAGATGAAACTGCACCCGCTGGCCGGGGCGTACCCGGTCCCCAATGGCAATCGCCCCATGCCGGGGGTCAATCCCCAATAAATTGCGAATCAAAAAATCTGTCTGGGTGAGTTCCTGCTTAAATTCATCCCCCACCACCCCAATATGCAAACCGGATTGCGCCAGTTCCCGATCCTTATCATCCAGATTTTGGATCAGATTTTGCAAAACCTGTAGGGGCGTACGGTCTTCTAAACCCAGGATGATATTCCGTTCCCCCCGGGTCACCCGGTACGGCTCCCCAATTGGACGGCACCCCTGCGCCACAATCGCCTCCGCCCGCAGACCAGCCACCGCCACCCCCACCACCCCCTGGCGCACCCATTCCTGCTGGCAAAATAACCCATCCCCCACCAGACCGCCCGCCTTGACACTGCGGGGGTATGCGTAGTCCAAACCCTGGAGCACATCCGTAATTTGGCTCGTCGCCGGGTCAGCCAACAGGATAAAATGGGGTTCCTGGGCGGGGTCAACGCCAATCAAATCCACCCAAGCCTGGGGCGGGCTATCCAAATCCGGTAAATCCTTGGGCGATAAAACCAAAGGTTGTACCTGCACCCCCGGCAGACGGGCAACGGTCAAGGACAGGGCGGGCTTCCCCTCCACCTCCCGTGCCACCCCATTGGGCAGGGAACCGATAATGCCATTCCCCCCACAGCCGACCAAGCATCGCACCGGCAGATATTCATGCAAGAGGGGCAAAAGCCGGGAATACTCACTGGTGAAACTTTCGCTAATAAACAAAAAGGCTAAATCCACCGGGCGCACGCTCTGCACCTGTGCCGTCACTTCCTGAATCGCCCGTTCTAGGGAGACCTGGGTGGAAAGAGCCGTCATCCATAGGGGTTGAATGGGGTTGGTTTCCGCATCCACAAAACGTTCCATTTTTGCCAGTATTATCCCCAGGGTATTCACTTAATACCAGTCAGTGTAGCCGATAGGTTCGCCTTTGTGGAGTCCGGCGGGGAACATGGTACAAAAGAACTATGCCGTTTCCGGGATATGCCGTGTCCTACCGCCTTGGCAGTCAACCCAGTGCCCCTGGTCCGCAGGTGATCATTCATGGGGGGGCAGGTGCCACCCTCAAAAGTAAAGGAGCCGTTTCACCCCTGCGGGAATCCCTGCATCACATTGTTCACAAAATTTATGAGCATTTAACCCAGGGAATGCCTGCCCTAGAGGCGGTGGTCAGGGGTTGTCAAATGCTGGAAGATGACCCCCAATTCAACGCCGGGACAGGGGCGGTTTTGCAATCGGATGGGCAGGTGCGCCTGAGTGCCGCTTTGATGGACGGGCATACCCAAACCTTTAGCGGCGTGATCAATGCCCAACGGGTACAGCATCCGATTACCTTGGCGCAATTTTTGCAAACCCAAAACGACCGGGTGATCGCCGATGTGGGCACCGTAGAACTGGCAAGGGAACTGCATATCCCGCTGTACAATCCCATTACCCCCCAACGCCTGCAGGAATGGGTGAACGAATGCAAAGACGGGGCGTTGATGAATTTGGTCAGCGAGATGGGCACAATTGGGGTGGTGGTGCGGGACATCCAGGGGCATCTGGCGGCGGGTACATCCACCGGGGGCAAAGGGGGGGAACGGATCGGGCGGGTGAGCGATTCCGCCATGCCTGCGGGCACCTACGCCAATGATTGTGCCGCCATTAGTTGTACGGGGATTGGGGAAGATATTATCAATGAATGTCTCGCCGCCCGGATTGTGGTACGGGTTACCGATGGCATGACCTTAGCCGAGGCATTTGAACGCTCCTTGGCAGAATGTGACCAACGGGGACGGGATTTGGGAGCCATCGGTTTGGATGCCCAGGGCAATATCGCCTGGGGTCACACCACGGAAATTATCCTGGCGGCATACTGTACTAACAATATTATCGGAGATACTCTACCGACCGCATAGGACATCGTAGTCATAGCCCATGCCCCCAGCGGCGGTGGTGTAGTTCGCCGACCAGTCTTTTTGGTTGAGGGGTTGCCAGCCCTTGCCACTGGTGAAGTCTTGGCTGGGGCTAAACGCCACTTTTTTGTCGAAACATAGTGCCCAGGCATAGACCGGTTGGGGCGCACCGGATTTTTTGCCGTTGGTGAACATTTGTTGCTGAAACGCCCCCCGTTTAATGCCATCGGCGACCATTTCCACCGACCCAACCAAACGAGCTTCTATCCCACAGCCCGTGCCGCACCCATAGCTGAAGGTTTTAGGAGCCGCTACCGCCGTACCCCCCAGTGCCAAAACCACTGCCACCACTGACCAATTGATATTCATATTCCCCCCTCGTAAAAAACAGATTGAGCTTATCACCCATCAGTGAGTGATTACCACAAAGACATGGTTAAAAATTAGGATGTTCCACAGGTTACAAATTATAGGGATTATCGTCGCAGGGGCATGATTGAATTCCCCAGAATTTCTACGCATAATTTAGATGGGATGGCTACGGTTCTCAGTCTGATGTTCGCCTTTACTCATGTCGTCCTGTCTGTTTACTTCCCGATAAGATGAAGTTCTTTTTGATGGTTGCTGTAGTTCTAGTTGTCCCAGGTAAATCAAACCCTCTAAATCCTCAGAAGCGGAAGGCAAATATTTTTTTACGAGTTGCCTGGTTTCATTGCGGGTTACTTCGTCTGCCTGCCCCATCATTCTGCTAATATCTGCCAGGTCAATCGTTCGGGATGCTTGTAATTTCATGAGTACTAAATAGGGTAAGGGCATAATTGGTAAGTTGAAAGGATTATTGCGGTTCGGATTGCGAATTGCCTCGTCTGCCCATTCACTATTGGATTCTAATACATCTAGGTTCGTTTGATCAGGTAATATCCAATGGCTCCCTGGCACTGATAATTCTCCCACATAGGAAGAACCCGCCGCCTCTAGTTCCTGGTATGCCAAATCTGCTTGGGATTTTCTAATTAGTACATCTAAATCTTCGGTTTCCCTTTCCGCAGAGTAGGCTCTAGTCGCTACCCCGCCGCAAACCACAAAGGGTGTGGTTCTAAAAATATCATTAATATCGCTCACGGGTAACCTCCAGTTGCGTTTTGTGAAATGTTCTACGCTACTACCTGCACCGGGTTGAACTCTTCTGAGGCTCATATTTACCAAAAAGCGTCGGTTAGCCTGATTTTGATCTTGCATGGTGGGTGGGGAACAGGTTTTAGTTTTATTAACTAGGATAACTCGAAAAATCAGTTGTGTCCCCAGTCTTTTGTAACATCAGTATTTCGTTGGGGTCATTTTCAGTTGGTTCCAATCCATAGAACTATCCTCAAGTTAACAAATTCTCAGGGGCAGACTAAAACTCCCGCCGGGCAAAAATAAATACGGTTAACGCCAATAGAAATACGGTATATAAAATGCCATACACCACACTGGCAACCAAAACCCCCGCAGAGGGTAATAGCCCATAAACTGCTGTATTTTTCAAATCCAACCGGGACAGGTCAGGCACGACCAGAAAAAAGCCCTTTAATACTGCTAACAATTGGGGGTTGCGAATCACTCGCCCCAAGGTAATCACATCCGAACTCAAGTGACCAATAAAAAACGTGGCAAGGGTGAGAAAAATAGCAATCAAGGGACTGGTAAAAATACTAAAAAGTAAAGCCGCCGCTGTTAACAAAGCAAATTCAATCAACATAAACCCGATGGCGGTAAGGACAGGAACCAAAGGATAGGTAATTTTGAGAATTGATAAATAACCCAAATACAGTCCCGCCATGACCACGAGTAATAGGGTTAATGCCCCCAATAAACCCAGGTGTTTTCCCACCACCAATTCCAGACGGCTAATCGGTTTGGCAATCACAATAAAAATCGTGCGTTTTTCCACCTCTCGTGCTAATAGATTCGGGGTGGTAAAAATCACAATCACCAACCCAAAAATCAGCATCATGGCGAGACCAAAATCGGTGATGATTTTATTTTCCGTTGCCGCCGCCACTTCGGTAATCAGGGCACCTCCCGCCACTAAGCCAATCGCATACAACCCGGCTAGATAGAGCAGTCGTTCCCGCAGAAGTTCTAAAAAGACGTGCTTGCTGATCGCCCAAATACGGATAAAATTCATCCGCCTTCCTCCACCCCTTCATTGATTGATTCTATGGCAATCATACTGGATGGATGTACGAAAATTCCGCTGAACTAAGCACGGGTACAGTACCCCTGTGACCAGTTTTCACACCTCAATTAGGATGACTTGGGGACGGTGCCAACTCCACATTCACTTCATTAAATTGCTGAGGCGATACCTGCACAGGTTGGCGGGGCGTGATCCCAAACCAATTGGCTAACACCTCATCCAAATGATTTAAGGAAACTTGCCCGATTTCATCCAAAATGATATGGTTTTCCCCGTCTTTTCCCCCCAGGAGTACCACCTGCGGCACCCGCCCCCGATAGTAACGCATGGGGTTGGTGGGGTCAGGGTCGTCCGTCGGCACCAGGCTATCCACACTGATGGGAATAATATCAATCGCCCGCCCATAAAAGCGTTGCACCTGGGACACGGTACTGGCAAATACCTTACAATCCCGGCTGTCATCCAGGTAATAGACCAACATGGCGGGACGTTCCGGCACGGCTAATGCCTCCCTGAGACTGACCCGGGGGGGCACCAGCGAACCATTCCCCGCATACAAGGCAAAGATATTGCCATCAAAGCGGTCATCCTGTAATCCCGCCCAACCGGGTTGGCTACACCCGCCCCAGGTGAGGAGAAACGCCAATACCCAGGCGATGATTCGTGTCATGGTGGTTTTTGCCTAGAAAGGTTATTTTTTTTATAACGCTTAATGGCATCACCACCCAACCACGGGCTACCCATCCCGGATAACCCGCTGGCTGAATTTAGCAGAATTTAACCGTGCAAGTGGGCTTCCAAAAACCAGAGCCGCTTGTCCGCCGTGCGGGAAATGCCGGTGAATAAATCCGCCGTATCCGCATCCCCCAGGGCAGAGGTCTGGTCAATTGCCTGCCGGACAAACTTGGCGTACTGGGCATAGCGGTCCGCCAGGGCAATCAGATGGTCTTTACCCGTGACCGCCTCCAGGGGATATTCGGGCAAATCCGATGCCTGCGCCGCCGTCCGTAGCGTCCCCAGGGCAACCCCAGCCAACGCCGTCACCCGCTCCGCCAAATCATCCACATAGGCGAGCAATTCCCCGCTCATGGCATCAAACAATTCGTGCAGGGCATAAAAATCCGACCCTTTCACATTCCAATGGGCTTGTTTGGTCTGGCTATATAGGTCAAAGGTATTCGCCAGGGCTTGGTTCAAAATCGCAATCACCTGCTCCCGCACCTCCGGGGATAAATCCAACCGGGTCGGGTACAACGTCGGTTTCACTTGGGTAGGCATGATTTGGGTACTCCTAAATAAGCAACACAATGAACGTACAATCAACACACAACGAACACACGATAGACGCTGGGCAATGGACGCAATGACACACCGGCGAGCTTACTTCTCGATGGTATCAGGCTAGGTGAAGCCGCAATACCTCCGGGGTCGCCCGCCGCACCCGACAGCGAATGGTCGGACGTTCCAGCCGTTGCATCGCTTCGTAACGATGACACCCGGAAAACCCGTAGTACAAACCATCCACCTCCAGCACCTCAATCGGCTCCTGTTGACCAATGGCGGCGATGGAAGCCATCAACTGCGCCACCTTCTCCGGGTCAGTCCGCCGGGGCAATGGTCGCCGAATCTGGGCTAAAGGCAATTCCATGATCCGCATCCCGCACCTCCGCTTATCGTGACTGTCTTAATCATACTCGTAATGACTATGACTTAGCAACCCCAGTGATCTCTAATTTGGGGGCGATGGGACTACGGATTTCCCCTGGGGATACCTTATTTTCGTCAGGTTATCTAGCAATCTCGGATGATTTGTGAGAATAATAAGTTTATCAAAAGCTAAAATCTGGCTGTAAATTGAAATTCTCAACTTTCATTGCACCCATTGAAGGTTATCTCGTCGAAATCTCCATACTAATGGCTAGGCCGCGCAGGCTATCGAGAACCATACACCGCAGGTGCTTCTTTGACGGGGGTTACGCCCCTGCAACCTATTTTTAGAAGTGCCCATATATTTAGTTTTGGTTACGTCCTTAAAATATCGAAATTCCAATTCAGTTTAAGGTAAGGGTTCCAGGAATACCGCCCCCGTACTTGGTTTTAGGGAATATATCCAACTTACTTGAAATGACTATAAATCTATTCATAAATAATCAGGGTTTCCACCGGAGCCGGGGGCAGTTGTTTGCGTCCACCCAATCCGGCTAACTCGATGATAAAACCAAATCCCACCAGTTCCCCCTGCGCCTGATGCACCAATTCCGCCACCGCCCGTGCCGTCCCGCCGGTAGCCAGCAGGTCATCCACCACCAGTACCCGTTGGTTGGGCTGGATGCCGTCTTGGTGAATTTCCAGGCGGTCCGTGCCGTACTCCAGGGCATATTCCCGTTGATGCACCGGCCCTGGCAGTTTCCCCGGTTTCCGCACCGGCACAAACCCACAGCCCAGGGTGTAGGCTAAGGGCACCCCAAAGATAAAGCCTCGGGATTCCGGCCCCACCACCATATCAATCCCCTGACCCTGGAACCGGCGTGCCAATTCATCAATCGTGAACCGCAACCCCTGGGGGTCCGCCAACAGGGTCGTGATGTCCCGGAACAAAATGCCCGGTTGGGGAAAATCGGGAATGTCCCGGATCAGGGTTTTCAAATCCATAGAAGTGGCTTGGGGTTCACTAGGGTTTTATTATCCCCTATGCGGGCGCATTTGCGGTTAATTCCAGGGGCGGATGTTGCGCCAACACGGTTTTGAGGTAACGCCCCGTGTGGGAATGGGGGTGGTTCGCCACCTGTTCGGGGGTGCCCACAGCGACAATTTGCCCCCCCCGCTGTCCTCCCTCTGGTCCTAAATCAATTACCCAATCACAACAACGAATCACATCCAAATTATGTTCAATCACCAAAACCGTATTCCCTTTATCCACCAATCGCTGAATAATATCTAACAACCGATGCACATCATAAAAAGATAACCCCGTCGTAGGTTCATCAATCAAATATAGGGTTTTACCAGTGGCACGGCGGGATAATTCCGTAGCCAGTTTAATGCGCTGGGCTTCTCCCCCCGATAACGTGGGCGCTGTCTGCCCCAACCGAATATAACCCAAGCCCACATCTACTAAGGTTTGTAACCGACTCACCGCCTGAGGAATGGCATCAAAAAAACCGCAGGCTTCCTCCACCGTCATATCCAATACATCGGCAATGGATTTGCCTTTATATTTCACTTCTAAGGTTTCCCGACTGTAGCGTTTGCCCTGGCACACATCGCACTGCACATACACATTGGGCAGGAAGTTCATTTCAATTACATTTACCCCTTGCCCCCCACAGGCTTCACAGCGTCCCCCCTTGACATTGAAGGAAAAATGTCCTGCTTTGTAGCCCCTGGCTTTTGCTCCCGGAGTTTCTGCAAATAGGGCACGAATTGCATCAAATGCCCCCGTATAGGTGGCGGGATTGGAACGGGGGGTACGTCCAATCGGGGATTGGTCAATCACAATCACTTTATCCAGGGCATCTAACCCGTGAATCGCTTTGAGTTCCTTGGGAAATGGGATTTTATGACCGAAATAATGCGCCAGGGCTGGATGCAATAATTCATTGATCAAAGTGGATTTTCCTGACCCAGAAACCCCCGTCACACACACAAACATTCCCAGGGGAATTTCCACATCAATATGTTTTAGATTGTGGCGATGGGCATCTTTTAAGCAGATACGTTTGCCATTGCCTAGACGGCGTTGGGCTGGGGTGAGAATGGCTTTGCGGCGGGATAAATAAGCCCCGGTTATGGAATCAGGATGGTCTAAAATTGCCTGTAAATTTCCTTGGGCGACAATTTGCCCCCCATGCACCCCCGCCCCGGGTCCAATATCCACTAAGTGATCCGCACTAGTAATGGTTTCTTCATCGTGTTCGACCACAATCAAGGTATTCCCCAAATCCCGCAGGCGTTTTAATGTGGATAATAACCGCCCATTATCCCGTTGATGAAGTCCAATACTGGGTTCATCCAACACATACAAAACCCCGGTCAAACCGGAGCCAATTTGGGTGGCTAAACGAATCCGTTGTGCCTCGCCCCCGGATAGGGTCATCGCCGCCCGGTCTAAAGTTAAATAATCCAAACCCACATCCAACAAAAATTGCAGGCGTGCCCGAATTTCTTTTAGTACCAAATGGGCAATTTGTGCCTGCCGGGGCGTGAGTTCCAACCGGTCAAGTAAATGGGAACATTCCTGCACGGAAACTTGCGTCAAATCCGTGATTCGATAGCCCCCCACCCGCACCGCCAAGGCTTCGGGTTTTAACCGGGCACCCTGACACACCGGACAGGGGGAATCTAACCGATATTGATCCAATTTTTGTTGCATCAATTCGGAACTTGCCTCCCGATATTGCCGTTCTAAAATGCCTAAGACTCCCTCGTATTTTTTCCAAAATCCCCGGTTCGAGCGATACAGAAAATCCCCCTCCATCCAAATCGGTTCTTCCGTACCGTTTAAGATAATTTCCTGTTGTTCTGGGGTTAATTTGTCCCAGGGAGTGGACAATTCAAATCCATAGGTCAATCCCAAGCTATGCAGTAAACCTAAATAATAATCGTGGGGTTTATCGGACCAAGGGGCAATGGCTTGGTATAAGGGTAATTTGGGGTCGGGGATCACCAATTCGGCACTGAATCGCCGCAAAAAACCCAGCCCGTGACATTCTGGGCACGCCCCATAGGGAGAATTAAACGAGAATAATCGGGGAGATAATTCCGACATCACCGCCCCATGTTCCGGGCAGGCAAAATTTTCCGAAAAAGCCAAATCCCGCCACTGTTCCCCCTCTTGCACACTGACAATAACCACCCCTTCCCCATGCTTCAAACAGGTGGTCAATGAATCCACCAAACGACTGTATAAATCCGGTTTGATCACCAATCGATCAACTACAATTTCCAGGCAATGATTATGGTTTTTATCCAATTGAGGAACATCCGTTAAGGGATAAACCGTACCATTCACCCGCACCCGGGCAAAACCATTTTGGGCAATCTGGGCTAGGACTTTTTGATGGGTGCCTTTTTTCCCCTTCACCACTGGGGCAAGCAATTGAAACCGGGTGCCTGCGGGAAAATGCAAAATTTGCTCGGCAATTTGATCCACCGTTTGGGGGCTGATATTGTGGTCACAAATCGGACAATGGGGCACCCCCGCCCGCCCAAATAATAGCCGTAAATAATCATAAATTTCCGTCACGGTTCCCACTGTTGAACGGGGATTATGGGAGGTGGATTTTTGGTCAATGGAAATGGCGGGACTTAACCCTTCAATGGCATCCACATCGGGTTTATCCAACTGTCCCAAAAATTGGCGGGCGTAGGCACTCAGGGATTCCACATACCGGCGTTGCCCCTCCGCAAAAATCGTATCAAACGCCAGGGAGGATTTCCCCGAACCCGATACCCCTGTAAACACAATCAACTGATTGCGGGGCAGTTCCAAATCCACATTTTTGAGATTGTGCTGGCGGGCACCCCGAATCCGAATCACATCCCGATTACTCGAACCCATAAATGCCGCCCAGAAGGTTGTCCTATTTTAACCTTTTAACCTGCCGCCGGGGTCTGCAAAACCTGAAATAGGACTGAATTGATCAAGCCGAGGACAATCGGGGCAATCAGGGCACTCAGCCAATTTTTGAGCTTGAATCCCTCCACCAAACTAGCCGCCAATCCAAAAATAATCGCATTAATCACAAAGGTAAATAAACCCAAGGTGAGAATCGTCAAGGGCAAACTCAAAAGCCACAAAATGGGTCGCACCAGGGCATTGAGTAACCCCAAAGCCAAAGCCGTCCACAGTGCCGTGCCAAAACCATCCAAGGTCACACCCAAGGGCAGTTTAGAAATCAGCCATAAGCTCAACCCGTTTACCACCCACGTGACCAGCAGTTGCGTTAACATGGCGTACCCCCTACTGCACAGCGTTTATTGAACCTAATTTATCTAAGTTTAATTTTAAGACCCCTGAGCTAAAAGCAGTTCCCGCAAATACCCCCGTGCCTGCTGGGGGTCAGTGTTGTACAATTCCAAAAACCGGGCTTTTTTCTCTGGGGTGTTGAGCAAATCCCGATTACTGCGGGCAATTGCCTCCCCCGCCCACTGCACCGCCCCTTCCCCGGAATAAAACTGGCTCCGCACGGATTCGATACATTCTTCCCGACTGGGTTTGTGGTGAAATACGCGGGTATGATTCGCCATCCGCAGGACATCCCTGTCCGGGTCAATCCGCCAATTGCCCTGTTCATCCTGTTGCCAAAGATTTGCCTTTGCCCCCGCCGCCTCCTGATCCTCCGAGCTAAATTGGCGCATTCCGGCACTGTTCGAGACAAGAATGCCCTCACATACAAACTCGTGGACGGTTGCCACTTCAATATCGTAGGTAGGTGCAGTGCGAACATTCAGATCAACACCCTTGACCGCCACTGGAACTAAGTCAGTAACCTGGGGAACGTACTTTTTAAGGGTTTGCTGATTCATTTGTTTGTGAGCTGCACTCCAATGGTAAAGTGCTGAACTCACTAGAGGTCTGACCATTTCCTTCGGAAACCCATGATCCCGAAACCACTCTGGTGCTTCCCTGCGATTTACAGAAAACTGGATAGAATGAGATTCAAAGGCTGAAGTGACCGCTTCAAAAGCCGCTTGTCCAACGGTAACGAGTTCACCTTCCCACTGGTTATTCCGTTTCCTAACGCTACTGCACATCCGTACCGTAATCCCTAGAGAGGCATAGAGAGCCTGAACTTGTTGGAGAAATCGCTTGTGAACTGTGGCTACGAGAACGCCTTGCGAATGGCAACCATTAGCATCAGCCAGACCCGCAAGGAAGGCTTTACGAATTTCCGTAGTTCCTAACAGAATGCAGTCCGGCACCCTTAACGGCTGAGAGGCTTTCTTAAACTGTTGCAAATACTGGTTGAGGTCGGAAGAATTAAACTGTAGCTCGTAGGCTTGCGTTTTACACTGTTCGGGCGTCCTCAGGGTGTAACGATCCAGACCAAATTCTTGCCCAACTTCAATGAGCCGGTCTAGGACTGCTGGACTGTCTTGGTGTACCCTGAACCGCACTCGCGAACCGTCAGAGCTTACAGAACCATCGCCCTGAAGATAGCCAAGGAAGTAGGCGATTTTAGGGGTTAGTGCTGGAATCTGAATGGACTTAGTCTTACCTTTGATTTCTCTGCGAAATTCGGGTAACTCAGTTGGCGTACCAGGAATGGCTCGAGGCACAAACACTAGACGATCTCCAGGTTGGAGGTCTTTCGCCCTGACCATCCGATACTGTCCAAAAACATCAGTCAGTACAGCAACTTTGTGATCCGCTGTACACTCAAACTCGCCATCTTGGGTACGAATACGGCAGAGTGGCTGTTCCCCCTGCACAAAGAAGTTCGTAACGGGATAGAATCCCTTGCTCGTCAGCACCCGATCCCCAATTCGCACCTTGGCAATCGGAACTAATCCAGCCTCAGTATGCACCAGAGCATCCTCAGGCAGACAACGACGGATATTCCCCGCCACCACCGTTGCCGCCGCCTCATCAATCAACAAACAGCATTCAATCGAGGTCAACTGCCGCCCCACTGCCCGGTTGAGAATCCGTGCCACCCGGGGAAATAACTGCGGTAACAACGCTGGATTGGCAATTCCCCCAAACCCCTTGAGCACCTCCCCCTTGGGACGCACCTGGCTCACATCCACCGTCACCGCCAGTACCGCCCCGCCCTGGGGGTCACTCGCCAATTCCAGCAAACTTTGATACGCCTGCACCCAGCCCTGGCGGGAGTCCCCCACCCGCACCACCACCCCCTGCCCCTGGCGTTCCACTTGGGTGAATGGTTGCCGTTCCTCAGCGGGTTTGTCCCCCGGTTGCCCCAGCACCGTCACCTCCAAACGGGTGGTAATTGGGGGCAATTGGCTAAAATACTGAGGCTCCAGCACCGCCCCCGTGCCCGCCCCCTGCATCGCCAAATCCATCATCAACCCAAAGCCCCGCCAGTCCCGAATCCGCTGGGAGGTGCAATTATAGGCTCCCGAAAAATTCTCCGGCTGGTGAATCCAATCCGTTCCGCCCACCCACAACCACCGCCCCGAGGTCAGTGCCTTTAACTGCTGTTGCATCTCCAACACCAAAGCCTGCTCCGCCGGGGTAAATTTGCCCAAAACGGCTAAATCCCGCACCGTCCGCTCACACACCTGCTCCCAGGACTCCCGCACCCCCTGAAAACGACGGCTGTAGGTACGGAAAAACACCGGGTAGGCGCAGGGCGCTTGGAGGGGAGCTACGGCTGTGTCCTGGGAACAGACTTCGTTACCATCAAGGCGGTCGGACATGGGCAACCTTTAGAAAACTTGATTAGCACTATAACTTATAGGTAACTTATGGGTACAGCATCCCAGCGGCGGTCAGGAATGCTAGGGGCGCATCCCCGTCGTGGTTCAGGTTAATATAAATCAACCGGTCAAATCAGCAAAGGGTTCTAAATGCGGGCAAACTTTACGATACAGTAATATAAATAATTCTTGTGTCGCTTTTGACAGACACAATTTTCATTTCATGCCCAACCCCATGACCGTCGAATCCTATTTGAACCATCCAAACTTCGGTTTGTTGTACCGAATTTGCCGTCTAGGGGATGGGAGTGAATTGTATATGACCCTGTACGCCCACCGCCTATTTTTCCACGTCCATTATCTAGCTGAATCCCTGGAAATCGAACCCGTCAGCCGCAATCAAGCCCGGACATTGGTAGAAATGCACCTGCGGGAACTGCGGCGGCTCGGTAAAACCGAAGAATATCAAAAACTACAACAGGTCGAAAAACAAATGTGACATGAGCGAGGACACCCTCTCCCAACGCCTGCACGCCCTCCAAACCCAAATTCCCCCCCACGTCCGGCTGGTGGCAGTCACCAAACAGGTGCCAGTGCCGGTCATCCGTCACGCCTACGCCCTGGGATTACGGGATTTTGGGGAAAGCCGTGTCCAAGAAGCCCAAGCCAAAGCCCAAGCCCTCGCCGATTTACCCGACATCACCTGGCACCTGATCGGTCACCTGCAAAGCAACAAAGCCCGCCCCGCCCTGCACCTATTCCCCTGGATTCACAGCGTCGATAGCCTCCCCCTCGCCCAAAAACTCGACCAACTCAGCCAAGACCTGCCGCATCCCCCCCACCTGCTTTTGCAAGTCAAACTCCGCCCCGACCCCCAAAAATACGGCTGGAGCGTACCCGAATTACTTGCCGCCCTTCCTGCCCTGAGCCAATTGCACCACGTCAAAATTGTCGGACTGATGACCATCCTGCCCCTGGGATTAACCGCCAGCGAACGCCAGCAGGTCTTTAGCGAACTGCCCGCCCTCGGTGCCCAACTCCAACCCCACCTCCCCCTGCGGGAATACTCAATGGGGATGTCCGATGACTACCCCCAAGCCCTCGCCGCCGGTGCCACCATCCTCCGCCTCGGTCGTTGCCTGTTCGGGGAACGTCCCCAGGAAACGGATTTTGTATCTTAGATAACCATTGCAGTTTAGCACCTGGGGGATAGTTAGATTTTTATGTATTCAGCCGCATCCTCACTGTGTATCTCCGGCTACATCCCTTATGTATCTGTGTAACCCTAGGCACCCAAACATCCCGACTCCCGCCCGTACCAGCCGCCACTGGTGCCCTCAGACACCCTCAACCGAGGCAAAACCACCTTAAGAAAAAGTGGAAAATATCCGCCATTTGCCACCTGTCATTAGTACGATTACTTAAATCACCAGAATCAGATAGTATCTATGCCCCTCCAGACCAGAAAATTTTGCCATCATATATTGAATTTTGTTAAAAAAACGGTTACTGTTCAAGTATCGGCAATCCTATTGAAGTACATTGGTAGGCTAATACCCACACAATCGCCTTCCGTGATTGCGGGTAAACATACGGTGAATAACCGAATCTACCAACTGACTCACCCCAAGCCCCCTCCTCGACACACACCATGTTCCTTACAGTTGATGTGCTAAATGTTTCTTAGACCCTTTACGCCTGTGGCGGGAGCCCATACCCCATGCAGTTATTGAAACGACTCCGGGACTTGGTGAGCCTGGGTGAACCGGTGGAATATGATTATGACCCGGGTCAGCACCAGACCCCTGTGCCCCAACCCCCCACCTCCCATGACTATCGGGAACCGCCCCGGCGGCGGGAACGTACCCCGATGGCGACCCCTACTGCTGAAACCCCTACCCCCCGTAATCCGATGAACAATCCCATGAACAACGTGATTGGTTTGCCCACCGCCCAGCCCAGCCAGTTTGAAGTGGTCGTGATGGAACCCCGTTCCTTTGAGGAAATGCCCCAGGCGATCCAGGCTCTGCGGGAGCGTAAGTCGGTGGTGTTGAATGTCACATTGATGGAGCCGGATTTGGCGCAACGGGCGGTGGATTTTGTCGCTGGCGGCACCTATGCCATTGACGGGCACCAGGAGCGGCTGGGGGAAAGCATTTTTCTTTTTACCCCTAATGGGGTGCAGGTGAGTACCCGGAGCTCCGTACCCAGTGCGGTCCCCCTGGAGTCTCCCAGCACCCTGCGCAATACGCCCCCCATCTGGACACCGGAGGCGATGCCCGCCTATCTGGCGCAATAGTTGGTCACCGTGACCCATCGTTTGGGGGTAATTGGCGGGGGGGCGATGGCTGTAGCCCTCATTCAGGGTTTATTGACAAAAAAAATTTATACGCCAGCGGAAATTTTGGTGAGCCATCCCCGGATGGAACGACGGCAGTTTTGGGCAGAAACCTACGGGGTGGGGGTGAGCGGGGACAATCAAAGGGCGGCAGAAGCGACGGAAGTTGTACTGGTGGCGGTGAAACCCCAGCAATGGGCGCAGGTGGTGCCGGATTTACAGGTGGTGTCCCCGGAGGCGGTGTGTATTTCGATATTGGCGGGAATGCCTCTGCGTACGTTGGAAGCGGCGGTTCCCGGGCGGGCGTGGGTGCGGGCGATGCCCAATACCCCGGTGCAGGTGGGGGCGGGGATCACGGCGTTGGCTTGGGGAACGCAGGTGAATGAACAACAGCGGCAATGGGCTATGCAATTATTTGCGGCGGTGGGGCAGGTGGTGGAGGTGCCGGAGCGTTATCTGAACGGGGTGACGGCGGTGGCGGGTTCCGGACCCGGGTATATGGCGGTGCTGATGGAAGCCCTGATTGATGGGGGCGTATTGGTGGGTTTGCCCCGGGGGTTGGCGACCCAGTTGGTACTGCAAACGGTTTTGGGGACGGCGCAGTTATTACAACAGCAGGACTTACCCCCCGCCACGTTGAAAGACCGGGTGATGAGTCCCGCCGGTACCACCAGTGCTGGGCTGTTGTGTTTGGAACAGCAAGGGGTGCGGGGTGCCCTCATGCAAGCGGTGCAGTCAGCGTACCAACGGGCGCAGGGTTTAGAAGGCTAGGCGAATGAGGCGGTTTCCTGGTGCCTTGCGTTAAGATTGTCCCGACCCCAACCCCTGGGGATCAACGGTAACCCAGTGATGAGCGACCCGCTATGCACGAATCCATGACCCGGATGTATGAATATCGTCTGCCGTTTTTGCGGGGGGAATTGGCGCATTTGCCGGAACGATTGACCCTCACGGATTTGCAGTCTTTGGACCATTACCATTACTGCGGCACGACGGCGATTGATATAGCCATCGAACGGCTGGGGATCACCGCTGAATCCCAGGTTTTGGATATTGGGGCGGGGGTGGGGGGGACGGCTCGGTATCTGGCGCAACAGGTGGGCTGTCGGGTCACGGGCTTGGAACTGCAACCCCAACTACAGCAGATGGCGGTGGAACTTACGGAACGCACCGGCTTATCCCAGCGGGTGACCTTTATTCAGGGGGATATTTTGGCGGGAATTGCCGGAACGTTTGATGCTTGGTTGTCCCTATTGGTTTTTCTGCATATTCCTGACCGCAAAACCTTATTTTCTCAATGCGCTGTCCTACTGAAACCAGGGGGACGCTTTTATATCGAAGACTATGTGCAATTACAATCTTTAACCCCGGTAGAACAAAGGGTTTTAGCAGAACAAATTGCCTGTCCCTATCTGCCCACTCTGGAATCCTATCAACAGGATTTAGCCCGGGCGGGTTTGGGGGTACTTGCTTACGAAAATGTCACCCCGCTCTGGCACAATTGGGTACATCAAAGATGGTATCAATTCCAACAAAACCAAGCCCATTACCGCCAAAAACACGGGGATGACTTGGTGGAAAGTTATCTCCATTTTTATCAAGCAGTGGTGGATTTATTCAGCGGGGGTAATGTCGGCGGTATGCGCATTTGGGGGCAATTATTACCGTAATGTTTGAGTCCTTCATAAATTGAAAATTATAGTCAAGCAGGGTAAGTTTGTCCTATTATAGAATAGATATTTTGGAGAAAAGCGATGGCAAGACCATACAGTTACGATTTGCGTCAAAAAGCAGTCGAAGCAGTCTTAAATGGGGCAAAACTGGTTGAGGTTAGTGAGTTATTTGGTATTAGCAGAAGAACCGTACAAAGATGGTTAAAAATGTGGTCAGAAAGTGGTGATTATCGCCCGAAACAGAACTATCAAAAAGGTCATAGTGCTAAGATCACTGATTTGGAGGGATTTCGCCAATTTGTAGAAGCAAATCAAGGGTTGACGCAAAAAGAAATGGGAGTCATTCTCGGTGTAAGTCATACAACCGTTGGTCAAGCCCTTAAAAAAATCAACTTTACCCGTAAAAAAAAACATACTCTTATGAAGAACAAAACGAGGAAGAGCGACAACAATTTATCAAGATGATAAAAGAGGAAAAGAATGAAGATTTAGTCTATGTTGACCAGTCTGGGATGGATAATCGAGATATTTATGAATATGGTTGGGGGCTAGAAGGACAAAGAATATATGGTCAACGACCTGGCAAAAAGAGAGAGAGAATAAGCATGATGAGTGGTTATCATTTAGGGAAATTGGTTGCACCATTTACTTGGATTGGTAGTTGTAATTTGCAAGTATTGATTACCTGGTTAACAGAGATGTTGTTGCCAACAATTGGAGCAGGGAAGAAAATTGTTTTAGATAATGCAAGTTTTCATCGTTGCCAACTGGTTAGGAAGGTTGTGGAAGCCGCTGGGTGCGAATTGATATAGTCATTTCGGTTTAGAATGCGACACTAACTTGCGCAATAATTACGAATGACTTCATCAATGGTGGTACCAGGGGGAGCGTACATCCTCAATTTTTTTAATGCGCTAAAGTCATGCTCAATGTCATTGAGGTCTGGGGAATAAGTTGGCAAAAATAATACGATATGCCCCGCCGCTTCCACTAATTCTCGAATGCGTTTCTTACGATGAATCGGTGCGTTGTCCAAAATTAACACCGATAGTCTCGTCAATGCTGGTAATAAATGCACCTCTAACCATCGCTCAAAAGTCACCGCATCTAAACTGCCGTCAAATAGCATGGGAGCAATTAAATCCTTGCTATGTTTGCGCCGACCCGCTACGAGATTCTCTCGTTTATACCGCCGTCCCTGACGCTCTCCATAAATCTTTTTTCCCCGTTTAGCCCAACCATAAATCAGACTGACGAACCTCTCAAAGCCCGTCTCATCAATAAATAGCAGACTTTCTATCCCATACTTCTTGATTAATTCTCTCAATGTCCGGTAGTGTAATATTCTATCGGAATGATTTCTTTCTCGATAGCGAAACTGTTTTTTTTCTCGTGATATTTAGCCGCTTCAATTGATAATATATTGAGCTTGGCACTACCCCAAACTCTTGTGCTCTTTGCTGAAGAGTCTTATCGGGGTATTTCTCCACATCTTGATTCAGTCTGGCAATATCGATTTTCCTCTTCCTTCTCACTACTCTCGTGCGCTCCAGATTGGGTCTGTCTAGCCACCGGTACACGGTTGCTCGGTTGATGCCGAAGATTCGCGCCGCTTTCGTGATACTATTCCCGTTCTCAATGAAACTTATCACCTTTTTCCGTAAATCCAGACTGTAACACATCCTGATTCTTCTCCTTAATTCCTACTTCTCTTCTATCTTACACCCTCTTCTCATAAAATGTTGCATTTTTATTAAAAATGACTATATATCTACCGAAATACTCTCCCGATTTAAATCCGATTGAGCATCAATGGCATAGAATCAAGCAAAGAGTTAGAAAAACCATGACATCTACAACCCAAAATCTTCATGATCTTATAGATTCAGTCATCTGCTCTATATGCCAACCTTTGCCTGCTTAGCTATAGCGGTCGCAGGGCACCGCCCCGTCGAGGTTTTTAGGGAATTTTGTAACGACAGGATTACCCTACTCGCTCCGCAAAGCCACAATCGGGTCAAGCCGAGCCGCGTGTTGCGCTGGTGCCACCCCTGCCACCAAACCCACGCCAGCGGACAACAGCAATGCCGCCCCAATCGCCCAGGGAGCCAACACCAGGGGAATTTGGAGCATTTGCGCCGCCCCCCAAGCCAAGCCCACCCCCAGCGCCAGACCAATTGCGCCCCCCGCCAGGGACACCAGCACCGCTTCGGTTAAAAATTGTTGCAAAATCGCCGCCCCAGTTGCCCCCACCGCTTTGCGGATACCAATTTCCCTAGTGCGTTCCACCACCGAAACCAGCATGATATTGGCAATACCGATGCCCCCCACCACCAAGGAAACGGCGGCAATGGCTCCCACCATCACCGTCAACAAACCCGTAATCGCCGTAAATGCACTGATAATATCCCCTTGATTATTGATACGAAAATCGTCCGGTTGGGGGGGATAAATGTTGTGACGAATGCGCAGCAGATTGGTAATTTGAAACTGCGCCGCCTCCATTTCCTCCGCACTGGGCACCTGCACCCAAAACCCGCTCAAAGCCACGCCCTGTAGCGCATTTTGCCCCACAATTCGCCCCGCCATACTTTTCAAGGGGATAAACACCTGGTCGTCCAGGTCAAAGCCGTCCGTACTGCCTTTTGGTGCCATCACCCCAATCACCTCGTACAGGGCACCCTGAATCCGCACCCGCTGACCCAGAGGGGAGTCATTGCCAAACAAATCCCGTGCCACCGTTGCCCCCAGCACCACCAGGGATTGCGCCGTGTCCAGTTCCATCGGGGTAAAGACCCGCCCGCTCGCCACTTGAAACTGACGCACCGACCAAAAATTGTCATCCACCCCATTCACCGGCGTCAGGGTATTTTGGGTGCCGTAGGTGACTTGCCGTCGCCGGGTCAGATAGGGAGCCACCCGGGTTACGGAAGGAGCTTGGGTCGCCACCGCCTCCGCATCCTCTAAGGTCAACGTTGAGGCATTGCCCGCCCCTTGGCTGATCCCCCGCACCTGGGGCGGACCGGCTTGGATTTGCAGAAGATTCGTTCCCAGGTTTTGAATTTGCCGCTCGGTAGCCGCCTGTACCCCCTGCCCCACCGCCGTGACCAGGATTACCGACGCAATGCCAATCACCACCCCCAGCATGGTCAGCACCGTCCGCAATCGGTACGCCTGCAGGGCAGACCAAGCCATCGCCAAAATTTCGGCACTACCTACCCCTGGGGGCCGTTGGCGTTTTTGCCCCCTCATCGCCTTGGTCCTAGACCGGGGATCAGCGAGGGAAGTTGGGTACGGGGGCGTTCTCCCCGGGGAAAACTCAGCAGTACCTTATCCCCCTCTTTTAAGCCTTCTAGCACCACCGTTTTATCCCGCACACTGGCACCGGTGCGAATAGGTTGAAACCGGGGTGGGTTCTCCGCCAGCAAAACCCCCGCCCGCCGCTCCTGACGGACAATCGCTACCGTCGGCACCACCAAAGCATTGGGTAGCACCCCCACCTGAAAGGTCACCGCCGTATTCATCCCTGCCCGCAACCGCTGTTGGGCATCCTCCACCGCCAAACGTACTTCAAAACTATTGACATTTTGCTCCACCACCGACTGCACGGCAATCTGGATGACTTTGCCGGTAAAGGGTTCCTCCGGGTAGGCATCGGCAAGGATTTTGGCGGTTTGCCCCAACCGCAACTGGGGTAGGCTACTTTCCGGCACCTTCGCCACCACCTGGTTCATAGCCGCCAACGCCAACACCGAAGAAGAGGTCGCCGAGGATACCGTACTGCCGGAAGTGGTCGGTGTGACAAATGCCCCCGGTTCCGCATAAATCCGGGTCACCACCCCCGCAAAAGGTGCCCGCAAAATCGTATCGTTCAACTGGGATTGAATCACCTGTAATGCGCCTTGTGCCTGCTGGAGTTGCCCCTGGGCTTGGGCAATTTCTTCCGGGCGAAAACCGCTTTTTTGTAAATCCAAAACTTGTTTGGCTTGCTGTAACCGGGCTAAGGCTTGATCCCGTTCTGTCAAAGATAATTCTAAATTCTGCTGGGAAATCGCTCCCTGGGCGAATAGGGTTTGGTTGCGTTTGAGATTCAATTCCGCTTGGTTGAGAGCCGCCTGCACCTCCTGCACCTGCGCCTGGGCTTGGGCAATTTCCTGGGGACGATTCCCTGCCTGCAACCGCTGGAGATTCGCCTGCGCCGCCGCCACCTGCCCCTGGGCTTGGGTCAACTGCCCCCGCACATTGGCATCGTCCATCCTGGCTAAAATCTGCCCCTGTTCCACCCGGTCCCCTTCCCTGACCCGCAATTCCCGCACAATACCCGCAGTTTTGGGACTAATATTAATCGTCCGTTCCGGGCGCACCTCCCCATTCACCTGAATCGTCACCGGCAAGGTTTCACGGGTCACCGTTGCCGTGCGTACCTGGGGCTGTTTCTGGGAGCGGGGACGGAACCCCCACCACCAAATTCCCCCCGCCAGCAATACCGCTACCCCCACGACGGGCAGAAACCGGATGCTGTTTTTGCGCCAGGTTGGCACGCCGATTACCCTCCCACAGCCCTACCTGCATTTTAGACGAATGCCCTAGGGAATCCGTTCATTCGCCCAGGGACATCCCATCTTTGTGAGTTGTTAACTATATAGGTGATTAGTTATAATGCCAAGTAGAGGATGGTATGCCTCAAAAAAGTCCTCGGCGCAGGCCAGTTGTTTGATTGATTTGATCTCGGTTTTAATCTTTTGATTTCTGTTTGGAGGTGTAGGTTATGGCAAGCAATTTGGGTTGGTTGGATCGGCTGATTCGTTTGGTTTTAGCGGCTTTGCTGTTTTATCTGGGATGGTTTGTGTTCAAGGGTTCTGGGTGGGGCTTAGGGTTGATGGTGGTGGCTGGGATATTGTTCATCACCGGGCTGGTGGGCTTTTGCGGTCTTTACCAGCTGTTGGGCATTTCGAGTCGCCCCTCCCGGCAAGCCCCTTAGCAGGATGTTCAACCTTCAGGAAGCATAAGGAGGCAGGAAGGGTATGGATCAGAGTGTTCCTTTAGCAGCAGACGCATCCCTGTCGAGGCGGCAACTCCTAAATTTTCTCACCGGGGCAACGGTGGCCACCGCCCTGACGGCATCGCTTTATCCGGTGGGGCAGTTTTTGGTGCCTCCGGGGGAAGACACGGGCGCTGATGGGAGTGTGGTTGCCCGGGATCGCTTTGGCACGCCCATTCCTGCTAGCCGGATTTTGCAGGAACCGCCGGGAACCCGGGCCTTGGTGGCCGGATTGGCTGGGGAACCCACCTATCTGGTGGTGAAGGAAGACCGCACTTTGGATACGATGGGCATTGTCAATAACTGCACCCACTTGGGCTGTACGTTTCCCTGGAATCCCCTGGATCAGCAGTTTCAATGCCCCTGTCATGGTTCGCTGTACGCCCCGGATGGCACGGTGGTGCGTGGCCCGGCTCCTTTGCCCCTCAAGCTCGTCCATGTGGCGGTCGCCAATGACCTGATTCTGATTTCCCCCTGGCGCGAGACCGACCCCCGCACGGGAATGAAGCCTTGGTGGGTTTAGATGTTTTACTTAATTTAATTTACTTAATTTATTAGTATGCCGGTTCAGGCGTGCGACCCATTTTCGATGAAGGAGAGCGACCATGTGGAGCAGTGTGGTGACCGCCTATTTGCACTATTTGGGGTTTATGGGGGCGTTTGCCGCACTGCTGGTGGAAGGACTCACACTGCACAAAGACCTCAAGGTGGAGCAGGCGTGGCGGGTGGTGTGGGCGGATGCGATTTATGGATTATCGGCAACCGTCATTTTAATCACGGGTATTTTGCGGGTGATTTACTTTGGCAAAGGCACGGCATATTATCTCCACAACCCGGTTTTTTACACCAAAATTGGCGTGTTTGCGGTAGTGAGTTTATTATCGCTTTATCCCACGTTTTGTTTTATTTCTTGGATTAAACAATTGCAACAGGGAGAATCGCCGCGCTTGAGTGTCTCCCAGGTCAACCGGTTATCCTGGCTGATCCGCAGTGAATTACTTGGTTTGACCCTCATGCCTTTGCTGGCGGCGATGCTGGCAAGAGGAATGGGCATGACCTGGTTCAACGGCTAAGCGGGGGATGGTGCATGGAATCCTGGCAAACTCTGGACCGCATCCTCACCCTGGAAACCCGGTGGTTCACGCTGATTGGCGAGCATCTCCAGGACCACCAGGGCATTGTGCGGGAATACTGGCGGGTGGAGCGGGTTGATTCCGTCATTGTGATCCCCATTCAACAAGACCGCATCATTTTACCCGTACCGATGTATCGCCCAGGCATAGGGGAATTGACGTGGGATTTTCCGGGGGGACGATGCCCGGTTAACCAGTCCCCCGCAGAGGTGGTGGAGGCGATTTTGGCGCGGGAATTAGACTTGCAAACACCAGCCGTAGAACATTTAATCGCATTAACCCCGCCAGCAGGATGGGCGATTAATAGTTCCTTTTCCAATCAGAAACTCTACGGTTTTGTGGCCCAGTTAAAACCTGATTTGGCAATTCCCCCAGAGCGGGTGGCAGGTACTTATGCCAATAATTCAGAGGGATTTCAGGCCCTGTTGGCGATGATTCAATGTGCCCAATGTCGCCTCGTCTTGCGCGAGTGGCAGGAACGATACCAACGATACCAAAGGCAAGAGTTTTCTAATCTATAGCAGTCCTACTTGATTAGCGTTAGCTTGCGCGCCGTAGTCATACAGAAATGCTCCAGAACCAAGTACGGAACCCCTAGACCATTTTCATTTAGGATTGCTATATCGCCAATCTAAAATTGTAGAAGATTAAAGGGAACTTCTATTTATTTGAACCAACCATAAATCCCACCCTGCGACCGCTAACTTTGAATTGATAGAGGTGCCCTAAAATTATTAATCAAAAGAATTAATAAACGCTCTCTAATAATCCCCACACTGCCTGCTCAATATCCGGTTGTTTCATCAACGATTCTCCCACCAAAATCCCCTGCACCCCTGCCTGTTTCATCCGCAAAACATCCGCTGGCGTGTGAATTCCCGATTCACTGACAAGGGTAATGCCCCGCTGTTGTATCTCAGGTAATTTTTGCGCTAATAGATTTTCTGTGGTGCTTAAGTCTGTTGTGAAATTTTCTAAATTGCGGTTGTTAATGCCGATCAAATTCACCCCCGGCACACCTAATACCCGGTCTAATTCTGCGAAGGTATGCACTTCCACCAAAGCCACCATCCCTAAGGCGTGAATGATGCGAATAAAATAGCTTAAATCTTGGTCGGTGAGAATGGCGGCAATCAGCAAAATGGCATCGGCTCCCTGACAACGGGCAAGGTAAATTTGGTAGGGATAAATGATAAATTCTTTGCACAAAAGGGGCAGGTCAACCGCTTGGCGAATCTGGCTTAAATAATCCCAACTCCCCTGAAAAAATTGCTCATCCGTAAGTACAGAAATACAGCGTGCCCCCGCCCGTTCATAACTCTGGGCAATCGCTACCGGGTCAAAATCCGCCCGAATCACCCCTTTGCTGGGGGATGCCTTTTTGACTTCTGCAATGAGACCCGGATGGGGTGGGGATTGCAAAGCCGCCAAAAAATTCCTGGGCGGGGGCGCATTCAGTACCTTTTTTTGCAATTCTGATAAAGGCAACGCTTGCCGCAATCGCTCCACTTCCACTTCTTTCGCCCAGACAATTTCCTCCAAAATGTGCTGGGGTTGGGCTTCGGGCAATTCCATTTGGTAGCCCAGGCGGCTGAGGGATTGGGCAAGATGGGGACGGGTGCGCCGAATCGAAACCATAACCCACTTACGAACGGGTCAGCGTTAAACTCGCCCGCTTAAACGCCTCATCCAACACCTCAGTGAGGGTGGGATGGGTGTGGACAATTTCCGCTAAGGCTTGGATGGGGGTGTGGGTCGCCATCGCCGCCGCTGCCTCCTGGATCAAATCCGCCGCATGGGTACCGATGATATGCACCCCCAACAATTCCCCTGTGTCCGGGCGGTAAATCACCTTTGCCAAACCCTCCGCTTCCCCCTCGGCAATGGCTTTGGAATTGCCCTTGAAATAACTGCGGACTGCGGCGACGGAAAACTGCTCCGTTTGTCCCAACTCCTGCGCCTGGGGTTCCGTCAAGCCCACAAAACTAATTTCCGGGTGGGTAAAAGCCGCCGCCGGAATCGCCCGGTAATTCACGGTTTTGTTCTGTCCCAGCATATTTTCCACCGCCACCCGCCCCTGCGCCGCCGCCGCATGAGCCAGCATCATTGTGCCAATCGCATCCCCAATCGCCCACAGAGTCGGCACAGGTTCCCCATCCTTAAGTACATTAAACTGAGGCGTGACCGGGATAAACCCCCGCCGATCCCGCTGAATACCCAGGGATTCCAGCCCCAAATTCTCCGTAGCCGGGAGTCGCCCCGTCGCCACCAACACCGCATCCACTTCTAAAACTTCCTTTAATTCCTTGGTTTGAGTGTCCGCCAATTCCACCACCACCGGCTTCCCCGGCGTGATTTTCTGCGCCAACACTCCCACATGGGTTTCCACATCCCGATCCGCCAACAGCACCCGTTGCGCCAACCGGGCAATATCCGGGTCAAAGGTGGGCATCAGGCGGTCCAGGGCTTCAATCATCGTCACTTCGCACCCCAGCGCCGTGTAAATGTCGGCAAATTCCAAGCCAATGTAGCCACTACCCACAATCCCAATCCAAGGGGGCAACCAAGACAATTTCAGGGCATCATCGCTGGTAAACACCGTTTGTCCGTCAATCTCAATCCCCGGCGGCACCCAAGGATAGGAACCGGTGGCAATCAAAATATGGCGCGCCGTCACCAGGGTTTCTTTACCGCCCTGCGTCACACTCACCTTCTGCGGATCGACCACCTTGCCCCAGCCGGGAATGATCGTCACCCCCAGCCGTTCCAGCGAGCGGGTCAAATCCCCCCGAATTTTGGTCACAATCCCTTCCGCATGAGCCGCCACCCCCGCCCGATCCACCTGAATCTCTGCCACGTTGATCCCCAGGGCTTTTAGGGTTTCCTTGTCCTGCAATTGGCGCAAACGCCCCGCCGCCGCCAACAACGCCTTGGAGGGAATACAGCCCCGATTGACACAGGTGCCCCCCATCTCCGCCACTTCCACAATCGCCGTTTTCATGCCCAAGGCCACCGCATGGAGTGCCGCCCCATGACCGCCCACACCCGCCCCGATAATCAGCAAATCGTAGTCAAACAAGTCTCCGTCCTCAACGTTTGGGGATTATTTTAGTGTAGCCAATCCCTATCCTTTTAACGTAGCGGGGAGCGACCCCAGCCAAAATTTTGCTAAAACCCGCCCCGCAACCCCAAGCCCTTGAGCTAGGGTAAAAGAAGTGCATCCAACCCCAAGCCGGGCGTTCCCACCTGAGGGCTGAACCGATGACGAAAAACCGCTCCCTGCCTCCTCGTTTCCGCCGTTCCCTTTGGTGGGGAATCCTAGCCCTGGCGTGGGTGTTGGCGGGGGTTGCCAGTTGGCGTGCCATTTCTACTAGTAGCTTGGGACGATGAACACAGCCATCCTCAGTAACAGCGTTGTGCAGAAAGCCCTGATTGCCCTATCGGGTTTATTTTTATGCGCTTTTTTGCTGTTTCATCTATGGGGAAATTTACTACTTTTTGATACCCCAGGTCGTTACAATCAGCTGGCTCAGGAATTGGAAGCGTGGGGTTGGCTATTTCATGGTTTAGAATTAACCTTACTCGTGGCTTTTATTACTCATGTTTGGTTAACCATTGCCCTCCGCAGACAGCAAAAAAAATTCGTTCCTAAACACACCCATTTACGACATAAAAACACTTGGGCAGGCAGTTGGGCAGTCAATCTCACATCTCGATTTATGGTGATCAGTGGATCATTGATGCTTGGTTTTTTAATCATCCATTTGCAACAGTTCCGGTTCCATCCAGGAGAACGCAATTTAGAAGTTTTGGTGACCCAATTATTTCACAACCCTGCCTGGGTGGCAGTGTATGAATTGGCGTTGTTGCCCGTTGGACTGCATCTGGCGCATGGTTTTGGCAGTAGCCTGCAATCTTTGGGTTTGGGACATGAGCATATCACCCCCTGGTTGCCCCGTTGGAGTCAGATGGTGAGCCTGATCCTACTGCTGGGTTACGCCATCATTCCCCTAGCCATCTATGGGCACAGCCGATGAACCCCACCCCGATCCCCAACAGTCCCCTAGAAGATAAGTGGGATGAATTCAAAAACCACTGCCGTTTGGTGAGTCCCGCCAATCGGGGTAAATACACCGTACTGGTGATTGGCACGGGTTTGGCTGGGGCATCGGCAGCCGCTACCCTGGGGGAACTGGGGTATAAAGTACTGGTGTTTTGCTTACAAGATACGCCCCGGCGTGCCCATAGCATTGCCGCTCAGGGGGGGATCAATGCGGCAAAAAATTACCAGAATGACGGGGATAGTGTCTGGCGGTTGTTTTACGACACGATCAAGGGGGGGGATTTTCGGGCGCGGGAGGCGAATGTCTATCGTTTGGCGCAGGTCAGCACCCAGATCATTGACCATTGCGTGGCGCAGGGGGTGCCGTTTGCCCGGGAGTACGGGGGTCTGTTGGCGAATCGTTCCTTTGGGGGGGCGCAGGTGTCCCGCACGTTTTACGCCCGGGGGCAGACGGGACAGCAGTTATTATTAGGAGCTTATGGGGCGTTGATGCGCCAGGTACAACGGGGGACGGTGCAATTATTTCCCCAGCGCGAGTTTTACGATTTAGTCATCGTAGATGGGCGGGCGCAGGGCATTATTGTTCGCCATTTAATTACCGGGGAATTAGAACGCTACGGGGGTCAGGCAGTTATTTTAGCCAGCGGTGGTTACGGGAACATTTACTATTTATCTACAAACGCTAAAAGTGCCAATGCTTCGGCGGTCTGGCGTTGTCACAAACGGGGGGCATGGTTGGCTAATCCTAGTTTTGTGCAGATTCATCCCACCTGTATTCCGGTGTCGGGAACCGGGCAGTCCAAATTAACTTTGATGAGTGAAAGTTTACGCAATGATGGTCGCATTTGGGTCTCGAAAATCCCTGGCGATACCCGTGATCCCCAGGACATTCCCCCTGCCGAGCGGGATTATTTTTTGGAACGGCTCTATCCCAGTTTTGGCAATTTAGTACCCAGAGATATTGCGTCCCGGGCGGTAAAAAATGTTTGTGACCAAGGCTATGGGGTCGGGCGGTCGGTATATTTAGATTTCCAGGAACGTTTGGCGCATAATCGCCCCGAAATCGAGCGCAAATATGGCAATTTATTCACCATGTATGAGCGAATCACCGGGGAAAATCCCTACGAAACGCCGATGCGAATTTATCCGGCAGTGCATTATGTGATGGGGGGGCTGTGGGTGGATTATGGCTTGATGAGTACGATCCCCGGTTTATTTGTCCTAGGAGAAGCCAATTTTTCTGACCACGGTGCCAATCGTTTGGGTGCCAGTGCATTGATGCAGGGTTTAGCAGATGGGTACTTTATTATTCCCTACACCCTAGGTAATTATTTGGCGGGGATCAAACCCCAAGAAATTGATGTTTTCCGGGAGGAATTTCAGCAGGCAATCCAACAGACCCACGACCGGATTGCTACCCTCTTGAGTGGGTCAGGTTCCCAAACCCCTAGGGAGTTTCATCGCCAGTTGGGCACCATTCTGTGGGATCAGGTGGGGATGAGCCGCTCGGAAACTGGGTTAAAAGACGCATTACAAAAAATTAACAATTTACAGCAAGCCTTTTGGCGGGATGTGCGGGTGACGGGTGTGGCTCAGGGGTTGAATCAAGCCCTCGAGTATGCGGGACGGGTGGCGGATTACCTGGAATTAGCCTCGGTATTGACGTTGGATGCCCTCGCACGGCGGGAGTCCTGCGGTGCCCATTTCCGGGAGGAGTACCAAACCCCCGAAGGGGAGCCACTGCGGGATGATGAGCAGTTTGCCCATGTGGCGCTATGGCAGTGGCGGGAGGGAGAGGCGCCAGTACGGAGCGAGGAACCCTTAAATTATCAAACTGTGCAACCTTCGGTGCGAAATTACCGTTAGGGTGCCCATTTCCTGTTAAGATACCTCTGCTGGGTTGGCGATGCCACGATGACCAATCGGAGTTACAAAATTGCCGTTTTGCCGGGGGATGGGATTGGGTCAGAAATTATGACCGTTACGGTGGATATTTTAGAAAAGTTAGGGCAAAAATATGGGATTGATTTTAGTTTTTCTGAGGCATTAATCGGGGGGATTGCCATTGACCAAACCGGTCAACCGTTGCCCCCGGAAACTTTAGAATTGTGCCGCCAAAGTGATGGGGTTTTATTAGGTGCTGTGGGTGGTCCTCAATGGGATGATCTGCCCAGTCATTTGCGCCCTGAGCAGGCGTTGTTGGGACTGCGTTCTGGGTTAGGGTTATTTGCCAATTTGCGCCCCGCCAAGGTGTTTCCCGAATTGCTCCAGGCTTCTTCGCTAAAACCGGAAGTGATCAATGGTGTGGATTTACTGGTCGTGCGGGAGTTGACCGGAGGCATTTATTTTGGGCAACCCAAGGGTATTTTTAGCACCGAAACCGGGGAACTGCGGGGGGTGAATACGATGGCCTATCGGGCGAGTGAAATTGACCGGATTGCCCGAGTGGCGTTCGAGGCGGCACAAAAACGTCGAAAAAACCTATGTTCGGTGGACAAGGCGAATGTGTTGGAGGTGTCTCAACTATGGCGGCAACGGGTGAATGCCCTAGCCCCGGAGTACCCGGAGGTGACCTTGACCCATTTGTACGTGGACAATGCCGCCATGCAGTTGATTCGCTGGCCGCAACAATTTGACGTGATCGTGACGGGCAATCTGTTCGGGGATATTCTCTCCGATGAGGCGGCCATGTTGACCGGCAGTATCGGGATGTTGCCCTCGGCGAGTTTGGGGGCGGGGGGGCCGGGGGTGTTTGAACCCGTGCATGGCTCAGCGCCAGATATTGCCGGGCAGGACGTGGCCAACCCCTTGGCGCAAATTCTCAGTGCCGCTATGTTACTGCGCTACGGTTTGGGGGAAGCCCAGGCGGCCTCAGCCCTGGAAACGGCAGTCGCTCAGGTCTTGCGTGAGGGCTACCGGACGGGGGATATTTACACGGAGGGGACGCAACGGGTGGGTTGTCGGGGGATGGGGGTACAGGTGGCGGCGGCTTTAGCATCATTACCCTAACATTTACGGAAATTTAACAAATCCTTAGCCCGGAATTTGTCCCGCAGGCTAAACTAGAACTATTCCCTGCCCCAAGCTGCCCCATGTCTCCTACGCCGGAACACACTGCCCCGCCCGTATTATTGGAACCGGAAGCATTACGAGCGGCTCGCAATGTTTACCGAGATTATCACCAGGGGGGGAAACACTTGGGTAAACCGTTGTTGGGGGTGGCGGTCAACTCGGACACTTATCACACGACGTTGATTTTTTCAGCAAAGCCTGTCCTTTTACCCCGAGAATTTTTTGTGCCTCGACAATTACTGAACTAGCCTATTCGGTAGTGCTATCCAAGTAATTGTTTATTATTACAATACAGTCTTTTAAGTAGTTATGGGATACAGTTGAACCCCACTTGCCGTAGGTCAATCATGCTGAAGTTTTAGAATTATCAAGGCTTTTTGTATCCTTTAATTGACAAATAGACTGTATATAGCAATCCTACTTGATTTACATTAGCTTGCGTGCCGTAGGCATACACAAAGTTTCCAGAACCCAAGACGGGGGCGGTGCCCCTACGACCCCTGTTCCATTCTCATTTAGGATTGCTATATTTCTTGAGCATTACAAAGAGAGCACTACCTGAATTCCTGAAGGGGCTGTACTTAGATGATCCTACTTAGCTTCTTGCCAATTAGAACCGGCATGAATATCTACTTCTAAAGGGACAGCTAAAGTCATCGCTTGGGACATAATTTGTTTGATTTGTGGCTCTAATTCCGGCCATTCAGACGGGGGGATTTCAAATACTAATTCATCGTGAACTTGTAAAAGTAAATGGGCTTGATAGTTAGCTAATAATTGATGGATGCGAATCATAGCGATTTTAATAATATCCGCACTAGAACCTTGAATGGGTGCATTGGCCGCCGCTCGTAATAAACCCGCATCCACAGGATTTAAGCGTTTTTGTACCGTTTCCCAATCCACTTCGGTTAATGTTTTACCCCGCAATTGTTGCAGTAAGGGACTGGTAAACCGGAAATACCTGCGCCGCCCGGTGATGGTTGCCACATAACCCTGGACAATTGCCTGGCGTTCTGTATTTTGTAAGTAATCAAATACGGCGGGATAACGTTGATTAAATCGCTCAATAAATGCTTTCGCTTCAGCAAATGAAACCCCCGCTTCCCGCATAAAACGCTGAGGTCCCATGCCATAAATCACCCCATAGTTGATAATTTTAGCGAGCCGCCGTTCATCCGGGGTAATCTCTTCTTTTTCGAGGAGTAATTGGGCAGTCAGTCGGTGAATGTCATCCTGCCGTTGAAAAGCGGTAATCAGTACCGGTTCTTGGCTCAAATGGGCTAAAATTCGCAGTTCAATTTGGGAGTAATCCGCTGAAACCAAAAGCCAATCGGATTGGGGAATAAATGCTCGCCGAATTTGTCTGCCAATTTCCGTGCGAATAGGAATGTTTTGTAAGTTGGGATTAGAGGACGATAAACGACCGGTAGCGGCAACCGTTTGGTTGAAATCCGTATGGACTCGCCCTGTATCTGGTCGGCACAATCCGGCTAAAGCATCTACATAGGTAGATTTGAGTTTGGCTAAGGTACGATGTTCCAAAATTAAATCAATGACCGGATGTTCCCCCTTAAGTTTTTCCAAAGTAGCCGCATCTGTAGCGTAACCCGATTGGGTCTTGCGGGTCTTTTTTTTGTCTAGCCCCAAGGTTTCAAATAGAAGCACCCCTAACTGTTTGGGAGAATTTAAGTTAATAGGTTGACCCACTAACGCATGGGCTTGGGATTCAATGTGCTGGAGGGCTTGGTCAAATTCCTTAGAAAGCTGTTTTAAGAAATCTAAATCCAGGGTGATGCCCCGATATTCCATAGCGGCTAAAACTGGCTCTAAAGGCAGTTCAATTTCCGTAAAAACCCGTTCCAGCTCAGGAATTTTTGCCAGTTCATTTTTGAGGATGCCCATTAACTGAAAGGTTAGATAAGCATCCATCCCACAATAGTTGGCAACCAATGGAATCGCCACATCCGCCATCGTCTGCCCCTTGGGGACTAAATCCTGATAGGATTGGGAGGTGATCCCCAGATATTTTTCGCCCAAATCCGCTAATTTATGACTTCCTTCCGGGTCGAGTACATAACTGGCAAGAAGGGTATCAAAAACCACCCCCTGGAGGGCGATTCCCTGTACCAGGAAAATATTGCGGTCAAATTTGGCATTTTGCAAGACTTTGGGGGCATCAGGATTTTCTAAAATCGGTTTCAAATGGGCTAAAACCACATCTAAAGGTAATTGTGACCCCTGCCGATGCCCGACCGGAATATAGGCGACCTGTTCTTTACCCCAACAACATCCAATCCCCACCAATTGAGCATCTCTTGGGTCAAGCGCAGTCGTTTCCGTATCCCAAGCGACGGGGGTTTCCGTGCGATTTTTGAGGGAATGTACCAGTTGCTCTAGTTGGGATAAATCGGTGATAATTTGCACTTGGAATGGCAGATCAATGGATTGCTTTTGTGCCGTATCCGCCGCCGTAAAAAAGGATAAGTCCCCATCCATTTCTAACTGGGAAACACCCCCAAGCCGGGTATAAAGTTGGTCAATTTGCCGTTGAAATACTTGTAACTCTAGGGTTTCTAATAGGGGCATCACGCCTAATATATCAAATCCCACCAATTGGCATTCTGACCAGGTAATGTCTAGGGGTACATCCTGATGAATCCTCGCCATAAATTGCGAATGGTAGGCATCATTTTTCCCTTCGATGAGTTTTTGTTTTTGGGCTTTGGGTAACTGGTCTAAATGGGCGTAGAGTTCATCCAAATTCTGATATTGTTTCAGCAATGCCACAGCGGTTTTTGCCCCTATGCCGCGCACGCCGGGAATGTTATCCGAACTGTCCCCACACAGGGCTTTGTAGTCCACAATTTGCGCCGGTGTGATTCCCAATTTTTCCACCACCTGTTCCTGGGCAAATTCCACTGGGCGGCTGGTTTGGTTACTCAAATGCAAAATTTTTACCCGCTCATTCACCAACTGAAATAAATCCTGATCCCCGGAGAGAATTTTCACCATAAATCCGGCTTCGGCGGCGTGTTTTGCCAGCGTACCCAATATATCATCCGCTTCGTAACCAGGCGCAGTTACAATCGGGATATTCAGAGCGGTGAGTAGGGCTTGCAAATTCTGCATATCCACCTGAAAATCCGCTGGTGTTTCCACCCGCCCCGCTTTGTAATCCGCATCCACCGCATGGCGAAATGTGGGTTCGCCCCGGTCAAATGCCACGGCAAGATGGGTAAAATTTTGCTGATTTAATACTTCTAAAACCGCCTTCAAAAACCCGTAGGTAATGCTGGTAGGAATGCCGGTTTTGGTACGCAGTCCCCCGTCTCGTCCCTTGGCAAACGCATAGTAGGCACGAAATGCCAGGGAATGACCGTCAACTAAGAGTATTTGGGGGGAATTCATGGTTGGGCGGGCAACCCATGACCATCGGCACGAATCAATTCTAACGCCCGTTGCACCTTTTCGGGGAATATCACCACCAAGCTCCCCGCCGGTGCCTTGCTCAAGGCGGTGCGAATCGCCGTGGTTTCATCCAAGACCATTTCCCAGCGACAGGCACTCCCCACCTGGGTCAACCCCGCCCGGATCAGTTCCGCAACTTCCCCCAAATCCCGTCCCCGCCGGTCGTCATCCTCTTTGATAATCACCCAGTCAAACACCCGCCCGGCAATCGCCCCCAACTCGACCAAATCCTCGTCCCGCCGGTCCCCAGGGCCGCCAATCACCCCGATGCGTAAGCCCTCATGCCAGGAACGGACAAAATCCGCCACCGCTGCGTACCCATGCGGGTTGTGGGCATAATCCACCAGCACATGAAACGCCCCGACGGACAGCAAATTCATCCGCCCCGGGGTCTGGTGCGCCGAAGCGGTAAAACTGCGTAACCCCTGGCGAATCTGGTCCAAGGTCACCCCCAGGGCAAACGCCGCCAAGCTCGCCGCCAAGGCATTGGCAATCATAAACGGCACCCGCCCCCCCAGGGTCAAGGGCACCTCCGCCGCCCGCAGGATGCGTAAGGTCCATTCCCCCTGGTAGAGCCACAAATCCCCCTGGTCGTACACCGCCGCCAAGCCCCCCCGCCGCCGATGGGAGGCAATCAAAGGGTGATCCGCCCGCAGGGAAAAATAGGCCGCCCGCCCCCGGGAACGCTCAGCCATCGGTGCCACTCGCTCATCGTCCGCATTCAACACCACCGTGCCCCCCGGACGCACCACCTCAGCAACCACCCCTTTTACCTTCGCCATCTCCTCCAGGGTGTCAATGTCGTAACTGCCCAAATGGTCGGCCGCCACGTTCAACACCACCCCCACATCACATTCCCGAAACGCCAACCCCGAGCGCAAAATCCCCCCCCGGGCACTCTCCAACACCGCCACCTCCACCAGGGGGTCGTTCAAGACCAACCGGGCACTCTGCGGCCCCGTATTGTCCCCCGGCTCCACCAGATGCTCCCCCACATACGTCCCATCGGTCGTGGTAAATCCCACCACCTTTCCCATCTGCTTGACCAGATGCGCCGTCAACCGAGTGGTCGTGGTTTTGCCGTTGGTACCGGTAATGGCAATGATGGGCACCCGGTGGGGCACCCCCGGCGGAAAGAGGGCATCCACCACTGGTGCGGCCACATTCCGAGCCAAACCTTCGCTGGGGCGATAGTGCATCCGAAACCCGGGCGCAGCATTCACCTCCACCACCACCCCATCCGTCCGCCGCAGGGGTTGGCGAATATCCGTCGTTACCACATCAATCCCGGCAATATCCAGCCCCACCGCCGCCGCCGCCCGCACCGCCAACCAGGCATTCTCCGGGTGAATTTCATCGGTACAATCTACTGCCGTGCCCCCCGTACTCAAATTCGCCGTGCGTTTCAGATAGGCCACCTCCCCCCGGCGCAACACCGTCCCCGGCTGGTAGCCCTGTTGGGACAAAACACTTTCCGTCGTTTCATCCCAAATAATTTTAGTCAATACATTGTCATGCCCATCCCCCCGTTGCGGGTCCCGATTCACCTGCGCCACCAACTCGGCAATGGTATGATTCCCATCTCCCGTCACATGGGCAGGCACCCGTTGCGCCACCGCCACCACTTGCCCATTCACCACCAAAATCCGATGGTCATGCCCCCGGTGAAACCGCTCCACAATCACCCGCCCCGCCCGGGATGCCGCCATCGCCAAATCGTAGGCCACCTGCGCCTGCTCCAGGGTGTGAATATCCAGGGTAATCCCCCGGCCATGATTCCCATCCAAGGGCTTCAGCACCACTGGATAGCCCCCCACCGTCTGGATCGCCGATACTAAATCCTCCTCCCGACGGATCACCGTGCCCCGGGGAATGGGAATCCCCGCCTCCGCCAGCATCCGTTTGGTGCCCTCCTTATCCCCCGCCAACTCCACCCCCAGAATGCTGGTGCGGTCCGTCTGGGTCGCCTGAATCCGCCGTTGGTAACAGCCATAGCCAAACTGGATCATCCCCAACGCCCGCTCCTGCCAGGGAATCCCCCGCCGTTCACACTCCCGTACAATCGCTTCCGTACTGGGGCCCAGGGCCGCCTCCGCCCGCATCTGCCGCAATTCTCCCAAATCGGCGATCAACTCCTCCAGGGGATAATCCTCCCCCTGCGCCAGGGTTTTGACCAACCGCACCGCCGCCCGTCCCGCCAACCGTCCCGCCTCCGCCTGTTCATATTCAAACACCACCAGTGCCACCCCCGCCGTACTCGTCCAATGGGTGCGGCTAAAACTCACATCCATCCCGGCGATGTACTGCAACTCCAGGGCAATATGCTCCACCACATGGGCTAAAGACGTGCCCTGCGCCACCTCCTCCAAAAAACCGCCCCAGTGCCCCGGAATGCAATAGTGGGACTCCAGCCCCGGCAGTAATCGGGTCAACCGGCCATGGAACCCCGGTATCTCCACCGTATTGACCCCCGCCCATGCCCCCAAATCCAAGCGCAGGACAATCAAATGCGGGCGTTCCACACTCCAGTAGTTCGGCCCAGTCAAGGTCAAGATGCGTAAAATCTCCACCCCAGGTTCCTCAAACAGGACAATGGCGTAACACCGGGGGCAGAACCCGCCGACGTTCCACATCAAACCGGTCCCCCCGCCGCAGGAGATGTACCCGCAAATTGTGGGCGCTGATCGGGGTGGTACTGTGGGGTTGAGGTTCACAAAAATAGGATGCCTCCCCCGCATCCAGGATCATCACCGTCCCCCGTCCCACCACCTGCAATTCCCCCGTCGGTTCAAACACGGCACAGGTATCCTCATCCACCCCAATCCCCAAACATTCCGGGTGCATCACCACCGCACTAAATAACCGTGCCACCCGATTGCGATTGTGAAAATGCTGATCCACAATCACCCCCGGCAAAAACCCCAATCCCCCCGCCATATTCACCAACGCCGGATGAGGACATTCCCCATTCCCGCCCCCGGCAATCATGTGATACCCCATCGCCGCCGCCCCGGCACTCGTCCCCGCCAAGGTCAGGGTGCCCCGTTCCCGATAAAAGTGTAAGGCATCCAACAGGGGGGAATCCGCCAACAGGGTCGCCAAGCGCAGTTGATCCCCCCCGGTCAAAAAAATCCCCGTCATATCCCGCAACCGGGTTAACCAATGCGGGTCTTCGCTCTGTTCCCGCTCCCGCACATCCAAGACCTGCACCGACTTGCATCCCAAATTTTCAAACAACCGCTGGTAAATACCACCGATGATCGCCGGTTCCCCCGAAGCCGCCGGGATAATTCCCAACCGGGCATCCTCCCCCCCCGCCCGCCGCCAAAAGGTTTGCAAAATTTCTAACCCGTTGACCTTGTCCTCCGCACCACCAATCACTAAGGTTGAGGCTTGCTCCATGTCCCCGTCAGTCTGCTCACGAAAATTTAATCTTCAGTTAATCATAGCTGGTCTCAGAAACAGTGTTCCAGGATGCAATTTGAGTATATATGCTTATGCAAATATTCCTTGGCGACCCCCCGCCGCCCGTTGACAACTGGTTGCTTAATTGGGTTTACTGGGGACTTTGCATATAGGCGAAGGCTTGGTTAACCGTTGTCCAAACCGCCATTAACCGCTGGGATCGCCCCGGTCAGGGTTGGCTAATCCGCCAGAATTTGTTACGATGAACCTGCATAAGGTTTGCTAATCGCATTCTGTTGATTGGGGTTACCTCCCTGCCGCCTGCTCTGGAAAGGCTTTCGATATGACCTTGGCGGCTGTAAAGGGTTTACCCGCTGTCGTGGTTGGAGATTGCCTATGGAACCTGTGGTTTTGACTGGGATTGCCCCCCGGGAACCGGCTCCTTTATTTAGTCTGCCCAGCAACGGCACCAAGGATTTCATTCTGCGAGATCAAGCGGGCAAGCCTCTGGTGTTGGTATTTTATGCGAGCGACCGCCTGCCAGCCTGCCGGGAAATTAGCCGCCAGATTCAAGCCCATTTGCCGGAATTTGAGGCGTTGGGAGCCAAGGTGGTCAGCATCAGTCCCGACCCGTTGGCGTTGCGGCAGGAAGTGGCTCAGCAAGAGGGATGGACATTTCCTGTGGTTGCGGATGAGGCGTTGCGGGTGAGCCAGTTGTATGGGGTGTGTCGTGCCCAGGTGGGAGCGGACGGTGTGACCCAAGCGGTGTACCAGCGGGTGGCGGTGTTGTTGGATCGCAATTTGCGGGTGGTGCAGGCTTGGATTTTAGCCAACGATGCGCCTTTCGCCCCGATTTTGACCGTATTGCGGGAGCAGTTTCCGCCCCAACCGGATATTGATGTGCCCATGCAAGCCCCGGTTTTGCTGATTCCCAACGTATTTTCACGGGAGTTTTGCCGCTATCTGATCCACATTTGGGAAACCCGCGGGCACACGGATTCCGGGTTCATGAAGCGGGCTGGGGAAAGAACCGTGGGCTACATTGACCACTCCTTCAAAATTCGCCAGGATCACTTTGTCCAGGATGAGGAGCTGAAACGGGCGATTGATCGTCCCATTCGACGGATTGTATTTCCAGAGATTGAAAAGGCATTTAGCTACAAAGCCACCCGCCGGGAAGATTACAAAATCGCCTGTTACGATGCGACGACAGGGGGGTTTTTTCGGGCGCACCGGGACAACACGACTGGCGGGACGGCGCACCGACGCTTTGCCATGTCCATTAATCTCAACACCGAAGAGTACGAGGGGGGCTACCTCCGGTTCCCTGAATACGGTCCCTATCGCTACCGACCGGGCACGGGTTCGGCGGTGGTGTTCAATTGCTCCTTGTTGCATGAGGCGACGGATATATTGTCCGGGCGACGGTTTGTCCTGCTGGCGTTTTTCTACGGGGAGGAGGAGGCTCAAGCTCGCCGTACCTATGAACAAAAGGTTCAAAACGATTATTCCCAGATGGTGATTCTCAACCAGCACCACACCCAGGCTGAACAGAGTACGGGAAAATAATCGCACCTTGGGGTTTCTAGGGAATTTCTATAACAATCCTTATTGCCATCCTAAATGAAAATGGCATAGGGGTCGCAGGGGCACCACTCCCCGTCCTTGGTTCTGGAAAATTTTTGTTGGTTAATCAAATAGGATTGCTATAGGGGTTGCCTGGATTTTTTCCAACCGAAAATGAGCATTTTGTAAATGAATTTCTAGGATTTTTAGGTTAGTAAAACAGCAAATAAACCACACAGCGCAATACCATCAAAAACGCCCGCCCCACCAATACTAAGAATACCGGGAGTCATCCGCTCAATTTGCGGTAAATGTAGTAGGTCAGCCCCAATTAGGGTTCCCAATACACCGCCAGCAAAGGCAATTGGTGCCGCCACCACATCAGAACCCGCCGTTAATAGCACCGAAGTCATCGCCGCCGTCAGGGGCGCAATCAGGGCATTCATTTGAATCCCAATCCCCGGCACCACCTGGGCAGAATAATAACTAACCACTGTCACCACAGCAGTCACAAGCACAATCAAAATTGGCGAAACACGGGTGAATTGATAAATGGCTAATATGGTTGGAATCAAACCACCCCCCACATTGAGCGCCACAATCGTTTTCTGTTCAATTCGCCTCAAGGGAATACCCCAAAAAAAGCGCATCCCCCACAATCGCTCCAAATCAGGTACGACAGTTACCTTGGAAACCCTTTCATAAAGGGGGATATTAATCGTACTCCCAATAATCACCAGGGTCAGGAGCAAAAGAGATAAATTAGGAGAAAATCCTAGCTTGGCAACAGCAACTTGAACCGCATCGAGGGTAACCACCAACCAGAGAAACGGGAAGGCTAAAAGCAGGAGTAAAAAGAGTAGATAGGCAACGGGTAAATAAATCATTGTTTCCGCTTAGAAAAAATGCCTTGATCATCCCGGTCAAATAACTGTTTAACCTTTTTCCAAGCCTCCATAAGGGCATTCTCAGGGGATTTTTCAAAAGCCTGATTGTAGGATTCCACAAATTGCTGTTGCGCCTCTTCGGACATACCTGACTTAATATCCGGCGCAATTTCCTCTGCCCCTGCCAATTTACCCTCCGCCCCACGGGGAATCTGCATATCCGTAATCGCCACCTCCTCTCCCCCAGCACTTTGTAATAGCAAAAAAATCTCCCCAGACCTGTCAGCAGGCACTTCTGCCACGATGAGAAATTCTCCCGCTTGCACCCGAGTCTGATAAATTGCCGCCCGCTCCTGCGCCATGCCCAAGGATATAAGTACAGAGCCTAGCCCCGCTCCAATCGCACCATACAAAGCACCACTGGTAGCCCCCAGCAAAGCCGCCGCCAAGGGACCAGCCGCCACCACCGTACCCAAAAAGGGAATAAACAGCACGCCCACGCCACTCAATAAACTCAGCACCGACCCAAATAGGGAACCGTAAAGGGCACCGCTGGTCAAACCGTCGAGAATAATATCCTTTTTCGTCAGGAAACCTGTAATTTTGGCTTCGGTCTGAAAATTGCGCCCCATGATGGAAATATCTTCCTTGGCAATACCCCTATTCAGCAGGCGTTGTACCGCATCTTGCAACTTTTTCTCTTCCTTAAAGGTCGCAGATACGCATTTTTTCTCAGACGGCATAGACCCCCTCCACAGACTCAATTCCATCTTAATGATAATCGCTCAACCTACCCTTGCTCGCCGTTCCAGGCAACGATTAAAGTCTAGCATTAGATCAGGTGTCACGACTGCATACGACAGGCTCAAATAAGGGCACCTCTATAAATTCAAAATTAGCGGTCGCAGGGGGGCATCCCCCGCCCTTGGTTCTCGGGAATATGGGCATTCCCACGATAGGATTGATGGTTGGTTCAAATAAATAGAGGTTTCCATAATATACCAATCCTCACTGCGTATGGCAAAGTTACCCTATGTGATTAGAACCAAGGCGGGGTATGGTTCTGAAACCTGAGTGGTCTAACCATAAAGGGGCACTTCTAAAAATAGGTCGCAGGGGCGTAGCCCCCGTCTGTGGTTCTCAATAATATTGGCATTCCAGCGAGATAACCTTCTGGTAATACAAATAAATAGAGGTGCCCAAAATTTTATTCACAATTCAAATAAAAATGTAACATTCAAAACTTAACCAGGGTCGCTCTGGGCATTACCCAAAATTTCCCGAAAAAAGTTCACCGAGTCCTGCAATACTTGGATAAACCGGTCAATTTCCTGCCGGGTATTGTAGAAATACAAACTCGCCCGGGCGGTGGCGGACACCTGCAAATAACGATGCAACGGTTGGGTACAGTGATGACCCACTCGAATGGCAATCCCCGCCTCGTCCAAAAGCGTGGATAAATCCTGGGGATGAATATCCGCAAAACTAAAGGTCACCAAACCCGCCCGCTGGGGGGGAGCCGGTCCAAATAAACGAATACCCGGAATGTTACGGAGTTGTTCCCATAAATAAGCCACCAAGTCCTGCTCGTAATGATGGATGGCTTCTAAACCAAGATTCTGCAAATAATCCACTGCCGCTCCTAACATAATCGCTTCCGCAATTGCAGGGGTACCAGCTTCAAATTTGTGGGGAATATCCGCATAGGTACTGTGGTCTAAAAACACATCGGCAATCATTTCTCCCCCGCCCAAAAACGGCAACATTTGACGTAATAATTCGGGCTTGCCGTAGAGAAAACCCGCCCCGGTGGGACCACACATCTTATGCCCGGAAGCCACCAGCCAATCACAATCCAAGGCGGGCACATCCACCACCATGTGGGGTACGGCTTGACAGGCATCCAGCAATACCTTTGCCCCCCAATGATGCGCCCATTGGATAATTTCGGTAACCGGATTCACACAGCCCAAGGTATTGGAAACATAAGCGCAAGCCACCAATTTCGTGCGATCCGAAAGCAGGGATTGGTAATGTTCTAAATCAAAGGTTTCTTGGGGCGTTAAATGCACATATTTCAGCACAGCCCCCGTGCGTTGCGCCACCCATTGCCAGGGGACTAAATTGCTGTGGTGTTCCATCACCGTCAGGATGATTTCATCCCCCGCTTGTAGCTCATTCATCCCCCAACTATAGGCGACCAAATTAATCGCTTCCGAGGCATTGCGGGTGAAAATAAGGGACTCCACCTGGGGCGCATGGATCAAATGGGCGCATTTGGCACGGGCTTCCTCATAGGCTTGGGTGGCTCGATTGCTGAGGGTATGCACGCCCCGATGCACATTGGCATTGGCAAATTCATAATATTCCTGCAAACATTGCAAAACCTGCCGGGGTTTTTGGGACGTGGCGGCATTGTCGAAATAAATCAACGGGTGCCCATGAATTTCCTGCCCGAGGATGGGAAAATCCCCCCGGGTTACCTCGGCTAAATTCCGCACGGTGGTCATGGTCATCGGGTCACCTCCGGGCATTCGGTTAATTTTTCCAGCCAAACCTGACAGCGGTGCCGCAGGGTGGGAAAGGGAATTTCCCGCAGAAGTTCCTGGGTAAATCCGGTCACCAACAGCAACCGAGCCGCTACCCGATCCACCCCCCGGCTTTGCAGATAAAATAGGGCTTCCGGGTCTAAATCACTCACCGTTGCCCCGTGGGTACATTTGACGTTATCCGCCTGGATCGCCAACTGGGGGCGGGTGTCCACCCTCGCCTGTTTGGATAACAGCAGATTTTGATTAAGTTGCCCCGCATCGGTCAATTGGGCAATTGCGGCGACCCGTACCATACCCTGAAACACCGCCTGACCCTGGTTCGCCACCACGCATTTGTGGAGCTGACGACTGGTGCCCTGGGGATGGTCATGGGTAATGACACTGTGCATATCCGTATGTTGCCGACCCCCCACCAAACTCAACCCCCGCAGTTGAGTAAATGCCCCCGTCCCCTCCTGGTAAATCAGCGGCTCACAGCGACTCCACCCGGCGCCCACACTGACCGAACGCAGGGTGTAATGGCTATCCTGGGCTTGATGCACCGCCAGCCGCAGGAGATGGCAGGATTGTAAGGATTCCCGCTGGACAAGGTAATGCTCCAAATGACTTCCCTGCCCCAGGTAAATCTCCGTCACCCCATTCGTCCAGCCGGTGCCCGTACTGACATATTCCTCCACCAAAGTCACATGGGTTCCCGGCGCCACCACCACCACCCACCGGGGACAAGCCAATACCGGGTGGTCCACTCCCTGGCTCTGGTGCATCAGGTGCAAAGGGGCAATGGGATTTCCCACCACCCGTACCACCGTGATCCCCGGCAGTGTCGCTTGGTTCAAGGCGGTCAAGCTATCCGTAGGCAGTCCCCGCCCCAAGCCCTCCCGTTCGATGGGCGATAAATCCTGCCAATCCCCCAACGTGACACCGGGCGGCAGTTCCCCGTGATCCAGAATGTGACCATTCACCAGGGCAACGTGGCAGGGCAATTCCGGGAGCAATTCCGTTGTTAACCCGACCCTTAACGCTTCTAAATCCTTGCGCTGTGCCAACCGAAAGGGGGTATTCAGCAGGGGTTGCAGGTCTGTTCCCCGCCACGCTTCCCGATCCACCCGGGGGGGGTCTTGCACCTGGGTTAACGCCCGATCCCGCCACGCCAGAAACCCGGATTCCCCTTGGGTGGTCCGCCCCATCAGCCAGCCGCTCCCGACCGCCCCCTCAGTTGCCATCCCCGTCCCCACGCAACCAATCATAGCCCCGGGCTTCCAGTTCCTGTGCTAAATCCTGCCCACCAGTGCGGACGATCCGCCCCCCCTCCATCACATGGACAAATTGGGGGGTAATATAATTCAACAACCGCTGGTAGTGGGTAATCAAAATCACCGCATTGTGCGGGTTAATCAACTGATTAATGCCCCCGGCAACAATCCGCAACGCATCAATATCTAAACCCGAATCCGTCTCATCCAAAATCGCTAATTCTGGTTCTAACAAAGCCATTTGTAAAATTTCATTGCGCTTCTTTTCCCCGCCCGAAAATCCCTCATTTACACTCCGGGATAAAAAGGCACTGTCCATCTGCACAATCGCTAACTTTTCCTGGATCAGGTCATCAAAATCCAAGACATCAAGTTCCGGCAAATTTTGGGCTTTGCGGCGGGCATTATAAGCCAAGCGTAAAAAATCACTATTCGTCACCCCCGGAATTTCCAAAGGGTATTGAAACCCCAAAAATACCCCCAAATGCGCCCGTTCCTCTGGGGCTAAACTTAGCAAATCCTGCCCCCGATACCACACTTCCCCACCCGTAACCGTGTAATCGGGATGCCCCGCCAACACCTTAGAAAGGGTGCTTTTGCCCGAACCATTCGGTCCCATGATCGCATGGACTTCGCCGGTTTTGACCGTTAAATTTACCCCTTTCAAAATGGGCGTGCCGTCAATTTCTGCGGTCAATTCCCTGATGGTCAACAGGGCTTGGGTGGTTACTTCTGGCGCAACAGCAACGGTCATTTATTTTGATCAACCTAAATAACAACACGATGAATTATCTAGGAAATGGCAGATATTGCCCCCCTATTTCCTTAAGCTAACACCTCCAGGGGTGGGTCGCAAGGAATCCCCTAGCTCGGGGGACGCATCACCACCTGCCCCATCAACGCCGGGGTGAGATAGGTCTGGGCAGTCTGTTGCAGGACACTGGCTTGCAGGCTGGCAACCGTGCCGGGATACCCCAACCCTGGGCTAATATCCCCCAACACGGTTTGGTAATAGCCATAGAGTCCCGCCCGTTCCGCCGGGGTTTCGTTGGCAAAGATAAACCGACTGGCGACCCGCCGCCGCAGATGCGCCAATTCCTCCGCCCCAATCGGTTCTGATGCCAAACGGGCTATATGTTCCTCGATCACACCCAGCACGGAGGCTAAATGGCTCGCCGGGGCTTGCACCCCAATCCAAAACAAGCCCTGATGGACAAAGCTCATATTTTGTACTGTAACGCCCGTTACCCAGCCCCGCTCATGGCGCAGTTCCCACACCAAACGGGCGGTGCGTCCCTGTCCCAGGATCATGGCGAGGGCATCCAGGGCACAGACCGTATTAAAATCCGTCAAACCGGGTACCCGCCAGGAGAGTACCAAGCGAGCCTGTTGCACGTCATCCACCAATTCTTCCCGATGCAAAAAGGTGCAGACCGGGTTGGGAAAGGGACAACTGGGCGCTGGGTCACCTCCCTGGCACGCCTGTAACCTGGGCACCACCACCTCCAACAGCCGCTCCACCGCCAAATCCCCCACCACCACCGCCGTCAACCGTTCCGGACCGTACCACTGCTGGTGAAATGCCCGCATCGCCGCTGGGGTAAGCTGGGCAACCACCTCCGCCGATCCCAACACCGGCCGAGCATAGGGCAGACCCGCAAAAGCCAGTTCCAAGACCCGTTGCATCAACCGCCGTTGGGGGACATCCTGCGCCCGGCGAATTTCCTCCAAGACCACCTGCCGTTCCCGGTGAAATTCCTCCTCGGCCAACCCCGGTGCCATCACCAAATCCATCAGCAGGGGAGCGACCTCGGGAAAATCCTGGGGGGCGGTGGTGACGAAAAACTGGGTATATTCCTGGCTGGTGGCCGCATTGGTCATGCCCCCGACCCGTTCCACCCGTCGCTCAAACAGCCCCAGGGGAACCCGGTCATTCCCCTTAAAAACCATGTGTTCCAAAAAGTGCGCCATGCCGTTGTGGACATCCGGTTCGTGCTGGGAACCACACCCCATCCACAGGGAGAAATTCACCGTTGCCCCGGGCATCCGTTGGGCAATCACCGTCGCCCCGTTGGCTAAAACCTGAACCGTGGGGGGCTGGGTCACCGCCAGGGACTCGCCTTCTGCCCTCACCAACGGACTGGGTGCAAACATCGCAACCCTCTGTGTAGTACCTGATCTATCATAACCTGTGCGTTCGCCGCTGGCATCCTAATTCCGGGTCAAGACCGGTTGCGCCCCAACCATTGTTCCACCCGTGCCCCAAAAGCCGCCAGGGAAAATTCCTGCTCTGCCACCCGGCGACAGTGTTGGCGGTCAATTTGGTCAATCCGGGTCACCGCCTGCGCCAAACCCGCCACATCCCCCGGGGCGACCAGCCAGCCCGTTTCTCCCGAGCGCACCAATTCCCCCGGCCCCCCCAGGTCATAGCCCAACACCGGCACCCCACAGGCGAGGGCTTCCATCACCACATTCCCAAAGGCTTCGACCCAGTGGGGGGTGACCAAAAGGGCGGCGCATTCCCCCAACTGCTTTTGTAATTCATCCGTACTTAAAAATCCCCGGTAGTAATCTCTGGCTTCTGGGAATTGGGTGCAAATCTGCCGCCAGTAGTCCGGGTCGTGGATTTTCCCCATGATCCGCAGGGGATAACCCGTCTGCCGGGCTACGGTCAGGGCATCCCCCAAGCCTTTCTCCGGGGCAATCCGTCCCACCCAAGCCAGCACCCCTGTCGGTTGGGGGCAAAAGTCATACCGGCGCACATCCAGTCCATTGCCAAGGATGGTCGTGGCTTGGGCAATGGCTGAGCCAAAGGTCAGGGCCTGCGCCCGGGTGTGCATGGCGAGCCGGTGGGGGTAGGTTTGGGCAATCTGGGCGAGCATTTCGTCCAGGTAATCCACCAGGGAACCCATGCTGACCAGATGTACCACCGGGCGGTCAAAAAACGGTGTGAGGTAGAGGGGGAGCCAATCATAGGCAAAATTAATCGCCACATCCCAGGGTTGAGAGCGCACCACCTGCCACATCCGCCCCAACACCCCCCCGGCGGGCATAGTGATGGGGTCTTGACGGCTTTGGTTTTGGGCAATGGGTTGCAGGACTCCCGGCACTGTGATCAGCGGCACCCCCGGCAAAGTCGAACCCGCCGGGGCGATCACCGTCACCCCATGCCCCCGCTGTTGGAGGGCGACCGCCAGATTCGCCAGGGTCAATTCCACGCCCCCGCCGAGGCCGGAACCTAGGGCACCCACCGGCGTAGAAACACACAAAACCCGCATGGAAGATGGGCAAGGGGACACTTTTTTACCCGAATTGGGGACAAAATCCAAGGCTTGCTGTCACAATAAGGTAAAGTATGCCTCATCTGTAACGCCTGACCCCCTGGCATGACCCAAACCCCTGACCCCAAACTCATTACCCCAGAAACCCAGCCCGTGACGGTGGACACCGCCGTTTCCTGGTTGGACCGCTGGCCGGTGCTGATGGCGGGAACGGCCTTGGTATCCGGTTTGGTGGGCTTTGGGGCGGTGGTCTTACTCCTGCGCCTGCCCAGTTTTCCCAAATGTAACCACCTGTTTTTACCTACCGCTTCGGTGGCCAACCGCCTGTACTGTGCCCAGGAAGCGGCCAAGAGCAAGGATGTGGCGGGCTTGGAACGGGCGATCACTTTACTGGCGGATTTGCCCCCGGAACATCCCCAGCGGGCGGAAATTGACCGATTTATCAATACTTGGGGGATGGATTTGCTGGCCTTAGCCAATGAACAGGTCCAGGCGGGCAACCTGGAGGCGGCTCTTGGGATTACGCAGAAAATTCCCCCCGGTACGGCGGCGGCGCAGTTAGCCCAGGAGGAACTCCGCAAGTGGCAGATGGGCTGGACGGAGGTGACCCGGATTTACGAGGAAGCGGAGGCCGCCCTGCGGAAAGGGGACTGGCGCACGGCGATGGCCCAGGCCAGCCTTCTCCCCACCATCAATGAATCCTACGCCCAGACCGCCCGCTATCAGGAATTGAGCCGGATGATTTTGCGTACCCGCCAGGAGGCAACCATCCTGGAACAGGCGGAGGGCTTGGCGCAACAGGGGCAGGTGTCCCAACTCCTGGAGGCAATGGCCAAAACCAAAACCATTCCCAAGGACAGTTACCTGTTTGACCAGGCGCAAGCCAAATACCAGCGGTGGGCGCGGGATATTCTGGATGTGGCGGCTCTGCGGGAGTTGCGGGCCCGGAATCTAGCAGGGGCATTGGCGGCGGCACGGCAGGTACCGGCGGATGCGAATTTACAGGAGGAAGTGGCCGATTTTATGGTGCTGGCGGAAGCGGAATCCCAAACCTGGAATGAGACGGTGGCGGGCTACCAGGCGGCGATCACCAAGTCCAAAACCCTCGACCCCAGCCGTCCCTTGTATAATCAGGCGCAAATTCAAATTGAAACCTGGCAACAGACCATTGTGGCTTTGAATATCCTCAATCAGGCGCGGCAGGTGGCCGGGGGGCGCACGGTGGCCGCTTGGAATCAGGCCATTGCCCTGGTGCGGCAAATTCCCAGCAATAATCCCCTGTGGAACCGGGCGCAGGCGGAGGCGGACGGCTGGATCAATCAAATTCAAATCGCCGAAGACAGCCCAATTTTAACCCGAGCGGAGGGGTTGGCTGCTCCCGCCACCATTGCCGCCTACACCAGTGCCATCGCCGAAGCCCAGCAGATTCGCCCCAGCCGTGCCCTCTACCCCCGGGCGCAGGAGCGGGTGCGGGAATGGCAAACTCGTTTGGAAACCTTGCAGGATCAACCCTACCTGGAGGCGGCGCAACAGGCGGCTGACCGGGGGGATTGGCAGGGGGCGATCAACGAAGCCCGGCGGGTGAATGCGGGTCGTGCCCTCTACAACCAGGCGCAGAATCAGATTAAGCAATGGCAGGGGCGGGTACAGCTCCAGGATGCGGAAAAACAGGCCGCCCTGAATACCCCCAGCGGTTGGGTGCGGGCGATCCAACTGGCACTGCCCCTGCGTAATCAGGGAGATATTAAACCCCAGGTGGAACAACTGTTAATCCAAAGCAGTAATAAATTACTGGAGCAAGCCCGTCAAAACGAAACCAGCAACCCCACGGAAGCCCTCAACTGGGCCAAGCAAATTCCCCCTGGCACCCCCGCCCACGCCCCAGCGCAGGAATTGATCCGCAAATTAACGCCCAACCCTAGCCCCAGTCCTGCGCCCCAGGCCAGCCCCACCCCTTAAAAAATGGGTTTTCGCATCACCACGGTGGTTTGTCCCCTGTCCGGGGTACTGTTCCGTGACCAAGCCCTGCGGGAACAGGTATTACAAGAACTGCTGATTCGGGAAAATATTGCCCCCCGCAAGCGGCATCCCTGGTATCGGGGCGGGGCGGATCGGGAGTTTTTGCAGTATGTTTGGCAGAGCTATCGCCGCTCCGTGAGTGACGATTATTTAACTCAATTAGTCCAGCATTACCACAGCCAATACCGACAGGCGCTAGGGTCATTACCGGATTTGCCCTGGTATGGGGAAACCCCAGCCTTTTTACAGCAAATCCAGGCTCATGGCTACCAATTTGGGCTACAGACGGAGCAAAAAGGTGAAGATTTACTGCCCTTGCTCCAGGGTCACATTCCCCAGGATTGGATCGTGGCGGATTACGGGGATGTGGCGGAGCCGCCAGCGACCCTGGTGTTTGACAGCACACGCCTGGGGATGCAACGGGCTCGGGCGGTGGGGTGTTGGGTGGTGGGGGTCGCCCAGCAAATGCCCTATCACTGGGTGCAACGCCATGCCCACTGGGCGGTAGACCACCTGGGGGAATGGGATTGGCACGCCCTTAAGCCGGGGGTGGCCCCCCTTCCCGATTGAGTTTACGCCAGGTTTGGTAAATTTCCGGGAGCCGTTGCACCACCGCCATCGCCTTGCGCCACAGGGGCAAAGGAATCGCCGGATAGCCCGCCATCACCGCCCCCGCAGGCACATCCTGATGTAACCCGCTCTTGGCCGCCACCTGGGCCCGACTGCCCACCCGCAGTTGATTCGCCGCCCCCACCTGTCCCCCCAAAATCACCCAGTCCTCCAACACCACGCCCCCCGCCAACCCGACCTGCGCCGCCAAAGCACAATGGGCACCCAAGCGACAGCCATGCCCGATGTGAATCAAATTATCCAACTTGCTCCCTTGACCGATGCGGGTTTCCCCCACCGCTGGCCGGTCAATACAGGTATTGGCACCAATTTCCACCCCCGCTTCCACCACCACTCGCCCTGATTGGGGCATCTTCACCCAGCCATCTGGGGTCGGCACAAACCCAAACCCGTCACTCCCCAGCACCGCCCCGCTGTGGATCACGCAATTTTCGCCGATTTCCGTGCGTTCGTAGATCGTACAATTTGCATATAAAATACTGCCATTTCCCACCTTAACTTGGTTCCCAATCACGACGCCAGCGCCAATTTGCACCCCATCCCCGACCATTGCCCCGGACTGGATTACCGCTCTGGCGCCCACCCGTACTGCTGACCCCAGGGTCGCCGTTGGGTCAATCACCGCTGTGGGATGGATGCCAGGGGGCAGTTCCGCCGGTTGATAAAAATAATGAATCGCCAGGGCAAACCCCAAGCGGGGGTCGGGCAGGGACACCCAGGCCAAACCCCGAGCCTCTGCCGCTGACTGGAGTACCGTATCCAACGGGAGAATGACCGCTGAAGCCTGAGTGGCTTGGAGTTGGGGTAGGAGGCGGCTGTGTTCCACAAAGGTCAATTCCCCTGGACGGGCTTCGGTAAGGCTGGCTACGCCGGTCAAAGTCGGGTTGCCTCCGCCGTGGGAGCCGCTCGGTAAATGCGCCAATAGGTCATGGAAGGTCATCATGGGTGGGCACCTCTATTGTTTATTCAGGATAGGCGGTCATGGGGGCACACATCCCGATGCCATCGAGAGCATTTTCGGCTACGGGAATCCTAATTGGATTGAACCCAGTCCCACGCTTGGTTCCCAGGAATAGGGTAAACACATTTGAACTGTGAGCAAAAATTTTATATTTATTTTTAATTTTTCAATCGTTTTTATCGGAACACTTCTATTTGTTATTTATTATTTGCATTACCAGCCGGTTATCACACTGGCATACCCATACTTTCCAGAACCAAAAACGGGGGCAGTGCCACTGCGACCCCTGCTCTCAATTCAGTGAGGACTGCTGTCTGCTATCATCACACAAACCATTAACATGACTGACCGACAGCTTAATTTTCATATTCATAAATGGGCACCTCTATTTATTTGCATTACCAGCCGGTTATCACACTGGAATACCCATACTTTCCAGAACCAAAAACGGGGGCAGTGCCCCTGCGACCCCTGCTCTCAATTCAGTGAGGACTGCTGTCTGCTATCATCACACAAACCATTAACATGACTGACCGACAGCAAGTGGGTTTCGACCGTATCCCCTAGCTACTTAAAAAACTGTAATTCATTCTGTGTTTTTTAACTTTTCTAAAGCCGCCTGCCAATGCTGGTGAATCTGGCTGGCCTGGGGCTGGAGGGAGAGGGCGTGTTCAAAGCTCTTCAGGGCTTCGGCGTACCGATGTAGGTGATTGAGGGCCAGACCCAGGTGGTACCAGTTTTCCCAGGCTTCCGGTTGCACTTCACACGCCCGTTGGTAGTAGGACAAAGCCTGTTCCCATTCCCCCAACCGTTGCCACACCTGCCCCAACAGCAGGCAATCCGCCCCGGTCAGTGGCATTTCCGGCGACCAATTCACCAGCGCCTGATACAGGGTGGGGGGTAAGTCGGTGCGTTCCTCGCTGAGCCAATGCCGCAACTGCTGGAGCGTTGAGGTGGAACTGGGGGGGGTGAGGGGCACCCGTTCGGTTGTGTCATGGAGGGTATTCAGCCGTTTCTGCCACTCCTGCTCTAGAGTTTGGCGGCTCTGGGCATGGAGGGCGGCGAGGGTGATTTGGTAATGGGTCAGTTGTTGGGCAAAAACCTCGGCAATCGTGGCTTCCGCCTGGGCTTTGATCTGTTTTTGAGCCTCATCCGTAGCCGTCTGCACCAATTGGAGAATGATACTCCGCCGCAGACCCCACAACCCCAACCCCAGGGCGATGGGCAGGAGGAGTAACACCAGCACCAACAGATTCAAAAGCAGGGTGGTATGGCGAAACGCCCGGTCCACTTCGGTTCGCACCAGTTCGGTACGCAGTTCCGTCCCCAAGGGGTTCGGTTCGGCGCGGTTGCCTCCCCCCCCACCACTCCCCTGGGCGAAAACCGGGCAGACCACCAGCGGTATCCATAACCCCAGCCAAATCCACCGAACCATAGGCAATCCCGGCGTTCTCTTAAATTTTAGCTTTGGGTGCAGGGGGCGAATAGAAGGATTAAAATGCGAAATGAGCGTTTCGTCCACCCCTAGATAGATTGGTTGCCTTGATGTCCCCTTGCCCTGTCCCGACCGAACAACAGCCCCTTAATGAATACGAGGCACTGCGGGATTCCTGGTTTTACCGCTGGCCGTCCCTGGGCTGGGGGGAATACGGGCAACGGTTGGGTTGGGTCGCCGGGGTAGGGGCGCTGGTGGCGTTACCAGTGGCGGCGGCGAGTTTTGACCCCCATACCCAATTCTGGGGATTCACCTTGGCGGCGGTGGCAGGGGTAGGGGTATTGCCGGGATTGTTACTCCTTCAGCTATACCTGGGGTGGCGGTATGTGCGCCAGCGGCTGGCCAGTCGGGTAATTGTTTACGAAGAATCCGGGTGGTATGACGGGCAAACCTGGGAAAAACCCCCGACCGTGTTATTACAAGAGCAGTTGGTGAGTGCCTACCAAGTGGAACCGTTGCTCCGAAGGTTACGCCGCAGTCTGGCGGGTTTGGGTATCCTCTACGGCGCAGTCGCACTGCTGGGGTGGCTGTGTCTCTAGCCCGTGGGAAACGTACCCTGGCGGAGCCGCTCACCGTGCGTCTGTTGCGGGAAGGGATCATGGAGTCCATGCACTATGTCCATGCGGCTTTGTGTGATGAACGGGGGCGGTTGTTGGCAGTGGCGGGAGATGGGGAAACCACGACGTTTGCCCGTAGTAGTTTCAAACCCTTTCAAGCCCTGGCGGTGGTGGTCACCGGCACCCTGGAGCAATTTAAGCTGGGAGAACGGGATTTGGCGGTGATTTGTAGTTCCCACCGGGGACAGATTGAGGCGACCCGCCAGGTGTTTCATATCCTGTGGCAGGCGGATATTGACCCTACGGAACTGCAATGCCCGATTCCCCCCGGTCAACAGAGTCCCTTGACCCACGGCTGTTCGGGAAAACACGCAGGGATGTTAGCCGTATGCGCCAAATATGGCTGGCCGCGCAGTACCTATCTCCACCGGCAACACCCGGTACAGGAATTAATCTTGAGCCAGGTGGGGGAGTTGTTGGGGGTACCGGGGGCGGAATTGATTGCCGTGCATGACGATTGCGGGGCACCCACCTATTTGTTGCAACTGCATCAACTGGCCGCCCTCTATGGTCGGATGGCCGCCGGTCAACACCTGGGGCTGGAGCAAATTACCCGTGCCATGACCCAGCAGGCGGATTTGGTGGCGGAGCCGGGGCATTTTGATACCCAGTTGATGCAACTGACCCAGGGCACTCTAGTCAGCAAGGCGGGGGCGGAGGGGGTGCAATGTCTGGCTAATTTGGAAACCGGCATGGGTTTGGCGGTGCGGGTGTTGGATGGTGCCAAACGGGCAAAGTATGCGACGGCCATCCATCTGTTGCACCAATTGGGGTGGATTTCGCCGACGGTGCGGGAACGATTGGCGGAACAGTTTGTCCAGTTGGGGGCGTACCTGCGTTTGGAGGTGCAGGGGGAATTGTCCTTGCTTTAGGTGGGTTGTCGTTGTGGTTTTTTTGCGCTAAGGTAGTAATCTACATCGCGGGGTAGAGCAGCCTGGTAGCTCGTTGGGCTCATAACCCAAAGGTCGCTGGTTCAAATCCAGTCCCCGCAATGATCATTAAGTTAATTAATTCCTTACTCACCCAGGGTTTTGCGTCATCATGGGGACGATCAAGGGGTATTTGCAAATGTTGCCCAAATTGTTAGATATATAGCGATCCTAATTGATTTACAAACAAAAATTTTTCAGAACCAAATACGGGGGCTACGCCCCTGCGACCTATTTTTTGAAGTGCCCGCAAGCCTAGAGAAATTAGAAATTCCCCAGAACCATACACCGCAGGTGCTTCTTTTATGGGGGTAGTGCCCCTGGAACCTCTATTCTCATTGAGGCGTGCTATAAACTGTTTCTGAAGTCGGTTCACTAAAGGTTGCCACTGCACCCTTACAGCCTGTTCACAGATTATAAGGATGCAAAGTGTCTTATTTCCAAGGCTTAGTTCTCATGAGGCTTGGAGCCGGTGGGTTTACAGCCGTATCCCGTAACCACTGAAAAGGCTGTAATTTGTTCAAGGGCTGTGGCTTCTCCTCAGTTTGCCGGAATGTAAAATTGTCTAACTTGCGGTGGGAATTTCCGCAGATTTTTCACCAGCTTTGTCCTCTGTTTGCTGATCTTCCAGTGCGGTTTGCCCTTGCACAATTAATAGGGAACAGTGGGCATTGTGTAAAACATAGTTACTCACACTTCCGAGGAATAATTCGCTTAGCCCTTTGAGTCCCCGCCGTCCCATGACGATGAGATCGCTTTGCCAGTTTTGGGCAAGATCGCAAATGGCACGACCCGTATCTCCCAAGGCTTGGGTAAATTCCGTAGGAACCCCTTGATCGGTGGCAATCTGGGTCAAACGCTGGAGCATCTCGATGCCTTTTTGCTCAAAGGTTTTCCACTGCTCGGCATAAACACGCATGAGTTCTTCGTGCAGTCCGATATAAGCCCCCGAAGCTAAAGGTGTTATGAAAATCGAATCGGGATAGGCATCACTGATGGGAGAAAGCACATGGATCAACATCATTTGCGCTTGATAGCGGGATGCCAAATCCAAGGCGGTTTGAAATGCTGTTTTACCGAGTTCGGTATCGTCCACCGCAACCAAAATTTTTTTATACATGATGGCTGATGCCCCTTTGGTTTTCACAGGGCTAATTTAATTTACTTATTTTACCAAAAAATTGAGTTCCCCAGGGAGGGGAGCATTGATGTAGCAATCGTAAATGAATTTAGAACACGGATTGCAGGAGCACCGTCCCCGTCCTTGGTTCTGTAAAATTTTATTCGTTAATCCAGTAGGCTCGGTATAGCTTAGCAATCGCTAGGACATGATTCAAGGCTCCAATTTTTTATTGGGTTACCTGGCGATCTCAGTACACTAGAAGCTACTTGATCAAGGTATAAAAAGTAAAGTAAAAGTATTTGTTTAATAGTCGTGGTGATCAACCCATGATTTATGTGATGAAACATTTGGCGCTGGCAATGGGGATGGGGTTGCTGTTCGCTACCAAGGTGGGGGCGCAAGGTACGCTTGTCCCTTTGACATCAGCACAGGTGGCACAATTGCGATGGCAGGATGATGATACGCTGGCGACATTAAATCAGGCGATCCAACGCTCTTTGAACTATTATCAACGGGTGCATCCGGCGACTCGATTTACCTACGGGGAGGAGCAGTACAGTCCCCAGGAAATGCAGGCTTCGCTGCGGTTATTTAAGCGGGTAATGAACTTACCACTCGCACAACGACAGCGGGTATTGGCGGCACAATTTGCGGTATTTGCCAGCCAGAATGACCAGGGGACAGCTTTTTTCACCGGTTATTACCAGCCGGAAATTCTTGCCCGTCGGCAACCGGAGGAGATGTGGCATACGCCGGTGCATGGTTATCCGGGGGTGACGCAGGCGAGCCGCACGGACATCGCCCAGGGGGCATTGGCGGGACAGGCTCCCATCCTGGCTTACGTTGACCCGATTGAGCATTTCTTTTTGCAGGTGCAGGGTTCAGGACTGTTGGTGTTTCCCGATGGGCGCAGGCAGTGGGTGGGCTTTGCGGGACATAATCAGCAACCCTATCGCTCGATTGGCAAATTGCTCGTCCAGGAGGGCATTTTTACCCCGGAAACGGTTTCCATGCCTGCCATCAAAGCCTATCTGCGCCAAAATCCCCAGGAAGTGCCACGGGTGTTTGCCCACAACCCCCGTTATGTGTTTTTTGCTCCCAGAAACCAAGCCCCCGGCGGTGCCCTCGGGCAACCCCTGACGGCGGGACGTTCCCTGGCGATGGATCAACATTTAATTCCCAAGGGCGGGCTGGCGTTTGTGACCACGACCTATCCGGTGACCGCCCAATCCTGGCGACCCCTGACCCGGTTTATGTTGGTGCAGGATACGGGCAGTGCCATTGTCGGGCATGGGCGGGGGGATATTTTTTGGGGACAGGGAGCAACGGCGGAACTGCGGGCGGGTCTGATGAAACAACCGGGACAGTTGTGGTTGCTGGTGGCAAAAAAGTCCGCATTGGCGGGGGTCAAGACTGGATCAACCCCTGCAACCGCTCAGCTAAAAGTTCCGTAACCTGATTCACCACCTCCCGGGCGGCTTTGCGGCTACGGCAATAGGTTTCCCAATAGTCATTCAGCCGGATCGGTTCCCCCACCCGCACCGCTACCCAGCGTTTGCCCAGATGCACCGGTTGGTCTTTGCCCTGGAGATGGGTCACCACCGACCAGAGGATCAAGGTGGTTTCGGCAAAACGGTCTGCCGAGGGCTTTTCCCGCACATAATCCCCGGTGACGCTGGTCAGCCGTTCCACCAACTGCATATGCCACAGGCGCAGTTCCGCTTCCTGAGCAATCCGGTCCGCTAAACTGCGAGCCAAGGGGGATAGGTCGTGCAAATCCTGCCGGTACATCCAGTCCCACCCGGCGGCTTCCAACCGACGGCAACGGTCAACGGTACTGCCCTCCCCCGGCACCCCAAAAAACGCCTCCGTCACCCGCAACGCCGTATTCCGCAGACGTTCCAACCGGATTTTCAAATGTTCATTGACCGCTAAATCCGTATCCGGGGGCAGTTCCGGCGGGGGACAATGGTAAAACCGGCGGTAAAAATCCTCCATCTGGGTCAATAAATAATCCGCCAAACGCAACAAACGCCCATACAGCCATTCCTGCCGCTCCGTCGGAGTTTCAGGGGACTGGCTCATCACCGGCAAACCACACAGGGTCTCCATGCGGGTCAGGAGTTGGCTAATTTTTTCCCAGGGGGGACGCACAAACCCGTACTGAATGCCAATGGGAATCACCACCACCGGCAATTCCTGCCCCTGTTTCGCCAAATCCTCCAAACACCAAAACCCCATCTGGGGCAACCCCGGCTCCAACGGTGCCAGCCGCTCGCTGTGGCTGTTGATCCCCCCCTCCGGCGCAATGGTCAAGGGCATTTCCCCTTGAAGCAAACACTCCCGAATCGTTTTGATCGCTAGCCGATCCACCCGCCCCCGTTGAATCGGAATCCCCCCTAACCGGGAAAACAGCCAGCCCACCCACCGCCCCGCCCACAGGGGAATGCCCCGGTCATAGACGAAATAATTATGTAATGGTAACTGGAGTTTTGCGCCCACTGCCCGTGCCGCCTGGGGTACGGAACGAGAAAGCAAATACAACATCACATAGGGGTCATCCAGGGTGGGATGGCGAAAGGCGAGCAGTACCCGTGCCTGATTGTTTTGCAACTGCTCATACCAGGGCACCAAAGCCCCCGCCCCCTCCACCCGCACCTGGGCAATCTGCAACTGGGTACGCATCCACCAGGGCAACAGCAGGTGAATCACCCAGCGCACCCACGGCTGATAGTGGGGGGGAATAAATTGCAAACCGGGTTCTGCCCGCCGCACCTACGCCCCTCGGTAACGCAGAAGCGTCCCCTGATTCCCCAGGATAAACCCCTGCTCCGGCGTGAAAAACACAATCCGGTACAAATTCGCCGGGATATTCGCCACTTCCTTGTCCTGTTGCCAGGTTTGCCCCCCGTCGTAGCTCACATACAGGGTACCACTGCCCCCCGTCAACCAGATTTCCTGGGGAGAACGATACGCCATGTCCAACAGACCAATCCCCAGAAACCCCACATTCCCCTCCGGTTGCAAGGGTTTGCTCCAATGCCCCTCCTGCCCATCGGGATTAAACCGCAATTCCCCCGCTTGGCTGAGCATCCACAAGCCCCCATCGGGCGTGTACCCCATGCTCTGCACCCGGCGGGAACTCTCCCGGTTGTGCTGAACCCAAGCCGATTGCCCTGGCTCCCAAGTGGAATAGAAATTGCCCTTGGTCGAAACCGCCGTGTAATGCCCCTGGCTATCCCGGTCTAGGTCCCGTGCCGCCCCCAACGCCTGTTCCACCTGCGCCTGCCAGGTTTTGCCCCCATCCGTGGTACGGTAAATCGCCCCCAAATCCGTCGTCATTTCCGCCGAATCCTGCCCCAGGGCGACAATCGCAATCGGTGCCCCCGGCAATTTTTCATCCAAGGGAATCCGCATCCAGGATTTACCCCCATCGGTCGTGTGCAACAGCAGAGCCGGTTTCCCCACCACCCAGCCCTCCCCGGAGCGCATACTCACCGCCGTGAACCGGTATAAACCTTCCCCCAAATCCAGGGTGCGCAAATTCCAAGTCTTGCCCCCGTCCTCGGTTTCCAGCAGGGTCGCCTCCGTCCCCACCAACCAGCCATGCTGGGGCTGATCCGGGTCAAACGCAATATCCATCAGGGTCGCCGTCGTTGGCAGAGGTACCTGCTCCCAGGGATGCACCGCCGTCGCCACCGGACCCCGACTACACCCCAACAACAACACACACACCAGCACCGCCAACAGTCGTCCCATCGCCCCTATTTCAACCCGTAAAAACTCATTAAAAAAAGAAACCCCAGCGCCAACCCGCCAAAAATCAGCAGGTTTTTTTGCCCCGGCGTCAGGGTATTCACCCCCAACCCATAGCGATAATTTTCCGGGAACCCCGCCACCGATTTGGTGCCAATATCGGCAAATGCGGTTTTCCGGGCACCACACACGGGACAGCGCCAATCCACCGGCAAAGCGGTAAACGCCGTTCCCGCCGGTATGCCCTTATCCGGTTGCCCCTGCTCCGGCTCGTAAATGTAACCACAGGCTCGGCACTCATAGCGGGACAATTCCGCCACTGCTGGTTCATTCATAGTGCATCCCCAACGCCTTATCCATTATGCCATAGGGCTACCCCCGCCCCAACGCCTGCGCCAACCGTTGCCCCGAACGCACCGCCCCCTCCATATAACCCTGCCATTCCCCGCCCGTATGCTCCCCGGCAAACCAAACCCGCCCCACCGGTTGGGTCAACGCCCCCGCCAAAGTCGTCCACTGCCCCGGCTGAAAACAGGTATAACTGCCCAACGCCCAGGGTTCCCGCCCCCAAGCCACCTGGGTTTCGGCGGTAATCGGTGCCGTACTGCCCATGTATTTTTGCATGACCGCTAAGCCCGCCTGCCCGGTTGGTAAATTCAACCCCGCCTGTCCCCCTAAAAAAAACGTCAACCCCTGCTCCCCATGCGCCCAGGAATACTGGTACCCCCCATCCGTGATCGTTTCGCCGCTGTAGCTCTGGGTGCGCCAAAACGCCCGCTCCGTCTGCATCACCACCTTGCCATTGGTGCCGTAGCCCCAGGTTTGAACCGCCCGTTGTTGGGCAGGGGATAGCCCAATCCCCAACTCCATTTGCCGCAACCGGGTGAGGGGCACCGCCAAAACCACCGCCTGCGCCCGCAATTCCTTGCCCCCGCCGCTGAGCCGATAGCCCTGCCCCACCGCCTGTACCGCCTCCACCTGCCAATTCAACGCAATCTGCCCGGTTAATTTCGCCGCCAACCGTTCCACCAAATGACGATTGCCTCCGGCGATCCGATACCGGGGTGCCTCCTGCTCCGGCTCCGCCCCCGCCGCCGCCAACCAAAAAATCAAATTCAACGCCGACTGCTCCCCCACCTCCAGACCAAATTCCGTCTGGCATTGAAGTTCCAAATAACGACGCACCCCCAACCGGTCTAAATAATCAGTAATCGAAGCCCGATCCAGTTGACGGGTCAGGGCATCCTGGGGAAAATCCTGTTCCCGCTCCGGCAACCGCTGATAATCCCGGCGTACCCTCTGCCAAATCGGTCGCACCTGCTCTGTTACCTGCGCCGCCGTGTACTGCTGTCCCCCCAGGAAAAACCCCATCCGCCCCTGGGTCTGCACCGGCACCAGGGATAACCCCAATGCCCGGACTAACTGTCGCACCTGCCGATGGTCTTCATCAATAAATTCCCCCCCCAACTCCACCGGCTGTCCCCCCTGCGCCTGCGTCCACACCCGTCCCCCCAGGCGGTCACTGCCCTCCAACACCCGCACCCGCACCCCCCGTTGCGCCAACCCATAGGCGACCGTCAACCCCGCCAACCCCGCCCCCACCACGACGACATCCAGATCGACCGCCGCCACCCGCCACCCTTGGCAACCCGCCAACACCCCCAAGCCCACCAGCCCCAACTGCCGCCGCCGCATTTCCGTCCCCTCCCCCCTATTGTTAAGAAGTGTAAAAAGATTTAATATATTATGCAGATGTTAAATTTCCTTTGATAGCCCCCTATGAACTCCCCCCATTTGCCCCATTCTCCCATAGTAAAATCGCTTTTAGAGCCACTGTTAAGTGACTTCGTGTACTGGTTTAGCCAGGCGCGCCAAATGCTCGAGGGGGAGACCCTCCCCTTTTTGGAGCCTGCGGAACGGCAAGCCCTGCTTGCCCAGATTAACCAAGCCCAGCAAGAAGTCCAAGCCGCCCATGCCCTGCTCAGCAGTACCGGGGTCGGGGTGGATACGACTGTGTTAATGACCTGGCATCGTCTGGTTTTACAATGTTGGCATCTCCGTATGCAGACCCGTACCCATCCCCATCCTTGACCCTACTTCTGGTTAAACAATGATTCTCCATTTGCTGTACGTTGTCCTATTTACCATCCTGGCTGTCCTGGCGCTGGGCAATCTTCTACGGAGTTTAATGCGTTTGAGTTTGGAATCCCAATATCCCCGCCAACGCCCCGTTCCCCACCCGGAATTGTTGGACGAGGCGGGTAATCCGGTGGACGAACCCCTGCTGGTGATGCGGAGCGTGAATTTGGAGGAAGCCCGCCAGCAGTTGGACAAACTCTACGGGGACGACTTGGAATCGTAGCGACTGAACACCAAAGCGACGCTAAACCACCAGAGCATTTGCACCTGGGGGCGAAACCAGAGGGTATCCACCAGCCCGTGTACCATTGTGCCCGCCATCCCCGCCAAAATGCCCATCAGCAAAAACGTTTGGGGACAAGGTTGCTTGACTAAATAAATTAATTTTTGCCAACTCCGGTGCAGGATGGTGCCCGTGAGTGCCACAAATGCCCCGAAACCCAGCAGTCCCGATTCCACCGCCACCTCCAAGGGGACGGAATACGCTCCCAACGCATTAAAATTCGGTCGCTGGTAAAGGGGATAAATCAGATTAAAGGCTCGATTCCCCGGTCCGATGCCCAGCCAGGGGTGATCCCGGATCATCGCCACCACCGCCGCCCACACGTTAATCCGAAAATTATTACTGCTGTCCGCTCGTCCCGCAAAAATACTCAAAAACCGCAGGCGCAACCGTTCCGAACGTCCTAACAGTGCCAGTACTAGTACCAGAACCAATCCCGCCCCCACCCAGAGCAATAGCCTTTGCCAGAGGGGACGGTGGGGACTCCATTGCCACCAGCCCCAGCCCAGCCCCACCCCAAAACTGGCATAGACGGCGGCTAACCCCAGCCAGCCCCCCCGACTGCCCGTGAGTACCACACAGGTGGTCAGCACCAGCACCAGGGTTATAGCCAGTGCCCGTTGTGCCCAGGTACGCCAACCCAGCAGACAGCCCAAACTCATCCCCACCCCCGGCAGGAGATAGGCAGCCAACACATTGGGATTTTTCAAAAAGCTGTACACCCGGGTCGTGCCCGCTAGCGGTGATTCCGGGTCAATCCAAGTCGCCAGAGCTTCCGCCCCAAAAAACCATTGCCGCAACCCCACCACCGCCACCAGCAGTGCCACCAGTAAGTACAAAATCATTAACCACTGCCCCCAGCGGCGCACCCCCCGCAACAGCACCTCCAGAGCCGCCAAGTACAAACTCGCCTTCACCCACCCACTCAAAGCCGCCATTTTCACCGGGGAAAAAGCCGTCGCCAGGGTCAGGGTCAACCAGTACAACACCGCCGTCCCCCAAAGACCCGCAGGCGGTTCCAACAGCCATAGCCACCACCCCAGCCCCACCCCGCCGAGCAACAGGACACCTAACTGGTCATTACTCAAAAACGGCAGACCCAGCAGTAGTCCTGCCACCCACAGCGCGGCTACTTCATCCCGCCACCGTCCCAGCAGACTGCCCGGCACCCAGGGAGCGCCCTTGCCCCACCACCCGGTCACCCAACTGGCGGGGAACCAATGGGCGGGCACCATCAGGCGCGACGGATTTGTTTCGCCATGTCTAAAAATGAATTCATATTCGGGCCAGGCCGCCGCCGGTTGCGTAAATCCGGGGAACCGGAACTAAACACCAGCGTGGGCATAGGTGCCGGTTTTGTCACCACTGCTTCGGGTTTGGCTTCCAATTTAGCCTCCGTAGAAGCCGCTGGCGTTTCCTGCGGGGATTCCGATTTGCGCCCAATGCTCTTGGCTTCCTCTGGGTCTAGGAAAAAAGCCGTTTCCTTTGACTGCGGTTTCTCAGGCGATGCCCCCTGGGGTCGCCGCCGAAAAATGCCAAAAATTGCCCCGAAAATACCACCAATAAAGCCAAAAATGGCTCCAAACAGCCTACCAATTACACCCATGATTGTCCCCCCATCAACAACAGCATTTGTTCATCGGGCACTCTATATCTTATCCGAAAATTTTGGGTCAGGCTTCGTCAAAGGCTTCCCAATCCAACAGGTGCAGATAGGGTTCCACGATGTCTGGGCGTTGGAACGCAATTTTTCTTAACAAATGCCAATCCTGCAGGCTGGCAAACGCATTGGGATAATCGTCCTGTTCTAACCGTTGGGCGAGGGCGGCCACATCAGCGGGTGTCAGGTGCTGAATCTCTTGTTCGGTGATGGTTTGCGCATTCATGGCACAGGCAGTTCCCAGAGGAATAGAACGGTGAGTATCAAGTAAATTCTATCTTAGCCAATGGATAGCCAATCGGGGGTTCATGGCAGAATAAAATTATGATTTACCTGGATTACAGTGCCACCACGCCCCCCCATCCCCAGGTGATCGCCCGGGTCAGCGAGGTTTTGGCGCAGGAGTGGGGCAACCCCAGCAGTATTCACCACTACGGACAACGGGCGGCTTTGGTGGTGGAACGGGCACGGCTGGCGGTAGCGGCACTGGTGGGGGTCACACCGGAGGAAATTATTTTCACGTCCGGGGGCACGGAAGCCAATCACCTCGCCATTTTTGGCATTGCCCAGCAGTACGAACGCCCCCAACACATCCTGACTTCGGCGGTGGAACATCCGGCGGTGAGTGCCCCTTTGTCGGTGTTAGCGCAACGGGGTTGGCAGATTACCACCCTGCCGGTGGATGCCTGGGGACGGGTTGACCCGGAAATTCTTGCAACCCATCTGCGACCTCATACGGTTTTAGTCAGTATTATTTATGGACAAAGTGAAGTGGGGACATTGCAACCCATTGCCGAAATCGCCCGGATTTGCCGTGCCCGGGGCATTCCATTTCACACCGATGCCATTCAGGTGGTAGGGCGTTTGCCGGTGGATGTCCCCGCCTTAGGCGTGGATTTGCTCTCCCTGTCGGGGCATAAATTTTACGGGCCCCAGGGGTGTGGGGCGTTGGTGGTGCGGCGGGGCTTGGCGGTTCAGCCCTGGTTGTACGGCGGGGGGCAGGAAGGGGGCAAGCGTTCGGGAACCCCACCGGTGGCGCTGTTGGCGGGTTTGGGGGTGGCGGCGCAGTTAGCCCAGACGGAATTTTTGCCCCAGGTCGCCCAGGTGCGGGCGTTGCGGGATTACCTCTGTGCTCGGTTGCAGGCATTGCCGGGGTTGCGGCTCACCGGCGCTTGGCCGGAGCGGTTGCCCCACCATGTCAGCGTGGTTTGGACCGGCGGCGATGGGGAGCACACGGGCAAAACCCTAGTCCATTATCTGAATCAACGGGGGGTGTGTGTAAGTTCTGGTTCCGCCTGCGCCAGTGGCAAAACCCAACCCAGTCCAGTACTGCAGGCAATGGGTTATGGGGATCATCTGGCTCGCTGTGGGTTACGGTTTAGTCTTAGCCATCGAACCACCTACGTTGAAATTGACCAGGCGGTTACGGCTTTGGGGGAAATTTTACAGCAATTAACCCCTGCCCTCTCCCCTTGTTAAAATCTCAGCTATTTGCATCCCCAATTTGGGCGTATTCCTGACAGCCAAAAATCGCTTCTGAAGCAACGTAATACTTAAATTCCAATAAATTGCCAAAGGGGTCAACGAGGAAAAACGTGCGGTGTTCCAGGGGGGAATTGGGGAAGCGCAATTTTGCTTCTTGGTAGAATGTTAACTGATGCGTCTTTGCCCGTTGGTATAGTTCTTGCCATGCGGATTCTGTGGAAAATATCAGCCCAAAATGTCGGGGATAAATGCCTTTTTGGGGATGTATCTCCGGGGTGACATGAGCCACCAATTGATGCTGATAAAAATTGAGAATCAAGGAACGGGGGGTTTCCCGGCCGGCTGTGCATCCTAAACCGGCGACATAAAATGCTTTGGTTTGGGGAATATCTCCCACCGGAAATGCTAAATGAAACAGGGGTTGGGTCATGGCAATAACCATAGGATTTGGGGGAATTATAATCTATTTTATATATCAATCCTGGTTATGTTCAGAACAAGGGGGCATAGGGGCACCGTTTTCTTCCTTGGTTCTGGGGAATTTCTCTTGGTTAATCAAGTAGGATTGCTATAGAGAAGTTCTAAGATAAAAGCATGACCTAGCCATGACAACCATGAACGCCTTCATTCCCATCCAAATTCCGCCGACCTTACGTTGCACTGAGGCACAATTTACGGAATTGGTGAAATGCAATCCCGATTTACGCTGGGAATTAACCGCTCAAGGGGAAGTGATTGTCATGCCACCAACGGGGAGTGAAACGGGGAATTATAATCTGGGTCTTGGCACGGATATTGAACTATGGAATCGCCAGCAAAAAGCCGGAAAAACCTTTGATTCCTCGACGGGTTTTAAGTTACCCAATGGGGCAATTCGTTCTCCTGATGTCGCCTGGATTGCTCAGGCACGTTGGGCACAATTATCTCCTGAACAGCGGCGCACTTTTGCCCCGATTTGCCCTGATTTTGTCCTCGAATTAGTCTCCCCTGCGGATGATTTAGCTACGCTGGAAGCCAAGATGCAGGAGTATTTGGAAAATGGCTGTCGGTTGGGTTGGCTGGTGAATCCTGAAACCCGGAGTGTCACCATTTATCGCCCCAATACTGCCCCTGAAATTGTCACTTTTGATGTAGTTCTTTCCGGGGAGGATGTTCTGCCAGGATTGACCTTAGATTTACGGCACATTTTTGGAAATGGTTAAAATAAAAGCATGACCTAGCCATGACAACCATGAATGCTGTCATTCCCATCCAGATTCCGCCGACCTTACGTTGCACTGAGGCGCAATTCACAGAATTAGCGAAATGCAATCCTGATTTACGCTGGGAATTAACCGCTCAAGGGGAAGTGATTGTCATGCCACCAACGGGGAGTGAAACGGGCAGTTTTAATAGTGAATTAATTTCGGATTTCGTAATTTGGAATCGTCAAGTTAAAACTGGAAAAGTCTTTGATTCTTCCGCCGGATTTAAGTTACCCAATGGGGCAATTCGTTCTCCTGATGTCGCCTGGATTGCTCAGGAACGTTGGGCACAGTTATCCCCAGAACAGCGGCGCACCTTTGCTCCAATTTGCCCTGATTTTGTCCTGGAATTAGTTTCCCCTGCGGATGATTTAGCTACGTTGGAAGCCAAGATGCAGGAGTATTTGGAAAATGGCTGTCGGTTGGGTTGGCTGGTGAATCCCGAAACCCGGAGTGTCACCATTTATCGCCCCAAGGTTGCCCCTGAAATTGTCACTTTTGATGTGCTTCTTTCCGGGGAGGATGTTCTACCAGGATTGACCTTAGATTTACGGCACATTTTTGGGTATGATACCTCACCATAAACCCATGCAATACCGACGTTTTGGTCGCACCGAATTACCGATGCCCGTGTTTTCCTGCGGGGGGATGCGTTACCAATTCCAATGGCAGGATCAAGCGCCAGAAAAGATTCCGCCCGATCATCAAGCGAATTTGCGAGCCACTATTCAGCGAGCCTGGGATGTGGGGATTACCCATATTGAAACCGCTCGGGGCTATGGGACTTCCGAGATGCAATTGGGTTGGGTTTTGGGACAATTTCCCCGAGAACAATTAATTGTGCAAACGAAAATTTCCCCTGACCCTGACCCGCAGGTATTTACGCAAAAATTTACTAAATCTTTGCACTATCTGCAATTGGACTACGTGGATTTGCTGGGGATTCATGGCATTAATTTACCGGAGCATTTGGATTGGAGTCTGCGGGTGTGTTTACCCCTGGTGCGGCAATGGCAAAAAGAGGGAAGAGTGCGCTATGTGGGATTTTCTACCCACGGTCATGTGAGTTTAATTACCCAGGCGATTCAAACCGGGGAATTTGATTATGTGAATTTGCATTGGTATTATATTTTTCAAGAAAATTGGCCTGCTATTTTGGCGGCAGAACAGCAGGATATGGGGGTATTTATTATTAGCCCCAGTGATAAGGGTGGACATTTGTACGACCCGCCCCCAAAACTGGTGCAACTCTGTCACCCTTTGCATCCAATGGTGTTTAATGATCTATTTTGTTTGAGCCACCCCCAGGTGCATACTTTGAGCTTGGGAGCCGCCAAACCGACGGATTTTGATGAACACTTAAAAACCTTGGATTTACTAAGCACATCCCAGGCAATATTAACCCCGATTTTAGAACGCTTAGAACAGGCGGCAATAGCGGCTTTGGGGCGGGATTGGTTTGAGCAATGGGCGGTGAATTTGCCCCCCTGGTTTGCCACACCGGGACAGGTCAATATGCCCTTGATTTTGCGTTTGCTAAACCTGGCGGAAGCCTTTGATTTATGGGATTACAGCCGCACCCGCTACAGCATGATTGGCAATGCGGGGCATTGGGTGCCGGGGCGAAATGCCGCCCAATTACCCCTGGCGGAACTTAGGGATTGTCTGGCGAATCATCCCCAGATGGAGGTCGTGTTACAAAAGCTACACCGGGCACATCAATTGTGGGGAGCAGGTAAGGGGCAACGGTTGTCCGGGGCTTGAGCCAGGGTTCGGTGGAGCAACTGGGGGGAGCCACCCGCACCAGGGGAGCCAATTCCAGCAGTTCCGTGCCCAATTGCCCGTGACAGCAGGCGGCGAAGTAGCGTTCCTGGATGCGTTCCATTTGGGGTTGCAGGTAGAGCCATTCCGCCAGTTGGAAGAGTTTTTGCCACCGTTGCACGCCGATGCCCAGTAAATGGGCTGGCAGGCGGGTGAGCAGTTCATCCAACCAGGTGAGCAGGAGGCGTTCGACGATTTGCCGCCCCTCCTGGATGTCCAAACGTACCCCCACCTGTTGCACTTCCTGGGTGAGGCTGTGCAGTTCGTGGAGGTAAACCGTGCCGTTGGGGGGGCCGTCGTGGAGGGGGTTGCTGGTTTCCAGTTCCAACCGCCGGAGTAGGGTCATCACCCGCTGGCTGAGGGCAATGGCGGCGGCTACCTGCAATTCCTGGGGCACGGGCAGATAATCCCGGCGGAAGGCCATGATTACCCCGTAATTTTCCCGGTACACCTGGCTGTAGAGTTGGTCGAGTTGGGTGAGGGTATTTTGCGCCAGTAACCCGATAATTCTCTGCCGTTCCTGGCTGAAAATGTCCTGGAGTCCATAGCTGGGACTGGCGGCAAACAGCCGTTCCATCGCCAATACGGTCTGCGCCCCACTGCCCTGGTGGAAGATTGCGAGTAACTGCTCCCGCAACTGTTGATAGGCTTTGCGCTGGTTAAATTCCTGCAAACAACAGTGAAAATCCCAACCCCCCAAATGTAAAACCGCTATGACCAGGTGTTTTTGTTCCCAAGTGATGACGGAAGTAATGACCAGTTCCCCCAGGGCGAGGGTGAGGGTGCCGAGGCGATGGATTTGGTAATCCTGTTGTTCGATGTTGTAGCAGTAGATTTGCTGTTGCCGGGGGTATTGGGTGTACAGGGAGCTAATGCCGTAGTGGGCGGCCACCTGGGTCATGGTCACCCGGGCCGTTTCCACCCGTTGTTGATAGACCATTTCCCCGTTCACGTATTGGGGAATGTTGCTGGGGGCGAGGGCCAGGCGTTTGCGAAATTCCGGCTCCAGGTTTTCACCGGTCACCTCCCGCACCAATTCCATCGCCCGGGCGGCATAGCGGAGGATTTGGGTTCCCTCCGGGCGGGACAGTTCCTCGAAAAACCACCCGCAACTGGTGAACATGAACAGGCGATAGCGTTGCATTTCCAACAACCGCAGGACATCCACCTGCTCGGCGGGGGTGAGGGGATAGCGTTGCTGTTGCGCCAAAAACCGCTGGCTCCCTTCCCGGGTGCGCTCCCGGATCACCTGGATATAGGCATCCCTGGCTCCCCAGGGGTCCACCAGCCATTCCCCCGCCCATGCCTCGTAAAGGGCATCCAGTTGTTGCGCCAGCCAATCCAAACTCTGGCGCAGGGGGGCCCGCCATTTCTGGTGCCAACTGCCCCCGCCGCCACACCCACAGTCCGACCGCCACCGCTCAATCCCGTGGGCACAACTCCAAGCCGTCCGGGGTTTGATCACCAGTTCCCAGGTGGGGGGATAGAGGCTGAGGTAATGGGCAAAATTGGTCACCTGCCAGCCCCGGCGGGGAATCTCCCGGGTCAAAGCGTAGGCAATGGTCTTTTCCGCCCCTTTTTTGTGGTGCCCAAAGGTTTCCCCATCGGTGGCAACGGCAATCAATTGGGTGCGCCCCGGTTGCACCGCCATCCCCAACCGCCCCACCAGATTATGACTACTGCTGAGAACTTCCCCAAACCCCATGTCCCCGGAAATCGGGCCGTCATAGACAAAAATGGCAATTTCCCGGTTTTTGCCCAACTCCGGCAAAATCTCATCGGGAATCCGACAGCGATAGGGACGGGTGGGGTCAATCTGGCCGCCCCCCACTTCGTACCACTCCTGGGCCCCCACCGGACGACACCGTTGGGCTTGGGACGGGGCAATGATGGTGAACTTAAACCCCTCCGCCACCAACACCGCCAGGGTTTCGTAATCAATCGCCGTTTCCGCCAACCAAATCCCTTCGGGCACCCGCCCAAACCGAGCGATAAAATCCTGTTTCGCCCACCGCACCTGGGTCAATTTATCCCGGGTGGACGCCAAGGGCATAATGATATGGTTATAAACCTGGGCAATCGCATTCCCGTGCCCATTGAGCCGCTGACAACTGCGCCGGTCGGCTTCAATAATGCGCTGATAGGTCTCCAGGTCATACCGTTCTAACCAGCTAAATAACGTCGGGCCGATATTGAAACTCAGATACTCAAAATTGTTGGTAATGTCCAAAATTTCCCCGGACTCACTCAACACCCGGGCGAAGGCATTGGGGCGGTAGCATTCGTGAAAAATCCGCTCATTCCAATCGTGGAAGGGGGCCGCACCCTCCTGCCGCTCAATCGCCTCCAGGTAGGGGTTTTCCCGGGGCGGCTGGTAAAAATGCCCGTGAATGGTCACATAAACTTGGGTCGTTTCCATCGCTGTGCCCCCTAACTCAGATGTAAGGCCTTGCGTCCCGAACGATGCTCCATTTTACGGGAGTTGTAGGTACAGGATGCCCTATTGATTCAAAATAACCCCCCCCTTGTCTAGGGATGCCATTTCTCCCCATAATCTTTAGAATTGCTCCCCCTTGCCCAACCCTGGCGAGTTTATCAAAACGTTACAATGTGCCCAATCCCGCAAGACTGACTGTGACGATATTTGCCGGATTTTTACAGAATTTTTCGTTTTCCTAACTTGTAGTCCCTCCCTTGGGTGGAGTAGGCTAGGAGTACCCGGATTTATCGTAATGCGATATGAGCGAAACCAATCCCTATGCGCAACTTGGGGTCAGCGAGGAAGCCTCCTTCGAGGAAGTGCAAGCGGCGCGCGCCCAATTATTGAGTCAGTGCCAGGGGGATGACCGGCGCACCCAGGCGGTGGAAATGGCTTACGATGCCATCCTGATGGACCGCCTGCGCCAACGACAAGAGGGGCGGATCAAGGTGCCGGAGCGGATTCGCTATGCGGAGCGGAATGTGGTCGCCACGGCGGAAAAAAATGACACCCGCACCGTTACCCTCCCTGCCTGGGCAGAACATCTACGCTCGTTTGTGGATACCCCCAGTGCCCAGGATGTGGCTTTGCCCGCTCTCGCCTACGGGGGGTTGGGCTATTGGGCGTGGGCAGTGAGTGCCAATGCCGCTTTGCCGGTGGCGTTGGGGATTGCGGCTAGTTTGTACTTTCTCAACCGCAAGGAAAACCGCTTTGGGCGGGCACTCCTGCTGACGGTGGTGGGATTAGTGGTGGGGGCGGTGGTGGGAAATGTCCTGCTCAGCCTCAGCCTGGGGTTGCCTCCCAACACGGCGATTAGCTGGGGAATTTTTCTGATCCTGTGGTTGGTGAACAGCTTTTTACGTTAAGTTCATCGGCAATTTGCGCCTGGTGGGGCTAGGCGGGGGGTACGGTGGAAGTAGGTTTCTTATCTTTGTCGTCGGCGATGTTGAGCAAACGGCGGTAGAAATCCTGGGGAAAATCCACCTTTTGGCTACGCTTGTAGTGGATCAATAAATCCACCAAAAACCCTACAAATTCAAAATTCACCAGCACCATATCGTAGGTCAAATCGGGATTCCCCTCAAACTGCATCTGACAACGGCTCAAATCCGCCGGTAAATTGGAAACATTCCAGGTCGCCACGAAGGGAATGCCCTCCCCCCCATCCACATAGCGTTCCCCTTCCAGATTGCCCAGCCGGTACAAAGTCAGGGCAAAGGGCAGGGTTTCCCGTTTATTTCCCGCCGGTAAAAAGGGTTGGTATAGGATCACCTGATCCTTCGGTGCCGCTTGCAGTTGACTCAGTACCGCTGACATAAACCACCTCAGAAATGCCCCACCATTACTGTTACTGTATCACTGAGTTTGTCGTTCCTGTGTAATCCGGGTCAGGGCGAATATTCAAACAACACCAATCCTGGCTTTGGCGCAGTGCCGCCACGGTCCACCCCTGTTCCTCCAAGACCTGGGTGACGGCAGTCAATTGCTCCTGGATAATACCACTCAAAATGCCCCAGGTTTTAGCGTGGGCGAGCATCCGAAACCGGGGGGTCATGTCCATGATCGTTTCCGCCAAAATGTTGCACACGAAGCCGTCCAGGGGTTGGGTCAACAGTTCCGCCAACCGGGACAAACTCCCCTGTTCCACCACCAACCGTTCCCCCTCAATTTGATTCAGGGATTGGTTTTGGCGGGTTGCCCCAATCGCCAGGGGGTCCGTATCCACCGCATACACCTGTTTTGCCCCCAACAACAAGGCGGCAATTGCCAAAATCCCCGACCCGCACCCAATATCGGCAATCACCAGGTTCGTGCGCCCCCAGCGGGGGTCAAGCCGCATTTCCAGGGCTTCCAAACACAACTGGGTGGTGGGATGACTGCCAGTTCCGAAGGCAAAGCCGGGGTCAAGCCGCAGTACCAGGCGATTTTCCGGGTTTTGCACCGGCAACCAGGCGGGCTGGATCAAAAACCGCTCTCCCACCGGCTGGGCTTGCCAATGGCGTTTCCAATGCTCCGACCAGTCCTGGCTGTCAATTTCCTGCCAGCGGACCCGGGGTGGGGGCAGAGCGGCTTCCCGGGCATCCTCCCGTAGGAGTCCTTGTAATGCTTCCCAATGTTGAACCCCGTATTCTCCCTGGGGGGCGTAGGCGGTGATCCGCACCCAGCCGTCCCCATAGACTGTAGCGGTACTGCGGCAGTCCAATTCCTGCAACCGCCAAAAGGTCATCTCCTCCAGCATGGGCAGACATTCAACTTCCACTTCCCACCAAGAGGTAGCCACAGGCGTTGTCATAAAGTTGGGCATTTTTTCATTTCCTATTCGCCATCCTACCTGATGAATGAACCAATGTTAAGAAGAACCGAGAACGGGGCAATGCCCTGCGACCCAATACGTTTTGAGTGAGTAAAAATATGACATCCCACCCGATGAATGAACCAATGTTAAGAAGAACCGAGAACGGGGCAGCACCCTGCGACCCAATACGTTTTGAGTGAGTAAAAATATGCCATCCCACCCGATTCATGAACCAATGTTAAGAAGAACCAAGGACGGGGCGGTGCCCTGCGACCCAGTATTTTTTGAGTGAGCAAAAATATGCCATCCTCCCCGATGAGTGAACTTAATGTTAAAAAGAACCAACGACGGGGCAATCCCGATGAGTGAACTTAATGTTAAAAAAACCAAAACGGGGCGGTGCCCTGCGACCCAATACGTTTTGAGTGAGCAAAAATATGCCATCCTACCCGATGAGTGAACCAATGTTAAGAAAAACCAAGGACGGGAGCAATGTCTGGGACGTGCATCGGGTTAATCTAGCCCGTTTTGCGGATACCCTCACCCTACAAGCCCTTTTCACAATTTTTCACAATATTTTTCATAATGTTAGGATAGCGCTGGCATCACCGCTCCCATGCCTACACCCAAAGTGCAACATTTCGCTAAATTTTTCCTCCCTTATCTAACAATTCATAACGGTTTATCACCGGAGCAAAATCACCCTTTAGAATTTTTAAGTGCAGCACTTTTTTGCGTAATCACCTATGACCGCCGCACCGACTGTGATTATTACCGGCACCTCTTCTGGGGTGGGATTGTATGCCACCAAAGCCCTGATCGAGCGGGGTTGGTTTGTCGTCTGTGCTTGCCGGGACAAGCAAAAAATGACCCAAGCCGCCCAAGCCCTCAACCTCAACCCTGAGCAGTACACCATCATTCATTTAGACCTGGCATCCCTCGCCAGCGTGCGCCAATTTGTCCAGGAATTTCGCAATCTGCACCGTCCCCTGCGGGCGTTGGTCTGTAATGCCGCTGTATATATGCCCCTGCTCAAAGAACCCCTCCGCAGTCCCGAAGGTTACGAATTGAGCGTGGCGACCAACCATCTAGGACACTTTCTTTTGTCATTACTTTTGCTGGACGATTTGCGTAACAGTCCCGAACCCGACCGGCGTTTAATTGTCCTGGGCACGGTCACCGCCAACTCGGAGGAATTGGGGGGTAGAATTCCCATCCCGGCTCCGGCGGATTTGGGGGATTTAGCGGGTTTAGAAGCGGGATTCAAAGCCCCGATTAGCATGATTGACGGCAAGCGTTTCAAACCGGGCAAGGCTTACAAAGACAGTAAGTTGTGCAACATGATCATGACCCGGGAACTGCACCGGCGTTACCATGCGTCCACCGGTATTACCTTCAGTTCCCTTTACCCCGGTTGTGTGGCGGATACGCCCCTGTTTCGGCACAGCTATCCCCTGTTTCAGAAAGTGTTTCCCTGGTTTCAGAAATACATCACCGGCGGTTATGTTTCCCAAGAATTAGCCGGGGAGCGGGTGGCGCAGGTGGTGGCTGACCCGGCATTTCAAGAGTCCGGGGTGCATTGGAGTTGGGGCAATCGGCAACGCAAGGACGGAAAACCCTTTGTCCAAAAATTGTCCGCCCAGGCGACGGATCAAAAACGGGCGGAACGGCTCTGGGATTTGAGTTGCCAATTGGTGGGGCTAGTCTAGGGGCGGCAAGTCCTTAAGTTCCAGGATCAGGGTTTCTTGATGCTGGATATTTTGCATTTTGGGTGCAGGTTCTGGGGGTTTCACCTGCGGCGGAATCGAAATCTGCTCCACGCCAATCACCAGGGTTTCTTCCGGCGGCTTCACCCGGGGCAAGGGGGGTGGAACGGGAGGTTTGGGCGGAAATACTTGGTTGGTAACGGGTTTCGGTTGAGGGGGTTGGGTGATCCGGCGGTGAGGAATGATCACATTTTTCATCCAATACTCAATGGTCTGCGCCTGCAACCAACCATGCTCAACGATAATTTCCCCCAATTTACGCCCGGTTCGCCGCTGTTCTTGCAAGGCTATCTCGACCTGTGACTGCTCCAACAGACCCGCTTCCACCAGATATTCCCCAATTGGCTTGCCCATTTTTTAGCCCCCATGTCCAGATGATTTTCAGTATAATTACTGAAATCGGTGATGTCTATCCTCAATCTACCCAAAAATGAGTAAATTAGTGTCATTAATATAAACTTTTGTAAAATATGGTAATGTTTTTGTGAAAAAAACTTGGTCAAAAAATTATCCCAGCACCGATAGAGCAATTTCAAGTGATCTATAGCAATCCTAGTTTGATTTAGAACGGTTAAGTGGGCTATACTAACTAATTAAACTGTGAGAGACACCACTGAGAAGGTAAGAATGCTGACCTGTACAAAGCCAGAAATGGTTGCTCTTTTAGGAGAATTTATCCGCAGTACTTCTGATGCAAGAGAACTGAAAAGGGCATTAGCGGTAAGAATGGCTATAGAAGGCAAACCTTATGGCGAGATTACCGAATTATTAAAAATCCACAAGTCATTTATTACTCGCTGGAAACAAGAGTTTTATGAAAAAGGAATTGAGGGACTTAAACTCGGTTATCATGGTAAAAAAGTTATCTATCAGAAGCAGAAAAACAGGAAATCATTGCCTGGATACAAACAAAAGATTATTGGAATTTAGATGAACTAATAACTCATATTGACATGAATTACGATGTAATTTATCAATCTAAACAAAGTTATTATGACTTGTTTTTAGAAGCGGGCATTACCTGGAAGAGGTCTCAGAAAGTAAACCCCAAAGCAGAGCCAGAAGTAGTAAAAAAATAAGAAGAAACAGGAATTTATTCGAGTCAATCAGTGTGAAATCCAGTCAGAGCAATTAATACTCCTATTTTTAGATGAGTGTCATTTGTGTTAGGGTGATGTTTGTGGTTAGATATGGGGAAGGTCAGATATAATAATCCTAAACAAATTTGAAATAGGGGTCGCAGGGGCACCGCCTCCGTAAAAGAAGCACCTGCGGTGTATGGTTCTGGAAACTTTGTGTATGCCTACGGCACGCAAGCTAATGTAAATCAAGTAGGATTGCTATAGAACCTGTTTGCAATCATTTTAAGCGATTCTACGTAGGATTAAGCGTATGGCACAAATTCTGATTTTTGTTTGACTTGTCTTGATTAAGCCTTCACAGTTTTTCCATAATACTCTGCATTGATTTATCCACGCATTGGTTCTTTCTACTATCCATCGCTTCGCAATCACCACAAATCCTTGCTTCTGTGGATTCTCTTTCTTCGATTTGGCTTTCTGTTCCGGTGTAATTTTTTTTGATATCTCAATGATTATCTTATTCCGCAAAAGTGGTTCCATTTTTTCTATCTCTTCTTCTAAATATCTTTTTTGATAGCCGTTATCTAGTAAAATTGTTACCTCTTGAGGCAGTTCTAAAAAGAATTGTTTATGCTCTCTTATTATTTCTAATAATCCATGATTGTCGCTCAGGCTTGCTTTACTACATAAGATAAAGTAGGGATTCCCTAAAGTATCCACCAATAAATGCCGTTTGATTCCGTTAGTGCATTTATAGTGACAAAATCCTTTCGTTTCAATGCCTGCTGTATCTGTGTTCTTCACACACATAGAGTCCCCTATGAGCAAGCTAGGATATTCTTTTTTTTAATCTCTCTCTTTCAATTTTCTCCAATGCTACCAATACCCTTTCCCAAGTACCATTATTTTGCCATCGCCGAAACTGAGAGTACACAGTCTGCCACTTGGGGAAATCTCGAGGTAAGTCTCGCCATTGACAGCCATTTTTGAGCTGATACATGATGGCATTCACGATGGCATGCCTTGAAACTACATGCTTTTTTGTCTTACTCTTTGGTAGATATTGGTCTAAAATCTCAAATTGTGATGCGCTTAAATTGGTTGTGTATGTCATTGCTCTACCTGTAATTTCTTTCTCCCAGTATAATTGCAAACAGGTTCTATAGACCAATATTCACTTCATTCCGTTGTGATTTAGGATTACTATCATTACTTTTTACTTTATTGGTAACATTCTATAAGAGCTTTGTCACCAATCCTATTGGTATCATTGTCTGGCTACAATTTAGAACCATTTTTGAATGCAATACCCTATCCTTATTCTTAACCGTCGGCACAAGATTCATAGTTGCCTCTTGACAGAGTGCTTTGCAGTAGGGTACAGTACATTTCGCCACTATTTAACTTTAAGGGTAGCTCGACGTGTCTGAAACCATGGGGTCTTTGTGCGATAAGTTAACAATTGTAAAGTTAAAACAGTGGCATACGCAGGATGCTGGTAAGCTTGAAAGCCTATCTAAGCAGGAACAGCAGTTGAAGGCTGAGATTGATGAATTTATCTATGATGCTGTGACGGGTAGAATTCCTCTTGACCGTCTGACTTTTGAGGCCAACAAAGTGTATAGTGGAGTCGGCAATGAAGTTCGTGAAATTTCAGGAAGTCTTGGAGAGGTGTTCTCTGAACTTGCTGAAATCAACTGCAAACTTTGGCATGAGCAAGAGAAAGTCTATGAATTCGAGAAAGTTCCTGTTAGTGAGAAGGATCAGGTTGTCAAGCAACTAGCTATTCTTAATTTAGAAAGGAATCAATGTATTGATAAAATAAATAGTCACTTTTACTCTTTTATTGTACGATCTAAACACAATACCCCCTGTTAAGAACTTCCTGAACTCCAAAGATTATGCACCTAGTTCACCGCCGTACCTGTAGAATATGTGGCTCATCTCACTTGACTCCAGTGATCTACTTGGGTGAACAGTATCTCCAAGGTTCATTTGTTAAGCCGGGGAAAGAAGAACCTCCACTGCGTAGAATCCCTTTATCATTAGTTCGCTGTGACCCTACAAAGGATGAGAATGCGTGTGGTCTTCTGCAGATGGAGCATAGCGTCCCTCCTGAAATTTTATATTCATCATACTGGTATCGTTCTGGAACAAATCAGACCATGCGAGACCATCTGCGGGTTATTGCTGAAGAAGCCCAAGCTTTAGTTCAGAAGTATGATGCTTGGGTTTTAGACATTGGTTGTAATGATGGAACCCTTCTTAAGAATTATCCTAAAAACTATGTCAAAATTGGTATAGACCCTTCCGATGTTGCCCAAGAAGTTGGGGACGATATTGAGGTTGTTCAGGATACATTTCCCTCGGAAGAATTAACCAAAAAAGTCAATGGTAAGAAATTTGATGTCATTACTTCTATTGCCATGTTTTATGACCTCGAAGACCCAGTAAAATTCTGTCATGAAATTAAAAGACTACTCTCTGAGAGAGGCGTTTGGATATTTGAAGTTTCCTATATGCCGAAAATGCTGGAGATGAATTCCTATGATACGATTTGTCATGAACATCTGGAATATTACAGTTTAGCAGTTATTGAGTATCTACTGAAAAAAACGGGATTAAAAATCTTTGATATCAAGCTAAATGATATTAACGGTGGTAGCATACGTTGTTATGCCACTCATGCCAATAATTTTTTATTTAGAAATGATCAGGCGCAACAGCGGATTAAGCAACTGCGGCAAGAAGAGTTTGATTTAGAGTTAGATATGGATAAACCCTACAAGAATTTCCAAGACCGTATCAATGTTCATCGGGAGCGTCTTATATCACTTTTGAAGATGATGAAGAAAGACCATAAAACAATTCACATTTATGGAGCTTCTACAAAAGGTAATACTATTCTACAATGGTGTGGTATTGACAATCGTTTGATCGACTATGCGGCTGACCGCAATCCCGATAAGTTTGGAGCCTACACCTTAGGAACTGATATTCCAATTATTAGCGAAGCCGAATCCCGTGCGATGAAACCAGATTACTATTTGGTTTTGCCCTGGCACTTCAAGGAAGAATTTCTTAAAAGAGAGGAAGAAATGCTCCGTAAAGGGACAGCAATGATTTTCCCCCTACCGGAAATTCACATTGTCAATTATGATTCAAGTCAACCCTTGAAAATATCATGAATAAACTGAAGCAATTATTTAAATCTATGCTCTTTTGGAGACACTCCAACTTTTTGAAGCGGCTCAAAAGGGCTATGGAGTTGGCTTTTGGTAATTTAGATAGTGTTGATCCTGGCACGGGTTCTGAAAATGCACAGGTTGTTTTGCCGATTGAAACTAATTCAAACAATTCAAATAATGTAAATACTCAAGAGTATCTCTGGCCATGGAATTACACACCTAAAGAATTTCCTGATTGTTTACCTTCCGGTCGGCCTTGGCCAAAAATTTCCATTGTTACGCCTTCCTACAATTATGGTGAATATATAGAAGAAACTATTCGCTCAGTCATTTTACAAGGATATCCCAACTTGGAGTATATTGTTGTAGATGGGGATTCCACGGATAATACGAAACAGATTCTTGAGCGTTATAAGTCTGAAATAAGTATCTGTATTAGTGAACCGGATGAGGGACAGACTAATGCTTTGAACAAGGGTTTTAAGCAGGCAACTGGTGACATTTTGACGTGGTTAAATAGTGATGACCAGCATTTACCTGATACTCTAAAACAGGTTGCAATCGCTTTTGATACCTATCGGTGTGATCTGGTTGTGGGAGGCTGTCAATTAATACAAGACCGCAATGGATCGATTTTGAGTACTCACCATTGTAGTCTTCCGGTGCTAGAGTTGCTACCACTTCCTTACCAGTCAATGTTAGATTTTGGTGGTGACTGGCTGAGTGGGAAATTTTTTATGGGGCCAGAGGTATTTTGGAGCCGCTGTGCATGGGAAACTGCTGGCGGGATGCTCAATGAAAACTTAAATTTTGGTATGGACTACGACCTGTGGCTACGGATGGCAAGGGCGAAAATGGTCTGTTGTCATATCCCATATAATTTAGCGATCTTCCGTATTCATCATCGGCAAAAAACTATTTTTTCGGGAAAAATTGAAGATTATCCCGAGTACTTAGCGATTTCCCGCTATTACCAAGTGTTGGATAACATAGAAGTCCCTGATAGAGACCGCAATCTCGTTGCATTCCCAAGAGTTGATGGTAGTGGGACTGAACTAGTTGATATTAAAGCGACACTACCGTTGGAGCGATTTGCAGACCGTCCTTTGGTGCTATATACCACTGCGTATGGCAAATATTATTTACCGTTTGATGGAACGTTGCGAGCTGTCACTTCTAAAATTCGTTTGGGTAAATTGGAGTCGCCTGCGGTCATTGAGGTCGCCCGCACGTATGTCCACCCAGGCTCTACGGTGATTGAGGTCGGCACTCGTTTTGGGCAAACTACGGTACTCTTGGCAGGAATTACGGGTAGTCAGGGTCAGGTTTTGGCGTTTGAGTCTGATGAATATTTATTTCATGCTTTGCAGAAGACTTTAGTCGCTAATAATCTTCATAATGTCAGACCTTATTTTCGTCGGGTGGTGGATAAGAATGTATCTCAGATTGGTGAAGAGATATATGCGATAACTCTTGATGATATGGGGATTACTCATCCAGTAAGTCTATTGAAGGTTAGTGCAGATGGTGGCGGGTTAAAGGTTCTTGAAGGTGCCATGAGAACAATTTTGACCCATAAACCGGTTATCATTTTGCAGGATAAACCCTCTGAGTTATTAAGTCAGTTTTTACATAATATTGGTTACAAAATTGAAAAGAGTCTGGACGCTGACTGGCTATTGCTTAAGGCGGATGTAAGTCAACAGGAATCCCTATTTATTCCTGATGCTAAAGAACGATGCTCCTTAGAGATTAAATTTCCTGCGCCAAATTTATGTAAATTTCTAAAATTTCGAAGTGAAGTTCTTGAGTGTACGGAATTTTTGCATCGCAATGGGTTTGTATCCCATAATCTCACGTGTAAAGATTGGGATATTGCTCATATTATTTCAGAGGTTGGAGATGGTAATTTCTTAGATATGGGGAGTTCAGATTCCTATATCCTCAAGAATTTAGCACTTAAGAATATCAAAGGAGATTTGTACGGGATTGACCTTAGCGATCCGGATGTCCCTATTCCTCGGGTTCAGTATCTCAAGGGAGATTTAATGAACACGGGCTTGCCGTCTGAACATTTTGCTAATATCTCTTGTCTTTCTGTCCTGGAACATGAGGTAGATTTTGAGCGTTTTGCTGTCGAAGTGAGTCGCTTGCTTCACGTTGGAGGTCGGCTGTTTGTTACTTTCGACTATTGGGAACCTAAAATTATTCCGCCGATACGGCTCTATAATTTGGCGTGGCAACCCCTAGATAAGCAAAAGGTTTGTGAACTGATTGAGGTTTGTAATCGCTATGGACTGAGGCTGGTCAACGCAATGGATTGGGAACTTGGTGAACCAGTTATTCAGTATGGTTACTATGCCCCTCATCCTGACATGAAATACACCTTTGGCATGGCGGTTTTTGAAAAAATCAATGTATGAAGGCTCTGATTTTTGGTGTTAATGGTCAAGATGGCTATTATCTATCGGAATCGTGCCGCCGTAGAGGAATTGACGTCATTGGCATCTCCCGCTCGGGAAGTGGTGAGGATCAAATTAGCGTAGATATTGCTTCCTATGAGCAGGTAAAAGCGCTTATGGAATCCCACGTGCCTGATTTGGTTTTTCACTTAGCCGCTCATTCGACGACCCAGCACTCGGCTTTATTGGAAAATCATCATACGATCTGCACGGGAACCATGAATTTACTGGAAGCAGCCTTAAAGTACTCGCCAAGAACGAAGGTATTTATTACCGGCAGTGGATTACAGTTTGTTAATAGGGGTTGTGCAATTTCTGAAAAAGACCCTTTTCTCGCCACGAGTGCCTATGCCTTGAGCCGTATTCAATCCGTATATGCCGCTCGCTATTTTCGTTCTTTGGGGCTACAGGTCTATGTTGGTTATCTATTTCATCACGAAAGTCCCCGCCGGAAACCCCATCATGTGAGCCAGAAAATTGTCAGGGCTGTGCGAGATATTGTGGCTGGGCGACGGGATATTTTGGAAATGGGGGATATTTCTGTACGCAAGGAATGGACATTTGCTGGAGATGTGGTGGAAGGGATATTAACTTTAGTCTCCCAAGATGATGTTTATGAGGCTGTGATTGGTTCTGGTATTCCCTACAGCATACAAGACTGGTTGGAATTATGTTTTGAGTTTGTCGGCTTGGATTGGCAAAAATATGTGGTTTTTCAAGAGGGGTTTAAGGCAGAATATGCCTGCTTGTTTTGTGATCCGGCCACAATCAATTCTCTGCATTGGTCGCCCTCTGTTGATCTGCCTGCGCTGGTGAACATGATGATGACATCGGAGTAAAGTTGTTGCTAAGTTGGCGTTCTATTGGTGGTATCTTTTACCATGCGGGTACCTCTATTTATTTGGATTACCAGAAGGTTATCTCGCTGGAATGCCAATATTATTGAGAACCACAGACGGGGGCTACGCCCCTGCGACCCATTTTTAGAAGTGCCCATGCTTAAAATCCGTATCAGGAATGTCTAGGCGATGTTGTTCTTACCCACATTCATAAAGTTTTATTGCGGACTTCCAAACCCTTGTGTAATCTACAGTGCAGTATTACTATTCCTGTTTATCGAAGTTAGATCAATAAACTATGGATATGAATAGCAATATACCTCTGCCAGCCGCCTTGATCACGGAGGGGAAGGTGGATGAGTTGGTGCTTCATGCCTGCTTTCCACCGGATTTTCGGGGGGTGATGGTCGAAGTTGGGGCGGCGTCGCCGGATTTTTTGTCTTTGGGGCATTTGTTTCGGCGGGCGGGTTGGCGGGTGATCAGCATCGAGCCTAATCCCATATTTGCGGCTCAGCACCGGGCTAGGGGGCATGAAATTCTGGAGTTTGCCTGCGGCGAAGCGGATGCGGATGCGGTGCCGTTTACCCTTGTGCAAGCGACTGATATTGATTATCTGGGGGGGGCGATTACCTATGAATCATTCTCCTCCCTTGGCATCCGGGATGATTATCGGCACCTCTTTGAAAGGTTAACCGGGCACTTTACCACCCGTGAAATTTCTGTGCGGATGCGGCGTCTGGATACGCTGTTCGCTAATATCCTTGATCTACATACCATTGATGTACTCACCCTGGATACGGAGGGATGGGAACTGGAATGTCTGCGGGGTTTGGATTTGAATCGCTATCAACCCCGGGTTCTGGTTGTGGAAGACCTGTTTGGCACCACAGCGCTTGATCAGTTCCTCCATGCCTATGGATACCGGCGTTGGCATCGGGTTACGCCCAACAATATTTACCTCGCCCCTGGACAGGAGGTGGGTGATACGTTCTCCGGTCTGCGGCAACCGATGACGAGTTACACGCCAAACTTGGAGGATGTGTTGCTCCGGCGTTGTTTTCCCTACGTGACCGATGGGTTTTATGTGGATATTGGTGCCCATCATCCCACCCATGCCTCCGTGACCCGGTGGTTTTATGACCAGGGGTGGTCGGGCATCAATGTCGAGCCGGGTGAGGGTATTTTGGCGCTCCGGGAAGAGCGTGCCCGGGATATTAACGTCGAGATGGCGGTGGCGGATCGGGAGGGGGAAGCCACATTCTACGTCCACTCCGGCAACACGGGTACTTCCACCCTACTCGGCACAGTACCAGAGGTGGTGAGCGAACGGGCGGGGGAAATCCAAGAAGTGAAGGTGCGCCTGACCACACTCCCTGCTTTGCTGGATACCTATGCGCCTGGTCGGCATATCCAGTTTCTCAAGATTGATGCGGAGGGAGCCGAAGATGCCATCATCCGGGCGGCGGATTGGGTACGGCATCGCCCCGAAGTCCTGGTCATTGAAAGTTCCCTACCCTATACGAACCAGCGAGTAACGGCGGTCTGGCAAGATATTTTGGCGGCGAACCGTTATCTTTTTGCCTATTTCGATGGGGTCAATGATTTTTGGGTGCGGGAGGAAAGTGCCTATCTGATCAAAGCCTTTGCCGCACCGGTTAATGTCCTGGATAACTACCGGATTTACGACCCGGAGGTGGTTTCCTTACGGGGGCAGGTCACTGCTCTTACTGCCGCTTTGGATGCCACCAAACGCTATGCCGATGTTTGTACCACTGAGCTTGAGCAAAGACGTCAGCAAGTCACGACCCTCACGGCGGCTTTGGATGCCACAAAACTCCACCTGGATGGGGAACTGCGGATTTTGTTCTGTACGATTGTTCCCCTGGACTCCTCCAGCGGCGGGACAATGGTCTGCCAGGAACACGTGCGGAGACTGGGCGCTTTACCTGGTGTGCGCCTGTATGTCATGGCTCCCGATGGGAGTTCTGCCGATTTCGTGGCCTCCGTGGGGGCAGAATTTGAGCAAATACCCTTGACCAGGGCGATTAGGGGCTGGGGAGTTGCGCACGGTTTCACCCCCACCGCCTGGCTGGGTCTTGGTGGCAACCCCCAGTGGGCTTTTCCGTTTGAATTAATGGCCTTTCAACAATTCAAAATTGATTGGCTGTTCTGCGATGCTGTCAGACGTTTTCGACCTGATGTCATCGTCCTGGATTACCTTTATACGGCATTATTCGTGCCATCGGCGTTCCACGCTCAGGTGCCCGTGGTGGTGATTAATCTCAACCGTGAACAGGAATTCTTCCGCCATCAGCGACAGCTTGGTCGTTTACCCCAGAATGCCGCTGACTCCTGGTTGGCCGAGTGGCGCCTCGGATGCTTTGAACGGGAAGTCCTGGCGAATGCTGACCGCTGGGTGGTTTTGAGCGAGCATGACATTCCCAAGCAGGCCCCGCTGGCGGAGCGTACCACGGTGATTAAACCGGTTTTGGGGGCCCGACCGGAGCGTTGGCGGTATCAGGGCAACCGTAATCTCTTTTTTGTGGGTAACATTAACCATTACCCCAATTTTACTGCCGTCCGTTGGCTCTGTACTGCGCTTGCGCCCGCCTTGGAGCAAATCGCTACAGATGTTCGCATCACCATCATTGGTGCCAGTGGCGAGGAGGTACCGTCGGACTGGCAACGACCCAACGTGGATTTTCTGGGTCAGTCCTCGCAGGCAGAGGTGCAACGTCAGTTCACCACCTGTGGTCTCTTCATTGCGCCGATTGAGAATAATTTTGGCTCGAAAATCAAAGTCCTTGAGGCACTGGCTCATGGTACCCCGCTGGTCGCTAATATCGAAGCTCTGAGTGGGCTGATCCGCACGGATGGCATTCCCCTGTTTGCCCTGAGTGACCCTGAGGGTGCCGCTCGCCTCATCGTTGACCTGCTGGATGCTCCCGCCCAACTGAACGCCCTTTCCCAGCGGGTGGAGGAAATTCGTATGGCTCAGATGGAGAGTGGACTGCGGACTTGGTTTTCCTTACTCTCTGCCCTCAGGGCGAAACCTGTCCTGCACCGGCAGCCCTTCCCGAATGCGTTTCTCCGTCAGCGGCAAAAACTCCGGTGGCAATCGGGATTTGATTTGGCCCAGCGGGATGATGCGTGGTTGCGCTCGGCAGGGTTTGAACCCTTGGAAATTAAGGACAGCCGCCCTTTACGGTGGACTCAGCCCCAGGCTTATTTTACGGTTCTCTTTGAGCCACAATATTTCCCCCGGTGGCTCCATCTGAAACTGCGGGCGATTACCCCTGCGGGTGGACAAAATTTCCGTATGTGGGTCAATGAGGTGGAAATTCTCGCCGACCGGGTGTTTGGGCAGGATTACGAAGCCCATGTCAAATTGCCACGCTTTGAAGGGACGGATGAATTCACCCTCAGATTGGAGTGCCTTGGCTTCCAAGCCCCGGAGGATAAAAGAACCCTCGGTCTGGCGATTGAGTTTATTCGCCTTGTCCGTCAACCCCAGAGACTCCAATGGCAGTCGGGATTTGATCTAGCCCAGCGGGATGATGTGTGGTTGCGCTCGGCAGGGTTTGATCCTGTGGAAATCATTGACGACCGCCCCTTACGGTGGACTCAGCCCCAGGCGTATCTGATGGTTCTCTTTGCCCCAGGGGATTTCCCCCGGTGGCTCCACCTGAAACTGCGGGCGATTACCCCTGCGAGTGGACAAAACTTCCGTATGTTGGTCAATGAGGTGGAAATTCTCGCCGACCGGGTGTTTGGGCGGGATTACGAAGCCCATGTCAAATTGCCACGCTTTGAGGGGACGGATGAATTCACTCTCAGATTGGAGTGCCTTGGCTTTCAGATGCCAGGGGATGACAAAACCCTCGGTCTGGCGATTGAGTTTATCCGCCTTCTCCGCCAACCCCAGAGACTCCGGTGGCAGTCGGGATTTGATCTAGCCCAGCGGGATGATGTGTGGTTGCGCTCGGCGGGGTTTGATCCTATCGAAATCATTGACGACCGCCCCTTACGATGGACTCAGCCCCAGGCATACCTGATGGTTCTCTTTGAGCCAGGGGATTTCCCCCGGTGGCTCCACCTGAAACTGCGGGCGATTACCCCTGCGGGTGGACAAAACTTCCGTATGTTGGTCAATGAGGTGGAAATTCTCGCCGACCGGGTGTTTGGGCGGGATTACGAAGCCCATGTCAAATTGCCACGCTTTAAGGGGACGGATGAATTCACCCTCAGATTGGAGTGCCTTGGCTTTCAGATGCCAGGGGATGACAAAACCCTCGGTCTGGCGATTGAGTTTATCCGCCTTCTCCGCCAACCCCAGAGACTCCGGTGGCAGTCGGGATTTGATCTAGCCCAGCGGGATGATGTGTGGTTGCGCTCGGCAGGGTTTGCTCCCATCGAAATCATTGACAACCGCCCATTGCGGTGGACTGAGACCCAGGCTTACCTTACGGTTCTCTTTAAGCCAGGCGATTTCCCCCGTTGGCTCCACCTGAAACTGCGGGCGATTACCCCTGCGGATGGGCATTGCTTCCGTATGTTGGTCAATGAGGTGGAAATTCTCGCCGACCGGGTGTTTGGGCAGGATTACGAAGCCCATGTCAAATTGCCACGCTTTCAGGGCACGGATGAATTCACCCTCAGATTTGAGTGCCCTGGCTTCCAAGCACCGGGGGATACCAGAACCCTTGGTCTGGCGATTGAGTTTATCCGCCTGTTCCGCCGCAAGCCCCCAAAATAGCAGGTGAAACAGTCCCCCCTAACCCAACGCCTGGAACCAAGCAAACACCGGGTCAACCGGGGATGATTCGGGTCAGCACCCAATGGAGAAATTGTTGCCCCGCCTCTGCCATGACCGTCCCAGGAATCCCAAAAGGTATGATTAACTAAAAACCAATCTAAGTCATGCCCCTAATTTACGAAACCCAAGGCTTACGTTTATTCTATGAATGGTCGGGAATCAATTATGTGAGGTGTGGCGATGAAGCGAATGACCCCCAAAAACATTTTTTACCCTGGGGTTTTGGCATTGGGTATCTGCGTCATTTTTGCCCAACAAGCTACTCCAGATATTTTGGCGGATTTTAGCAATGCCTGGAACAATTTTGTGAGTTCGGGTCAGTTGGTTGCCATGATTATCGGTATGGCTTTGGGGTATTTGATTCGGATGTTTACCAGTTACTAACCACCGCAATTGTTTGGTCAATCTCAACCCCCACAACCTGCCCCCCCAATCGGTCAAGTTCCTGGAGATAATCCACCACCTCGGGCGTAATCCATTCCCCCGGTAGGAGTACGGGAATCCCCGGCGGATAAGGACTGACCGTAGTTGCGCTGATCTGACCCACCGCCTCACGCCAAGGAAGCATCTTTTGGGGCGCAAAAAATGCCTCTCTAGGGGACATCACTGCTTCAGTCACCGCTGGCAATGGGGGAAGCGCAGTTAATGGTTGTGCTGGTCGGTTCGTGCTAATTTCCTGCAAGGCTTGCACAAAAATCTGCAAATCTGCCTCGGTATGGCTGGGGGATAAAATAAAAGTTAAATCGGCATAATCGGGAAATTCTGCTGTAATTTTATACTGTTCATGTAATAGTTCATCTAACATAAACCCTGTCACGCCTAATGCCTGAGTTTGAATCACTAAACGGGTGGGGTCTTGGGCAGTAAAACCAATTTGATTAGGGTTAATTTTTAAGGTATGACAACCGGGAATATGGTTAATTGCTGGTATAAATTTGGCAATCTGGGCTAATAATTGATCAAATAAAGCTTCCCCCTGGTCTGCCATTTGTTCTGCCATTGCGACTAAAGAAGCCAAAAGTAAATAGCTGGGACTACTGGATTGCACCAGGCGCAGACATTGGCTAATCTGTTGGGGATTAATGCGATTCCCCTGCTGATGTAAGAGTGCCGATTGGGTTAAAGAAGTTAGCACCTTATGGGTGGAATGAATCACCAGGTCTGCCCCTAAAGTTAAAGCAGAATCCGGCAACTGGGGATGAAAGGGAAAATGGGCACCGTGCGCCTCATCTACGATTACCGGAACATTATATTCATGGGCAATTTCAATACATTCGGCAACCGCACCACACACCCCTTTATAAGTGGGAGAATTTAACACCAAGGCATTGATTGAACTATGATTTTTTGACGCTAAAATTGCTGTTAATTTCCCAGGATCAATCCCCCCCCATACCTGCTGTTGTGCATCCCATTCCGGCAGGATAAAGATTGGTTTCGCTCCGGTTAAAATCAACCCATGAATCACCGATTGATGCACCTGTCGGGGCAAAATCACACACCCATTTTCCCGATGCACCGCCAGCAAACTGGCTAAAACCCCCGCCGTTGCCCCATTCACCAAAAACCAGGTGTGTTCCGCCCCAAAAATCTCCGCCACCCGTGCCTGAGCCTCCCGCAAAACCCCTGTCGGTTGCCCCAAATTATCCAAACCGGGAAGTTCCGCCAAATCCGCTGTGAATACCGCCTCGCCCCACCATTCCCGCAAGATAGCTGGTGCCCCCCGCCCCCGCTGATGTCCCGGCGTATGAAAACCCCGGTAGCCCTGGGCAAGCTGTCGCAGTTGGGCAATCAAAGGGGGAAGCCGGGGAACCATAGGGCAAAAAAGGCTATCCTGCTAGGGTGAGTTTCCGGTGGGGGATTGCCCCAAATTTTATGGGAATCGTGCGACGGTGGGGTTGGTCGGTAGCGGGGGCGGTGCTGTTTTCCCTGATTGGCGTGAAGGTACAGGCGGCAGATACCATTATCCTCAGTTTTGGGGGGTTGGAATTTCCGGTGGCGGTGGCGGAACTAGAAACCTACATCAAAACCGGGCAGGTGCCCAGCAAATTTCAGCCCTTTGTCGCCCAAGTGCCCCCCCAGGATTTGGAACGGCTGACCGTCACCCTCAAACAACCCATTCCCGTCACTGTTGATACGGTTGCCCGGGTGTTTGGTACATCCACTGGGCAGGTGCTCCTGTCTCAACTGGGTCAGGTGGTGCAGACCGAACGGGGGGAGAATGGGGCAACCGCCGTGAAAACCGCCCTGGTGCAAGCGGCGAAACAACCGGGTGGGGTGACGTTTTTGCAGGTGCTACGGGAATTTCCTGGTGCCACCATGCGCCTGAATTTGGTGCGGGGCTTGGCAATTATGAACCAGGTGAATCGCTACATCGCCCAGGTAAATGGGGTTTTCACGGTATTAAATCAGGAATTTCTACAACAGGCACGCCAGCGACTGCCCGCCAATTTACCCAACCTCACCCAGCCAGGGAATTTCCCATGGCAGGTGCAGGAACTCACCCTCAATGACCCCAACCGCCAACGCCCCCTCCCCGTAACCGTTTATTTACCCAACCGCCAGAATGCCCCGACGGTTCTGATTTCCCACGGGTTGGGGGAAAGCCGCCAGAGTTTTGCGTACTTGGCACAGCATTTGGCTTCCTATGGGTTTGGGGTGATTTTGCCCGAACATCCCGGCAGTGATGCCCAAAAATTGCAACGGGTTTTGGCGGGGACAGAGCCGGAGTACATCGTCCCGGAAGAATTGGTGAATCGTCCCCTGGATGTGACGTTTGCCTTGAATACCTTAGCTACCCAATCCCCCTTTGCCCAGGCGTTGAATCTGAAACAGGTTGCCGTGCTTGGGCATTCCTACGGGGGGTACACGGGGTTGGCGGTGGCAGGTGCTCGGTTAAATATGGCGAATTTGACCCAAGTCTGCACCGATGCCCTGCAAGGGGTGAGCCTTAACTTGTCATTACTATTACAATGTCCCGGCAGACGTTTGCCCAATCCCCCGGTGCAGTTTCGGGATGAGCGGGTGGTGGCGGTGATGGCGGTCAACCCGGTGGGCAGTGCCCTGTTTGGGGCGAGTGGTTTGGCGCAGGTGAAAATCCCGACGTTTTTCGTGACCGCCACTCAGGACGTTGCCGCCCCGTCTTTGTATGAACAAATTATGCCGTTTACCTGGCTCGGGAGTTCTCAGCGGTATTTAGCAATCATGGAAGGAGCCAGCCATTTTTCCATTCTGGGGGCGAGTGAGGGGGGCATACCCCTGCCGGTGGATGTGGTTGGTTCGGCTCCAGAGGTGGCGCAGATGTATCTGAAGGTGTTGGCGTTGGCGTTTAGTCAGGTGTATGTGGCTAAGCAAGCGGACTTTGCCCCATTTTTGACCGCCGCCTATGCCCGTCAGTTGAGTCGGGCTGCCCTGCCCTTGCAGGTGTTGGATAATCCGCCGTTGGCTCCCATCAAGCGGGCTTTGGGGGAGTGAGGTCAGCGAACCCCGATGGATGCGTGCGAGATGGCGGGGTGGCTCCTATAATGAGCAATGGCGATTGGTGAACCCGTCATGCGTATTTCCCTAAATTGGTTGCGGGAATTGGTGGCACTGCCGAGTGACCTGACGGTGGCGGAATTGGCGGAACGGCTGACGGTGGCGGGGTTTGAAGTCGAGGACATCGAAGACCGGCGCACCTGGGCGGATGGGGTGGTGGTGGGACGGGTTCTCCGGCGGGAGGCGCATCCCCAAGCGGATAAATTGAGCGTCTGTCGGGTGGACGTGGGACAGGGGGAACCCCTCACCATTGTCTGCGGGGCGGCGAATGTGCGTGCCGATGCCCTGGTGCCGGTGGCGCTGGTGGGAACGTATTTACCGTGTATTGACCTAAAAATTGTCCCTGCCCAGAAACGGGGGGTGGATTCCCACGGCATGATTTGTTCCTTGAGTGAGTTGGGTTTGGCGAAAAATTCCCCTGGGATTCACATCTTTACGGAGCCGGGATTGACATTAGGGCAGGATGTGCGCCCCTTGTTGGGTCTGGACGATGTGATTTTGGACGTAGCTTCCACTGCCAATCGAGCCGATGCCCTGAGTATGGTGGGGATGGCGCGGGAAGTGGCGGCTTTGTTTGGGGTGGCGGTGCAATTGCCGGAGGTGCCCCCAGTGCCCATGCCCCCTGCGAGTTTCAAGATTGATATTGCCGATGGCACGGCGTGTCCGGTGTATTGGGGCACGGAATTTGCTGGGGTTCAGATCGCCCCGTCACCCACCTGGTTGCAACAACGCCTGGAGCGGGCGGGCATTCGTTCCGTCAATAACGTGGTGGACATTACCAACTATGTCCTGCTGGAATGGGGACAGCCCCTCCACGCCTTTGATGCGGATCAGTTACGGAAATTCGCCCCAAATGGTGCCTTGACCCTGGGGGTGCGCTTGGCAAAACCGGGGGAATCCCTGCGGACGTTGGATGACCAGACCCGGGACGTGACCCCGCAAACCCTGGTGATTACTGCCAATGACCAACCCGTTGCCTTGGCGGGGGTGATGGGGGGGGCAGAGACGGAGGTGACGGCACAAACCCAGGCAATTTTGCTGGAGGCGGCGATTTTTGACCCGGCAGTGGTACGTCGTTCCGCCCGGTCGGTGGGGTTACGCACGGAGGCTTCGGCACGGTATGAACGGGGGGTGAACCCGGCGGATGTGCCGTTGGCTTGGGGGCGGGCGGTGCAACTGCTCACGGAATGGGCGGGAGCCAAGCTGGTGGGGGTCGGGCAATGGGAACAGCGGGATACAACCCCCCGGGTGCTGACACTCCGCCGCCAACGGGTGCAAGCCCTGCTGGGTCAGACCACGACCGGAGCGTTAACGGATGCGAGCATCACTCAGGCGTTGACCGCCCTGGGGTTTACCCTAGAGCCGACCGGGGAAGGCTGGCGGGTGACGGTTCCCCCCTATCGCCTGCGGGATATTGAGCGGGAAATTGACCTGATTGAGGAGGTCGCCCGCTGGGTGGGTTACGATCACTTTGTCAATACATTGCCTGGTACGGGGCAGGTAGGCGGCTATCCCCCCCCGGAACAGGTACATCAGCGGGTGCGGGAATTGTGCCGGGGCTATGGCTTGAATGAATTGATGCACTATTCCCTGGTGAAAACGGGGGATATTCATCTGCACAACCCCCTGTTGGCGGAATACGGGGCATTGCGGACGGATTTATTAGAGGGTTTGCTCCAGGCATTTACCTATAACATTCAGCAAAAGAATGGGGCGTTGTGGGGATTTGAATTGGGGCGGGTGTTTGTGAAAAATGGTGAACAGGAGCGGGAATTTACCCAACTGGGAGCGATTTGGGGCGGCACGCCGGAGCATTGGTTACGCAAGGAGCCGGTGACCTGGTACGAAGCCAAGGGTTTGGTGGAGGGACTGTTGCAGGGGTTGAATCTCAGCCCCACTTGGACAAGGGATACCCAAGACCCACGCTTTCATCCCGGTCGCACGGCACGATTACATTTGGATGACCATAGCTTGGGGCTGTTTGGGCAACTGCATCCGCACCTGTGTCAAACCCAGGATATTCCTGAGCCGGTGTATGTACTTTTGCTGGACATGGATTATGTGACTGCGGTGGTGAGTAAACAGCCCCTGGCTCGCTTCCAGCCCTACAGCACCTATCCTGCTTCTGACCGGGATTTGGCATTTTTTGCCGAGGTGACGGTGCCGGTAGCCGACCTGATGGAAGTGATGCGACGGGCGGGGGCACCTTTACTGCGGCAGGTATTTTTGTTTGACGAATACCGGGGCGAGGGGGTACCGGCGGGTCAGCGCAGTTTGGCATTTCGGCTGATTTACCGGGCAGACGACCGGACGCTGACGGATCAGGAAGTCGAGCCGGTACAAACCCAGGTGCGGCAGGCGTTGGTGGATGCCTATGCGGTGACTTTGCGTAGTTAAGTAGTTAATTTAGGCAATTTGAGTGCGAATGGTGATGGTTACCGGCATTTTTCCGCCGGATGTGGGGGGACCAGCGACCTATGTGCCGGTGGTGGCGCAGGGTTTGCAGGATTTGGGGCATCAGGTCACGGTCATCACCAGCAGTGAACCGGAGCATTTAACGGGCTATGACCAGGAATATCCCTTTCCCGTGGTGCGGCTGAACCGGCGCATCAACTGGCTAGGGCGGAGTTTTTATTATCAACAAAAATTGGAACCTTACCTAGCGTCAGCAGATGTGGTTTATGGAAATGGTTTGCTGTGGGAAGTGGCGCAGGTGTGTCATAAGTTACAAAAACCTTGGGTGGCTAAAATTGTCGGGGATACCACCTGGGAACGGGCGGTGCGGCGGGGCTGGACGCAAATGAATTTAGATAATTTCCAGACCCCAAGCTCAGATATACGCATTAACTTTTTTCGGTGGTGTAGAAATCAAGCCATTCGCCAAGCAAAACGAGTGATTGTGCCCAGTCATTATCTTGCTAAAATTGTCCAGGGATGGGGGGTACATCCTGATCAAATTGCGGTGATATACAATGCGATTAAGTTACCTGCTGTTATTCCAGCAATAGCGAATCCCTTAACCACCAAATATCGAGTGATGACGGCGGGGCGATTGGTGCCCTGGAAACACATTGATGAAATCATTACAGCGATTGCCCCTTTAACGGACGTGGGGTTGTTGATTGTTGGGGAGGGTTCCGAACGGCAAAAACTGGAACAACAGGTGCGGGATTTACAATTACAAAACCGAGTTTATTTCACCGGTAAAAAAAGTCAAGCCGAATTACTGGCTTTGATGAAAAGCTGTAACATTTTTATCCTTAATTCTACTTACGAGGGACTGCCCCATATTGTGCTGGAAGCTATGATCATGGGTATCCCTGTGATTGCCACCAGGGTGGGGGGGACACCGGAATTAGTTCAGGATAAAATTACCGGGCGGTTAATTCCTCCCCATGCTCCAGATATATTGCGGTCAGTCATGCAAGAGCTTTTACAACACCCAGAACTGGGGCAACAATACACCCAAAATGCCCAGAAATTACTTGGTGATTTTAATACAGAAAATATGCTTCGTGAATGTGCAGAAATTTTACAACAAGTGGGGGAGCAACCTAGCCATCACATCTGATTGATACTCAGAGAATCAATGGTCATAGAACATTTACTGATTGGAACACTGGTATGCTGAAGTACAGGCGAGATGATATAGCAATATGATTTGAGATTAGAATAGCGGTCGCAGGGGCACTGCCCCCGTCCTTGGTTCTGCGGAATTTTTGTATGCCTACGGCACGCAAGCTAATGTCAATCAAGTAGGATTGCTATATAGGATTGCTATAGAGTAAATTAACAGCAGGTATCCGTATGAAAAAATTTATCTTAATCACGGCAATTGGTTTAGTCTCCCTGGGGACGATATGGATGATTGATGCGACAAACCAACAAAATAAAGCAAAATTGTTAATCGTTAAGGCTGGGGGTCTGAAAGCTTTGTTATCGAGCGTTAAACGTGATCCAAGTTCAAGTTTATCCTTTTGTCAATCCAGTGATTATCGCTCAATTCAACAAAACTATGCGGAACTACTGAATCAAACGGACAATCTCACGAAAAATCCCCTGAACAAACGCTGGATTTCGGTGCATAGCATAAAACGGCTGGAAAATTTCGTAATTGAGGTGAAGGGACTAATGAAAGAAATATCGAGCCAATGCGGTTCGGCAGAACAAATATAGGGCACCTGTATAAATTAAATTGAAATGAAAATTAAAATTGAAAATTAGCGGTGTATGGTTTTCGATAGCATGGGCATTTTAGCCAGATAACCTTCAATGGGTGCCAATAAATAGAGGTGCCCATAAATTGAGATTGCTTAGTTGTTCGAGAGTGGGGTTGAAATTGTAGTTGAGAAGATCATCCAGTCCAACATTTAATCCCTTGCCATCCTGAGTAAATGTATTCTTTTATACCATTTATCCCAACGATTCATGCTCAAAAGTTTAGGAGAACTAATCATGACTAGGAATATAGCAGTCCTAAATGAGAATACAATAGGGGTCGCAGGGGCACCGCCCCCGTACTTGGTTCTGGAGAATTGCTATTTGTTAATCAAGTAGGATTGCTATAGATGATTGACCAAGGAATTGCATCAAAATTTTTACCCCCTATTCCTGAATTTGGGGCGACTCTGGGGGTAGAATAAAAAATGTACTTAACCCTGTTATCTATGAATCGTCTGCGCTATCTGATGTGCCCACCGGATCATTACCAGGTGAACTATGTGATTAACCCTTGGATGGAAGGGAATGTCCAGCGTTCTTCGCAACAACGGGCGCAGGATCAGTGGCAAAAACTATACGAAATTCTTAGCCAATATGTCCAAGTCGAATGCCTCACCCCCGCTGTGGGTTGGCCGGATATGGTGTTTACTGCCAATGCGGGTTTGATTGTGAATCAGACAGTGGTATTGAGCCAATTTTATCACCCGGAACGGCAGGGGGAACAGCCCTATTTTCGGGATTGGTTCACCGCCCAGGGGTATCAGGTGCTGGAATTGCCCCAGGGAACTGCGTTTGAAGGGGCGGGGGATGCCCTTTTGGACCGGGGGCATGGGTGGCTGTGGGCGGGCTATGGGTTTCGCTCCATGTTGGAAGCCCATCCCTATTTGGCGAAGTGGTTATCTTTAGAAGTGCTATCCCTACATTTAATTGATAAGCGTTTTTACCATTTGGATACCTGTTTTTGTCCCTTGAGTGATGGCTATTTGCTTTATTATCCCCCGGCGTTTGATACCTATTCCAATCATTTAATTGAGTTAAGAATTCCCCCGGAAAAACGGATTCCTGTTGGGGAAGCGGATGCGATTCATTTTGCCTGCAATGCGGTGGAAATTGACCGGGTGGTCATCGCCAATTCCATGAGTGCGGAACTGCAACAGCGTTTGCAAACGTTGGATTTTAGGGTAATCACTACGGATTTGAGTGAGTTCCTCAAAGCGGGGGGAGCGGCGAAATGTTTGACCCTGCGCCTGGATGAGCCGGTGGCGGGAACGCCCTCGGTGGCTGGGGTTGCCAAGCGGTTGGTGTCCCTCCAGGGGCATTTGGTGGACAGCAATTTGCTCACGGAAGCGTTGGATCGGATTGCGGATGGGGGGGGCAGTTTTCAGATTGAGCAGTTTAATTTGGGTGCCCATCGTCCCGACCCTTCGGTGATTCATCTGTGGGTCTCGGCACCGACGGAAGCCCTGTTGGACAGCATTTTGAATAATTTGATTGACCTGGGTGCCCGGTTACCGGATGCGCCGGAAACGCCGGTACGGTTGGAAGTGGTGACGCAAGCGGGGGTGGCGCCGGAGGATTTTTATGTGACAACGATTTATCCGACGGAAATTTACCACCAAAACCAATGGCGGCGGGTGCAAAACCAGCGCATGGACGGGGTGATCGTGGTCACGGAAGACAGTGCCACGTGCCGGTTGATTCGGGATTTGCAGGTGGGCGACCGGGTGGTGTGTGGGGTGGATGGCATTCATACGTTGCACAAACAAAGTCAGGAACGGGGTCAGGAATTTGGCTTCATGGAATCGGGGGTATCGAGCGAGCGGCGGGTGGAATTGGTGGTGGAGGAGATTGCCTGGGAACTGCGCCGTATCCGGGAGCGGGGTGGGAAGACCGTGGTGGTGGCGGGACCGGTGACGATTCATACGGGGGGGGGACCCCATTTGGCGACGCTGATCCGGGAAGGGTATGTGCAGGCGTTGTTGGGGGGAAATGCGATTGCCGTGCATGACCTGGAGCAAAGTCTCTATGGCACTTCCCTGGGGGTGGATTTGTCGAGGGGACGGGCGGTGAAGGGCGGTCATCGGCACCATTTGAAAACGATTAATTTGATTCGCCGTTATGGGAGCATTGAGGCGGCGGTGAAAGCGGGGGTAATTACGTCGGGGATTTTTTATGAATGTATTCGCCAGGGGGTGCCCTTTTCCTTGGCGGGTTCGATTCGGGATGATGGTCCTTTGCCGGAAACTCGCATGGATTTGATCCAAGCCCAAGCTGAATATAGCCAATTAATCAAAGGGGCGGAAATGATTTTGATGCTTTCTACGATGTTGCATTCGATTGGGGTGGGGAATATGACGCCAGCGGGGGTGAAATTGATTTGTGTGGATATTAACCCGGCGGTGGTGACCAAATTGGCAGACCGGGGTTCCCTAGAGTCCGTTGGCGTGGTAACAGATGTGGGATTATTTTTGAGTTTGTTGGTGCGGCAATTGCATCAGTTGGGGCAACCCTACAGTCTGACCACGGGATATTAAGTCTTTACATCTCTAGCAATGAAAGTGATTTACCATGACAACGAGCGATTGGTTGTAGAGATTGTTTCAGGTGCTTGGTGGCATCACGCAATACGCGCAGGAATTTACATGACAACTGTATCAGTAATCTCATACTCTTTAGTTACGAAGATACTCGCTTATAAATGTTACAGTCTTTTAGGTAGTCATGGGATACGGCTAGAATTCCGCTTGCCGCAGGTTGATCACGTTGGGCTTTTAGAATAATCAAGGTTTTTTGTATCCCTTAATTTGTAAATAGACTGTATGTCTTGCGTAAGGGTTATGAAAAAGAAGAAGGTCAAAAATTTTGGAATTCTGATCAAACATTACAAAAAATCCGACAATTTGTACGTTCAGACGTGAAGTAGCTGACGGGTAGCTTTGTTGATTTGCATCAACCGACCAACTTATCGCTACAAAGTAGAGATGCTGAGGATTTGCGCTACCCATCACGGGATGGTCAAGGAGTACTTTTCTTATCTAATCTTTTACTAAGGCGAGAGCGATGCCATTCAGAAATAAATTGCTCTGGGTCAATGCCATCAAAGGTTGGGGGTATCCACACTCGAATGACCAGTAACACTCCTAAAACGAGCAAAAATACACAAGTTACTAGCCCTTGAACCCAAGGAATTTCTAAAACCCCCCGCACAATAATTTCTCTCAAAATTGAGACAATGGATACTTCTACCGCTACCCCAATGGAGACTCGATGCTCTTGTAAGTAGATAATAAGTAGGCGAAATAACTCAACCAAAATTAACAGGAATAAAATATCAGAGGTTACCAATTGAAACTGTAGGGGGGGGAGTAAGGATAGAACCATTTCCCAGAGTTTGAGAAGCATGAAACTAAACAGCCCAACACACAGGCAAATCACAATAAAATCTTGGATGGTTTCCAATAACCGAATCATGTGGCCACTGTTGAGCCAGTTATACCAAGCCAGTTGGGAAGAAGCTGGGTCGTTCAGGCGATTTGGGAGTGATTTCGTTGGGTTCATAGGATTCAAAAAGTTGGCAACAACAATCGTAGATGTAAACATTACCAGAAAACCAATTCCCGGTGCGGAACTACTGCTAGAGCAGGTTAAGCACCTTTGCGGGAATGAGCGAACAGCCCTTGACCAAAAACAGCATCAGGAAGCTAAAGCGCACTGGTTTAGAACAAGCTATGTTTCATAGGTTAAACACAATTGGGATGGATCACAACGAAGTTTTTATACAAATTCCGATGATGCAATATAACATTTGCTTATGGCGCATCTCTAGGCAGTGATTTTTGCCCTTAGCTCATCAACCGGAAAACCCCATTTTTTTCTTAGTAATTAAGGGTACCTCTATTTATTGCCACCACTGGAAGATGATTTCGCTAAAATGCCCATATTATTGAGAACCAAGACGGGGGCGGTGCCCCTGCGACCCCTGTTCCATTCTTATTTAGGATTACTATAGTAACGCAGGAATTATTTTGAGACCTATTTTTTACAAGTACCCGTTCATTAAAACCTCATGAAAACCCTATAATAGGCATCAAAAGCTCAAGCGGAGTAAGCAATGAAATTTTTAGTAATTAAACACGTGTTGGTGGAGGGGTTGGGTGCTTTTGCCCGTTGGTGTGAGCGGGCGGGAATTGCGGTAGATTTGGTGGAATTGGAACGGGGGGAGACCCTCCCCGATCCCCAAAATTATCAAGCGGTTTGGGTGATGGGTGGACCAATGAATGTGGCAGATGAAACGGAGTACCCCTGGTTGCGAACCGAAAAGGCATGGATTCGCCGGGTGGTGCAGGATGTACAAATTCCTTACATGGGTGTGTGTTTGGGGGCGCAACTGCTGGCGGATGCCCTCGGCGGTGACGTGGGTGCGATGTCCGTACCGGAGGTGGGTTTGGGGCAGGTGTATGTGACCAAACCGGCGGTGGAACATCCCTTGATGCGGGGATTGCCGGAACGGTTCCTGGCGTTGCATTGGCATGGACAGGAGGTGAAAACCTTACCGGCACAGGGGTTGCTGTTGGCTTCTTCGGATGCCTGCCGGGTACAAGCCTATGCGGTAGGTGCCTATGCGTTTGGGATACAGTTTCATTCGGAGGTGGAGGCGCAGACGGTGCGGGACTGGAGCCCATTACCGGCGTATCGCTCTGCCCTGGAGCAGGTGTTGGGAGCGACGGGCTGTGAAACCTTGGCTGAAGCCGTTACTGCCAAATTGCCGGTCATGACCCCGATTGCTGAGCAGTTGTTTGCTAATTTTTGCGCTATTGTCTGCCAACGGTGGGGATAGGCATTACGGTAGAGATTTTGGATGGTAACCATAACCCCTATGGCACTACCCTTGGGGCAAATTTGCAGGTTGTTTACTGGTGGCAAGGGCGGCTAATTCCCGGTCAATAAAGAATAAACCCTGACCCGTCACCCCGATCAAATTAATTTTATCCAAGATACTTTTGAACAAAAATTCTTCCTGGTGTTGTTCCGCCACATACCATTGTAAAAATTGCAGGGTGGCGTAATCCGGTTCCGTATTCGCCAGATGCACCAGGTCGTTAATTTTGGCAGTAATGAGTTTCTCATGGGCATAAACCTGCTCAAACATGGCGGTCAAGGAGGGAAAACTCGTAGGAGGCGCTTCGACTGCACCCAAAACGGCTAACGCACCGGTTTCATGTAAATAACTCAAAAGCCGCCGCATGTGCATCAGTTCCTCGTCGGCGTGTTGTTCCAAAAAGGTCGCACAACCCTCTAGGGCTTGGTGGGCGCACCAGGAACTCATTTGTAAATAAAGATGGGATGAGGCGATTTCTAGGTTGATCTGGGCGTTGAGTTTGTCAATCATTTGCGGTGAAAGCATGGTCATTTCCTCCTAATGTGTACATTTGATTTGTATGCAATCCACTGGCTCTGAAAAAACGTGAATAACTCCTAGGAAGTTTCCTCCTTTAGGGTGGTTTTTCTACCCACTCGTACAGTTCTAAATCGCTGGCTTGACAAGTGTGACAGCCCCCACACTTTGGCTGGTGTAAGTATCGCACCCGCCCTTTGCGAATTAATACATCCAAGACCGGACGGAGGGCATCGGCATCCATGTGCACGTGTTGACATAACTTGGTCAACGCAACTTGCCGGTGTGTTTGTAAATAACCTTGCAGGTCTTGCAAAAGCATCCATTACCTCCCGGCGGGTACCCGACGCAAACGGGGGCGACTGACGGCACGCAATCCCCACAAAACCCCCAACTGTACCAGGATGAGTCCCAATACCCACAACAGGGAACGTGCGGGGTGTTCCTTCAAGGTCATGAACTGGTAATAAAAGGTAGCGACCCAATAAGCCAGCCCGGTGGTCCAGCAGGCGACAAACACCGTCCAGCCCAGATTGGTTTCTCGATACACCGCCGCTGTCGCCGATACACAGGGGAAATACAGCAGGACAAACAGCAGAAACGCAATTGCCGCCGTGGTACTGCCAAAACGGAGAGCCATTTGACCAAAGGTAGTCGTCTGCACCCCCAATTCCTCCGCCACTGCCTCCTGCTCCCCACTCCTGCTGACTACCCCCATCCCCAGCGGGTCAAGCAACTGCTCCCCTAGGGCGGCAAAATTTTGGGGAATGCTGGCAACTGCCTCCTGGAGACCGCCCCACAGGTCAAATGCCGCCGGTGGTTCCCCTTGGTCTGCCGCTTCCGCCTGCGCCAACTGCCCATAGAGGGAATTCATCGTCCCCACCATCACCTCCTTGGCAAACGTCCCGGTAAATATCCCCACCGTTGCGGGCCAATTCTCCGGTCGCACCCCCATCGGTGCAAATACTGGCGTAATCTGCCGACCAACCGCACTGAGCAGGGAATCGGTACTGTCCTGTTTCCCAAAGGAACCATCGGTTCCCACCGAATTTAACAAGCCCAAAATCACCACCATCACAATAATCATCCGCCCCGCTTTGGTAATAAACGCTTGCAACCGTCCCCAGGCGTGGATGGCTACCCCCTTGAGCGTCGGCAAATGGTACGGCGGCAATTCCATAATGAAGGGAGCCGCCATCCCGTGTAACAGGGTACTTTTCATCACCAAACCCGTAAACACCGCCGCCCCAATGCCAATCAGGTACAGCAGAAACACCACATTTTGGGCATTCCTCGGAAAAAACGCCGCCCCAAACAGGGCATACACGGACAGCCGCGCCCCGCAGGACATAAACGGGTTCATCAGAATCGTCATCAACCGGTCCCGTTGATTTTCCAAGGTACGGGTCGCCATAATTGCCGGGATATTACACCCAAACCCCACCAGCATCGGCACAAAGGACTTCCCCGGCAAGCCAATCCACCGCATCAGCCGGTCCATCACAAACGCCGCCCGCGCCAAATACCCGGAATCCTCCAACACCGATAAAAAGACAAACAATAAGCCAATTTGGGGAATGAAGGTCGCCGTCGTTTGAATGCCACCCCCCACCCCGTCCGCCAACAGCCCAATCAACCAGCCGGGTGCATGGAGTTGGGTCAACAGATGCGCCGTGCCCTTCACCGCAATCGTGCCCACCCCCATATCAAAAAAATCCACAAAGGCTCCCCCCACATTCATCGCCACGAAGAACATGAGGTACATCACCCCGAGGAAGATGGGAATCCCCAGCCACCGGTGCAATACCCAGCGGTCAATCCGATCCGAAAGCGTTTGGCTAACCTGCCCAGCGAAAGTGACCGTCGCCCCCATCACCTCCCGAATCCAGGTGTAACGGACATCGGCAACCAAGAGGTCAATGTCTTCCCCCAAGGTTTGAAAAATCTCCTGCCGATGGGTTTCTAACACCGGTGCAACGTTCGCCCCATCCACCGCTTGCAACCCGTACAGCACCGCCCAAGGGGAACCCAGACCTGCTGTATGGGAAAGTTCGGTAAAGGCTTGCTCGATCACCGGGGGATAAACAGGGCGCACCCCCGCCCCCTGCGGCTGGGTCAATGCCTGCCGGATGACTGCCTTAAGTTCTGCCACCCCCCGCCCCCGATGGGCACACAAAGGCACGACCGGACAGCCCAACCGCTGTTGCAAACCAGCCACGTCAATCCGTATCCCCCGCCCTTCCGCTTGATCCATCATGTTCAGGGCAATTACCAGCGGCACCCCCATTTCCAAAAGCTGGGTCGTCAGGTAAAGATTCCGCTCCAGATTGCTGGCATCCAGGATATTCACCACCAGGTTGGCTTCACCGCTGAGCAGGTAATCCCGTGCCACCTGTTCATCCAGCCCCGTGCCCCCCGCTGCCACATCCAGGGAATAAATCCCCGGCAAATCCACCACCGTCACCGTTTGCCCCTGATCCCTGTAGATGCCCTCCTTGCGTTCCACCGTTACCCCTGGCCAATTGCCTACCCGTTGGCGTGCCCCCGTCAAGGCATTAAATAATGTCGTCTTCCCACAATTGGGATTTCCCAGTAAGGCAATCGTCCGCTTGCTCATTGCCCATCGCTCCCTAAATTTGCTTCTCCCTCCACCGGCACCACCTGCAACGCCGCCGCTTCCCCTTTCCGCAGACTCAGGGCAAACCCCCGCACCTCAATTTCCGTCGGGTCTCCCAAGGGCGCATGGCGTTTCACCTGCAGGATCGTCCCCGGCGTTAAGCCCATCCCCAGCAATTTCCGCTTGTAATCCCCCGCCCCCGGCGCATAGCCCACCACCCGCACCCGACTGCCAATCGCCGCCTCCCCCAGGGTCATCTTGGTCATTGCCGCCTCCCAGCGCTCGACACCAATCCGCTCCGCCATCCCCGCCCCCAACCCCCACCGCTGACCGTGACATTCCACCACCACCGAACCGGAATCCAGATGGCTCAACACCGTCAGCACCGCCCCCTGGGTAATGCCCATGCCCACCAACCGGGGATTCGCCTCGCCGCAATCCACCCGCACCACCCGCACCCGTTCCCCGGGCTGGACTTGGGATAGGGGCATCATTTGAGAATTATACGTACTGACAATCCCCGACCCTTCGCCGCTTGTGGTGGCATCATTCACATAGGTAAACCCCTGATTTTGCCTGGGATTCTGCCCCTGACCCCAGCGATGGCGCATCGGAACCTCCTTGCCTATCAATGGCGTTTACACCAATTCCATACCTGGAAGTAATAGATATTATTCTCAATTAGAGCAAAGTAAATCCTGACCCTTTCCCTGCCTTAAGTAAGTTTTAATACTCAGGAGGCTAAATGGTTACGAAAGATTACAGTTGGGAGGATTCCTGGGAGCGATTGTTTTGCAAGGTACTGCCAATCCCCTGCAAAATCCCCCGCCCAATCAAGCCCAAACCCCGCCCAATGATCCGGGTGAGCAGATAGGCGCTGGTACGACCAATGTAGTTTGCCACCGCCCGCAGTACGGGTGCCACCGCATCCTGAAACTCCAACCAGAGGGTGACCAGCCAGGGAATGCCCCGGAGTTGCGCCAGTTCCGCCGTGCGCCCCGCATACACCGGGTACTGGACAATCGTTTGGTCTTGAATCCGCAACAGTTGATAACGACTCTCAAAAATCGCCCGGGGTTCGTCCCAGTAGCGTTGCCAGCGGTAGCGTTGGGAAAGTTGGTTGCGGAGCCGTTCGGTTTCCCGGGTGGAGAGCAGGTTGCGCCGATAAAACCGTTGCTTCACCGATTCATGGTGGGGAAAACAGTTGAGCAGGGGTTGTACCACCCCGTTGGCGACCTGCAACACCAAATTTTCCAGGAGGGTGGCGGCGTGGTCCCTGGCGATTTGGCTGTTCGCCGCATACAAGACCCCATCAATGCCCAGGGGTGTTTGAAATACATAAAAGCTAAACAGGTCGTTGACCAGGGGAATTTTATCCAAAATGACCGCTCGCACCGTGTCCCGCTGCGCCAGGAGGGTGTCAAGCACATCCTGTCCGTCAATGGTGTAATAACGTCCGACAAAATCCGTCAGGGCTTCCTGCCACAGCCGTTCCACCAACTCTGGGCAACGGGGGGGCAGTTCTTCGGGGGTAAGGCGGGCTTCGAGCAATTCCGCCAGCAGGGCTTCCCACCGATTGAGAATGGTATTCCACAGTTCTCGTTGTTTTTCAAACCGGAGCAGGTCGGTTTCCAAAAGCAGATTGCTGGTGTTGGTCAGGGGTTGGTTGAATTTTTGCCGCACTCGGCTCCATCGTTCCCCACTGGGGAGGGCTGGGGGGGGGGTCACCACGGCGGGGGGGGGTGCCAACACGGCTCCCGGTCGCCACAGCCAGGTGATCAAACGGCGAGCGGCGTGCAATTCCCGGATGCGCCCCCGGGTGATCTGGGTGGCCAGCCAGGGACGGGGACGTTGTGCCCATTGTTGGCATTGCGCTAGCGCCGCTTCAATCTGCGCCAAGCCTTGGGTATAGAACTCGGAACGCCAGCGGGGGGTGAGGGTTTCCGGTTGCAACCAGGGGGAATAGCCCCCCAAAATCGCCTGCATCCATTGCCAGAGGGTGTACGCCGGGGTGGTGCGTTCCACGTAGGCCGCCAGCCCCAGTTGTTGAAATTGCAATAGCTGATCCCGGCTCACCGGGGGGCCCAGGGCGAGGATGGGCAGGTGGGGATAACGGCGGCGCAGGGATTGGCACAGGGGGATGTCCGCCAGTTCCAAATCCACCACCAGCAAATTCACCAGGGGTTGGGTCTGTTGCAACCGTTCGCTCAACAGATTTTGCAACTCCCCCGGTTGGTCGCTGGTCACCACCTGGGCCAGGTTTTGTTGTTCCAGCCAGCGGGAGAGTCCCAGGCGCAGGATCGGTTCCCGACTGCTGAGTAAAATCACCGGTTGGGGGTGTGGCTCCCTGGTTTCCGTCATGGGCGGCCCTGCTTGCGCTTTTGGGCAAAATAGGCTTCCAGCACCTGCAGGGTCATGGGGCCAGCCAAACTTCCCCCGCCGCCCCCGGAGTTTTCCCCGAAGGCCACCACCACCAATTCCGGGTTATCCGCCGGGGCATAGGCCCCAAACCAGGTGTGGCTCTGCCGGGGGGGGTCCTCCGCCGTGCCGCTTTTGCCCGCAATGGGGGGGAGATGGCTGACATTTAAGGCACTGCCCGTGCCCCCGGTGACCACCTGCCGCAGTCCCCGCTGGAGAATATTAACGGTGGTGGGTTTGAGACCGATGGGTGTGCGCCACTGGCTGGGCGTATCCCCCGGCGCTTCGTACAGATGGGGACGCACCCGATACCCCCCGTTGGCCACCACCGCAAACATCACCGCCACCTGCAAGGGCGAGGTCTGCATAAACCCCTGGCCGATGGACATATTCACCGTATCCCCGGCGTACCAGGGTTCCTTGAGGGTTTTCAGCTTCCAGTCCTCATCCGGCACCAGCCCCTTGGCCTCTTCTGTCGCCAATTCAATCCCGGTTTTTTCCCCAAAGCCATAGCGGCGGGACCACTCCACAATCGGTTGCTCTTTGACCCCCAGGGCAATCTGATAAAAAAAGGTATCGCTACTCCAGGCCATGGCCCCGACAAAATCCAAAGGCCCAAACCCCGCCCGGTTCCAGTCCCAAAACTGAATCCCCCCCACGGTCAAAAAGGGAAAGGTGGCCAACACCGTATTGGGGCTAAAGCGACCGGATTCCAAAGCCGCTGTCGTGGTCACAATCTTAAAGGTACTGGCCGGGGGATAGGCCTGCAATGCCCGATTCACAAAGGGAAAACTGCGCCGTTGCAACTCCTGCCACTGTTGGGGGGTCACCCGCCCGGAAAAGATATTCGGGTCAAACCCCGGATAGCTGACCATCGCCCGCACTGCCCCATTCCGGGGGTCAAGGGCCACCACCGCCCCCCGCCGGTTGCCCAGGGCTTTGGCCGCCGCCTTTTGCAAATCCAAATCCAAGGTCAGGGTGACATCCTGCCCCGCCACCGAAGGCTTTTTGCCCAAGATGCGTAAAACCTGCCCCCGGGCGTCCACCTCCACCTGTTGTCCCCCCCATTCCCCTCGCAGACGGGATTCCAAGGCGGACTCCACCCCCATTTGCCCGATCACATCCCCCAGCCGATAATTTTCCCCTTGGCGGGCTTGCAGTTCCTGTTCGCTGATTTCCCCCGTATAGCCCAGGACATGGGCAAACAACTCCCCGTGGGCGTAGTAGCGGATGGGTTCCGCATTGATAATCACCCCCGGCAAGTGGTCGCTATGCTCCATCAGGGCGGTGATGTGCGCCGGGCCGATCCCCCGTGCCAACCGCAACAGGTAGGGGGAATAGTACCCCGCCTTTTCCAAGCGGTTTTGCATTTCCGGTTCCGGGATGTCCAGCAGTTGTGCCAGGGTGGTGAGGGTTTTTTGCCATTCCTGGGGGCGTTGGGCAATCGGCCAGAGAAACACGGAATAGGACAGGCGACTCCCGGCCAACAACCGTCCCTGCCGGTCAAAAATCCGCCCCCGATCCGGGGGTTTGGGAATCAAACGAATGCGGTTGCTATCCGCCATCTGCTGGTGTTCTTGCCCTTTTACCAGTTGCAAATAGGCTAAGCGGCTCCCAATCCCCCCAAAGAGTACCAGGCTGATACCGACCATCAGCACCACCGCCTGCCGTCCCCGCCCAATGCCCGGTTCTGCCCAGGGGGACTCCCGCAAACGTGCCGTTTGTTGCCAAAGCACCATCAGGTATCAGGAAGAGATACGACTATGGGAATTATATTCATTTAATCGCATCATTTCATCACACTGGGACACGGTTATGGTGTTTATACTCTCCCAAAAACGCCCAACAATTCCCCAGAACCACAGACGGGGGATACGCCCTGCGACCCATTTTTAGAAGTGCCCTTAAGAAAAAAGGTAGAGATTCTGAAAACCGGGAGGCTGTGCCGCTTTAGTCGTTGATTCCTGTGATTTCTATTGCCGTTATTTTTTTATTCCTGTTATTTCTGAGTAATTAAGCAACCCTCCTGCCCACTCCCCCCTTGACCGTGAGCATCTGCACCATAATAGATAACGTGGCGATTTCAGACAGGTGACGGGCATGGGCGAATATCCCCGGATTAACTTGGTGACGATGGTGCGCTTGGGGTTATTCCAAGCGGGTTTGGGGATGATGTCGGTGTTGATGTTGGGGATTCTCAACCGGGTGATGATCAGTGAGTTGGGGATTCCCCCTCTGGTGGCGGCGGGGGTGATTGCCATGCACCAGTTGGTGGCACCGGCACGGGTGTGGTTTGGGCAGATGTCCGATGCCCATCCGGTGGGGGGACTGCACCGCACGGGTTATGTGTGGCTGGGGGCGGGGGTGTTTGCCCTGTTGGCTTGGGGGGTGGTGCAAATCACCTGGCAGGTGGCGGCGCAGATCGCCCTGGGCTGGACGGGGGTGACCTGGGCGTGGGTGGCTTTGCTGGGGTTGGGGTTTGCCCTGTATGGGTTGGCGGTGAGTGCTAGTTCTACGCCGTTTGCGGCGCTGTTAGTAGATATTTCCGATGAGGATAACCGCTCCCAATTGGTGGGCGTGGTCTGGTCGCTGTTGATGGTGGGAATTATTGCGGGGGCAATCACAGGCAGTTGGTTGCTCAAACAGGTGGAATTGGATGCGGCAGAAGCGGTGGTGCGGGGGAGTGTGAACCGGCTGTTTACCCTGGTGCCGTTGGGGGTGGTGGGGTTGGCATGGGCGGCGACGGCGGGGATCGAAGCCCGATTTTCCCGCTATCGGGTGCGCTCCCAGGTGGTGGAACGGGAGGATCAGATTACCCTGGGGCGGGCGTTGCGAGTGTTGACGGCTAGTCCGCAAACCGGTTTATTTTTTAGTTTTTTGCTGTGTATGACCCTGGGTTTATTTATGCAGGAGCCGGTGCTGGAACCCTACGGGGGGACGGTGTTTGGGATGCCGATTGCCGCCACGACCCGGTTGAATGCCTATTGGGGGATGGGGACGCTGTTGGGGCTGGGGGTGACGGGGTTTTGGGTGGTGCCCCGCCTGGGGAAACGTCCGACCACCATGTTGGGCTGTGGCTTGGCGGCTCTGGGATTTTTGGGCATCATGTTGGCGGGCTGGGTGGGGCAGGTGTGGCTGTTTACCCTGATGGTGTTTGCCTTTGGGGTGGCGGCGGGGGTGACGACCACGGGTGCTTTAACCCTGATGCTGGATTTGACCCTGGCGGAAACGGCGGGGACGTTTATCGGGGCGTGGGGACTGGCACAGGCGTTGGCACGGGCGTTGGCGACCTTGGGCGGTGGCGGATTGCTGGAATTGGGGAGCAACTGGTTTGGGGCGGAGACTTTTTGGGCATATGTGCCGGTATTTGGTACGCAAATTGTATTACTTTTGACAGCGGCAACCTTACTCCGCACGGTGGATGTGAAAGCCTTTGCCCACCGAACCCGGGCGGCTTTGGGGGAACTCTTGGCGGAGGAGTTGGAGTAGGGGTTAATCGGGTACGGGTCCAGAACCCTGCCCAGGGCCTTGGACAGGGGTGATGCGAAATTCAATTTCCTGGGTGTTCGGGGGGGTGCCTTGGATTTCCAGGGGGGGAATGGTGACGGGTTGAGGGGGGATGCTCAAGGATTCCACTTCCTGGCGTAGGGCAGGGCTAGGACCCAAAATCGGCTCTAAACCGCTCGGTTCGATCACGTCGGCGGGTTTTGGGCGGGGTTTTGCCCAAGTCACCTCTGCGCCCCCCAGGCACCCCACCAGTATGGCACTCAGCCCCACCCACATCCCGTATGATTTCATGGAAGAGTTCCTTGGATAACTACCGCCTTGACTTCCAGTGTAACCGGAAAGCCTTTATTATCAGTGCGGCATCTTTGGGTCGCCTATCCCAATTCCCCCTGGGCGTTGCAGGATATTCATTTAACCTTGGCACCGGGGGAACGGCTGGGGTTGGTGGGGGAGTCCGGTTCCGGGAAATCCACCCTGGGCAGGGCGTTGGTGCGTTTACTACCCCAGGGGAGCCGGGTGCAGGGGGAAATTCTTTTAGACGGGGTAAACCTATTAACATTGTCCCCACGACAACTGCGCCACCTGCGGGGGGAACAGGTGGGGTTCGTCTTCCAAGACCCCATGACCCGGTTGAACCCCCTGATGACGGTGGGAGAGCACCTGCGGGAAACCCTCTATGCCCACCGGCGCATCACCCCAGCTGAAGCGAAAGCGACCGGGTTAGCCATGCTGGAAGCGGTGCAACTCCCCCAGCGGTGTTGGGGGCAATATCCCCATCAGCTTTCCGGTGGGATGCGTCAACGGGTGGGAATTGCCCTGGCGTTGCTGTTGCGTCCCCCCTTGGTGATTGCCGATGAACCCACCACCAGTTTGGATGCGACGGTGGCGGCGGAAATACTGCAATTATTAGTACGTTTGGCTCCGGCGTTGATTCTCATTTCCCATGACTTGCATTTGGTGAGCCAGTATTGCCAGCGGGTGGCGGTGATGTACCAGGGGCAAATTGTCGAAGCGGGCATGACCGCCCAAGTGCTCACCCAACCGCAACACCCCTACACCCAAGCCCTGCGAGGTGCCAACCTGACCTTGGCTGTCCCGCCGTTAACCCCGGCTGTCCCCTGTTTGGTCGTCCAGGGGCTGAAACATTCCTACCCGCTCCCGGCGCAAACCCCCCTGCAACGGCTGGGCTGGCGACCTGTACCGCAATTGACCATTTTGGACGGGGTAAATTTTAGTTTGCAACCGGGGGAAACCCTGGGGCTGGTGGGGGAATCCGGTTCTGGGAAAAGCACCTGCGCCCGGATTATCCTCAAATTAATTCATCCCACCCAGGGGCAAGTATTTTGGCACAATCAGGATATTATTCCCCTCAATGCTCGGCAATTTCGCCCCTACCGCCGCCATTTACAAATCATTTTCCAAGACCCCCGTGCCTGTCTCAATCCCCTTTTGACCGTCGAGCAAATTCTGCGGGAACCTTTACGCATTCACGGGTTAGCCCAGGGGCAACGGGCAGGGGACATGGTGCGGGAACTCTTGACCCAGGTGGGGCTATCGGAGCAATACCTACCTCGTTATCCCCAACAACTTTCGGGGGGGCAACAACAGCGGGTGGCGATTGCCCGGGCGTTGATCATGCGTCCCCAAGTATTAATTTGCGATGAGCCGGTGAGTATGTTGGATGCCCAGGTGCAGGTGCAAATTTTGCAGTTATTGGCGCAACTCCGACAAGAACTAGGATTAACGTTTTTATTTATTACCCATGATTTGCGGGTGGCACGGCAGTTTTGCCATCGGATCGCCGTTCTGCAACGGGGGCAGATTGTGGAATATGGGTGCGCCCAAACCGTGCTTGACCATCCCCAACATCCCTACACCCAAGAATTGGTGTGCGCCGCTGGACTGCATCGGTTAACGAACCCAGGCGTTGCTGAATCCGCATAAAAATTGAGAGTACAATGTGAGGGTTATTCAGGGTAATTAACTGTGATTTTATACTGATAACATCAAGGGTTGCAGAGCATTGCCCCATCTTGGTTTTGGGGAATTGCTGGTCGTTAATCAAGTCGGATTACTATAGGGGTACTTTTATTTTTTACGCTTTGTTTTACCCTGTTTAGCCATAGCGGCGGCTTGTCGTTTCTCTTCCTCTTTTTTCTCTAGGTAATAGTCATAATTACCCAGATAGACATACAGTAATCCATCCCTAATTTCCACAATCTTAGTAGCGGTTTGAGCGATAAAATAGCGGTCGTGGGAAACAATTGCTACGGTTCCCGTATATTCTTGAATTGCATTTTCTAGCATTTCCTTAGCAGGAATATCAAGGTGGTTGGTTGGCTCATCTAAAATCAAAAAATTTACCGGCTTCCAAAGCATTTTTGCCAGCGCAAGGCGAGCTTTTTCACCCCCGCTGATGTCCCTGACCTTCTTAAAGACCGTATCCCCTGAAAACAGAAATTGCCCCAACAAACTGCGTACTTCCTGATGATCCCGCTCGGGAAATTCATCTTGGATGGTATCAAACACAGTTTTATGCAAATCCAGAGCTTCCGCTTGATTTTGTTCAAAGTAACCGATCTGCACATTATGACCATAGGTAATATCCCCTTCGTTGGGAATTTCTTTGCCAACGATCAGGCGCAGTAGGGTAGATTTGCCAGTACCATTTGCCCCTAAAAATGCCACCTTATCCCCATTTTCAATCTCTAAGTTTGCTCCCAAAAACAAGATTTTATCACCATAGGCATGGGTAAGATTTTTAATTGATACTGTAAATTTACCACTGCGAGGTGGGGGGGGAAACTTGAATTTAAGGGTGCGGACTTGACTGGCTGGAGCTTCGATTTTCTCCATTTTATTCAATAGCTTTTCCCTACTTTTTGCTTGGGTACTGCGATGGGCACTGGCACGAAATCGCTCCACAAATACCTGTTGTTTTTCAATATATTTTTGTTGGCGTTCAAAGGCACTCAATTGGGCATCTTGGTCTTCCGCCTTTTGGGCTAGATATTGGGAATAATTTCCTAAATAGGTACGAGAAATACCCCGTTCAGTTTCAACAATCTGCGTACATAATCGGTCTAAAAAAGTGCGGTCATGGGAGACGATAACCATAGGAATTTTTTGTTGCTTTAGATAGGCTTCTAACCATTGAATTGTTTCCAAGTCCAAGTGATTGGTTGGTTCATCCAATAGCATTAGATCGGGACAGGTGAGCATCACCTTGCCCAAATTGATCCGCATCTGCCAACCACCGCTAAATTCACCGACGAGCCGGGTGCCGTCCGCTGGAGTGAAACCCAACTCCGGTAGAATTTCATCAATTTGACTTTCCAGTTGATAGCCATATAGTTCTTCAAATCGCCTTTGCAAACGGTCTAATTTTTTGAGGAGTGGCTGAAAATCTTCGCCTTCTTTAATCTGTTCCAGTGCTACATTCACTGCCGCCAGTTCGGCTTGAATCTGATTGGCTTCCGTAAAAACAGTCCAAAATTCCTCTTTAACCGTTCTGGTGAAATCAACCGCAAATTCCTGACTCAGATAGCCCACTTTGAACTGACTGGGCTTGATAATATGCCCTGCCGTTGGCTCGATTTCCCCGGTAATAATTTTTAATTGGGTGGACTTGCCCGCCCCATTCACCCCGACCAAACCGATACGATCCCCAGCTTTCACTTCCCAGTTAATATCCTTGAGCACCTCACCGGTCGGGTAAATTTTTTGAATATGTTCAAGGCGAAGCATAACAGGCACCACCAGATGGCAACTCTATCTTAATGGTTTTGTGTTGCAGGGTTCATGGCTGTCCAGATACTTGAGTCCGAACCGCAGGATGCCAGCCTGAGCCGACCAGCCTTGGTTTTGGCAATAAATAATTACCATAGGCAACTTGATCACGGTCTATAGCAATCCTAAATGAGAATAGAACAGGGGTCGCAGGGGCAACGCCCCCGTATTTGGTTCTGCGGAATTTCCGTTCGTTAATCAAGTGGGATTTCTATACTTTGAAATTAACAGAAGTGTGGTGTAAAATCCCATTGACGCTAAGCCTTAAAAGTAAGTTTTTTATATTCTTATAATTCTACAGATAATTTTACCCTGGTTCTCCTCCCCTGCCTGGCATAGCTATATAACTTGGTTATTTATTCCCATAGATTATCTGAAATTGTTACAGCCGACTGGGATCAAATACGCCATAAATACGTCATAAAATAGATTGATGGAGTTGTGTAAAGATACTGGTTCCCTGAGAGGTACTACACCTCATGAAAACAACCATTGGGGATATACTTTTGCTGGCGTTGACCCTATTGTTGGTCTGGTTGGTGTTGCGTTGGGTCATCAAAGTGACAGTGGATACGGGCAAAACCCTGCTTACCATTGGGCTGATCCTAGGAATTTTACAATTTGGCTTTGGGCTTGGTCCCCGTGCCTTGCTGACCCGTACCTGGGAGCTATGGGAAAAGTGGTGGCCGTCCGTAACGCATTTATTTTTGACCCAATTTGGTCTATGGTAGTTTAGAAAAGCAATTAATCTTAGAATTATGAGCCAATTACCCGTAGAGGTGGTCGTGCCGCCGGTGCGTTTGGATACCACCACGAAAGATGGATTGACCCAACAGGTGAAACAGATTGCCAGTCAAAAGGCGGCGCTGGTGCTACTGGATTTCAGTCAGGTGGAATTTGTGGATAGTTCTGGATTGGGGGCAATGGTGGCCGCCTTGAAAAGCCTACGCTCGGTGGGGGGGGAATTGGCTCTGTGTCAGCCCTCTGACCAGGTGAAAACCCTCTTGGAGATTACCGGACTCGAACGGATTATTAAGATTTATCCGAATCGGCAGGTTTTTGACCAGGAATATGGGAAATAATATGGCCGCCCAATCCCATTTCTGTGAACAGGATTTATCCCTCGAACTGCTCACCCATTATCAACAACAATCCGTATTGGGTGTGGACACGGAGACGATGGGGTTGATCCCCGCCCGGGATCGGTTGTGTTTGGTACAGGTGAGTGATGCGGCGGGACAGACAACTTTGGTGAAAATTTTGCCGGGACAAACCCAAGCCCCCCATCTGCAAACCCTGCTGGAAGCTCCCCAGATTCTCAAAATTTTTCACTATGCTCGCTTTGATTTAGCCACCTTACGTTACCATTTGAATATCCGAGTCCAACCGATTTTTTGTACTAAAATTGCCAGTAAAATGGCTCGCACCTATTCCCCCAAACATGGGCTAAAAGATGTGGTACAAGAACTGTTGGGCATTGAATTGGATAAACAGGCTCAATCCTCGGATTGGGGACGACCGGATGCTTTGCGTCCTGAGCAATTGGCCTATGCGGCTAATGATGTGATTTACTTACCTCAAATTGCGGAAAAGTTAACCGCTATGTTGCAACGGGAAGGTCGCTGGGAATTGACGCAAGAGTGTTTCCAATGTGTGCCGACTATCGTGAGTTTAGACCTGTTAAATTATCAGGGGATTTTTGAACATTAAAGGGCAATTCTAAAAATGGATTGCAGGGGGCACCCCCCACCCTTGGTTCTGGGAAATATGGGCATTTTAGTGAAATAATCTGCCACTGGTGGACATAAGGGCACTTCTAAAAAAAATGGGTCGCAGGGGCGTAGCCCCCGTCTTGGTTCTGGGGAATATGGATATTTTAACGAAATAATCTCCCAGTGGTGGACATAATCAATAGAGGTGCCCTAAATCTAAAAAATAGCTTACTTTCATCAGACTTGGTTGGGTGAACCCTAGTACCGTAAATCCTCCAGAGCGCTCCCCCCACTCATGGTATGATGAAACCTAACGTATTTCTCTGCCCTTGTGCTGTCATTTTATGAACAATTCTCGCCGCAGTCAGGTGATTACCGCCGGTGTCCAACGTTCCCCGAACCGGGCGATGTTGCGGGCTGTGGGCTTCACGGATGCGGATTTTGCCAAGCCGATTGTGGGAATTGCCAATGCGTACAGCACCATTACCCCCTGCAATGCCGGGATCAATGATTTAGCCCTGCAAGCGGAAGCGGCGATGCGGCAAGCCAATGCCATGCCCCAAATGTTTGGCACGATTACGATTAGCGATGGGATTTCCATGGGCACGGAAGGGATGAAATGCTCTTTGGTGTCCCGGGAAGTGATTGCGGATGCGATTGAAACGGTGTGTTTGGGGCAAAGTTTGGATGGAATTTTAGCGATTGGCGGTTGTGATAAAAACATTCCGGGGGCATTAATGGCGATGGCACGCCTGAATATCCCGGCGATTTTTGTCTATGGGGGAACCATTAAACCGGGGCATTATCAGGGGCAGGATTTGACGATTGTGAGTGCGTTTGAAGCGGTGGGTGCCTACAGTGCCGGGAAAATGAGTGAGGCAGATTTACTGGAAATTGAACGGCGGGCGTGTCCGGGAGTGGGTTCCTGCGGCGGGATGTACACTGCCAATACCATGTCCTCGGTGGCGGAGGTGCTGGGGTTGAGCCTGATGTATTCTTCGACGATGGCGGCGGAGGATGGGGAAAAATTGGACAGTGCGGCGGAATCAGCCAAGGTGTTGGTGGAGGCGATTGAAAAGCAGATTTTGCCCCGGCAGTTGATTACCCGTAAGTCGCTGGAGAATGCCATTGCCACGGTGATGGCGGTGGGGGGTTCGACCAATGCGGTACTGCATTTGTTGGCGATTGCCCAGGCGGCAGAAGTGCCCTTGACGTTGGATGATTTTGCCCGTATGCGGGAGCGGGTGCCGGTGTTGTGCGATTTGAAGCCGTCCGGGCGGTATGTGACGGTGGATTTTCACCAGGCGGGGGGGATTCCCCAGGTGTTGAAAATTTTGCTCAATCACGGGGTACTGCACGGGGATTGTCTGACGATTACGGGGCGCACGTGGGCGGAGCAGTTGGCGACGGTGCCGGATGACCCCCCGGCGGGGCAGGAGGTGATTCGTCCTTGGGACAACCCGGTGTATCCCCAGGGGCATTTGGCGATTTTGCGGGGCAATTTGGCGACAGAGGGAGCGGTAGCCAAGATTTCGGGGATCAAACGCACCTCGATCACGGGACCAGCCCGGGTGTTTGATGCGGAGGAAACCTGTTTGGCGGCGATTCTCGCCGGGCGCATTCAGGCGGGGGATGTGGTGGTGATCCGCTATGAGGGACCAAAAGGTGGACCGGGGATGCGGGAAATGTTGTCCCCCACGTCGGCGATCATCGGGGCAGGGCTGGGGGATCAGGTGGGGTTGATTACGGATGGGCGGTTTTCCGGCGGTACCTATGGGCTGGTGGTGGGTCATGTGTCCCCTGAAGCGGCGGTGGGCGGGGCGATTGCCCTGGTACAGGAGGGGGATGTGATCACGATTGATGCCCAGGAATGCCGTTTACACTTGCACGTTTCGGATGAGGAATTGGCACAACGGCGGGCGCAATGGCAACCCCCGGCTCCCCGTTACACCCGTGGGGTGTTGGCGAAGTATGCCAAGTTGGTGGCGGGCAGTCATTTGGGGGCGGTGACGGATTTGGATTTGTGGGCGTGATTTGGCGGCGGTCATTCATGTCATTGGTCTGGGCTGGGAAGGGGCGGACTCGCTGAGTCAAGATGCCCAAATTGCCCTGAATCAAGCGCAAATTTTATGCGGCACTCCCCGGCATTTAGCCCATTTTGCGACACATCCAGCCCTGCATCTGCCTTGGGAGCATCTTAATCAGGGTATTCAGGACTTAAAAAACCATTTGGCACAGGGGTATGAACAGGCGGTGGTGTTGGCATCCGGTGACCCTTTGTTTTTTGGGATTGGGCGGTTATTGCTCAGCCATTTTCCGCCGGAATCGCTCCGGTTTTATCCCCACGTCAGTGCTATCCAGTTGGCGTTTAGTCGCTTGAAAATTCCTTGGCAGGATGCCCAAATTGTGAGTATTCATGGTCGTTCCTGGGAGAATTTAATCCCCCCGCTCAAACAAGGGGTGGCTAAAATTGCTATCCTCACTGACCCCACCCACAATGTCCGCACCATTGCCCAGGTGATTCAAGAATTAAAATTACCAATTTCTTATCATATTTGGGTGTGTGAGCAGTTGGGCAGTGCGGATGAAAAAATTGAATTACTTTCCCTCGATGAAGCGTTAAATGATCAAAGAAATACACTTAATATCGTGGTACTTCTGCGGGAGGCATCCCGATTATTAAATACTAATTTTTTACCAGTATTAGGATTATCTGATGGTCTATTTCATGGATTTCCCGACCAGCTGGGTTTGATGACCAAAAAGGAAATTCGCAGTTTAATTTTGGGAGAATTACAGTTACAAGATGGGCAAACGATTTGGGATGTGGGAGCAGGTACAGGTACGGTAGCCATTGAAATCGCCCGTTTACTACCTGAAAGTTCGGTCTATGCCATTGAAAAAAATGCGATGGGGGTGCAATTAATTCACCAAAACTGTCAACAGTTAGGGGTGCCTAATATCACCGTCATTACCGGCAATGCCCCGGAAATTTTTACTCATTTACCCAATCCTGACCGGGTGTTTATTGGTGGAAGTGGCGGCAATTTAAGGGCAATTTTAGAGGCATTAGATACCCGTTTACCGCCAAGGGGAATCGTGGTTTTAGCATTGGCGACCCAAGAACATCAGGCACTGGTTTTAAGCTGGGCGAAACAACAGGACTGGTCGTATCACGCCCTGGATATTCGCCTTTCCCGTTCCCTGTCTGTTGGGGATTTGACCCGCTGGCAACCCCTCAACCCAATTACCTTAATTCAATTAACCAAACCCCATCCCTGAGCTTTTTTTGCGATGGCAATCTCCTTTGTAGGTTGTGTATAGCAATCCTACTTGATTAACGAACGGAAATTCCGCAGAACCAAATACGGGGGCGGTGCCCCTGCGACCCCTGTTCTATTCTCATTTAGGATTGCTATAGTTCTGTCTCCAAGGTAGAGGATTAAAATTGCTACGGCAAAGAGCAAGTAACCGGGTGAAATTCCTCCCAGTTTTTACACACCTGTTCATAGCATTGGGGCGGCGGGATGGGCAGATTTCTGAGGTAAAAAAACGTCACTTGGTTAAACGATTCCAACAGGAATACGGCTTCCGTCGTGGGATCATACCCATCCACAACCGCCAAAATGTGGGCATTCATAAAATGGTGGCGTAAAATCGCCGTGTCTGGCGCGGCTAACCAAGCATTCAAAAACGCCGCCAAATGGGGTCGTTGCACAAAGTAGGTGGCAAAGGATTCCCCAGCCATGCTCACCGTTGGCGCATTTGTACTGGTGACCAGCACCCCCCGACCACTGTGGCGGTAGCCCAGCCAGGCGTTGTAGCCCAGGATCAGCAAATTTTTGCTAATGAAATCCTGTTGCCAGTCGCTATCGTCCATAAAAACCTCCGTGCTGATGGGGTTCCAGGCAAAATTCCGACCAGCGCCGTTGTACCTGGCGGTAGCATTCCTCGGGCGCAATTGCCAACCGTTGCAGGTCATAAATACCCGTATCCCCGTTGGCGTGGAGTACCAGGAGCATTTGCTCGCCTGGATGGTACTGCTGAACCCTAGCCAGGAGATCGGGGACAGTGGCGGGTAGCACGTGCAGGGTTGACAGACAGGCGGGAATCCGGGCGAGGGGGACAAATCGGAGGACATACCCAACACGCCGCCAACGCCAGTCCCAGCATTCCGGTTGGGGAAGGGACACCCCACAGACCACCAACCCCCGCCCCTGGGTGCGAAATCCGTCCCAAGCTATGTACCCCAATGGTAAGAAATGTTCCCGGATGAAATGGTGATGCCAACAGCCGCAATTGCCCTGCCAGAGGTCATTCAGGGGTGGCATGGGTCTCCTCCCGGAGGATTTTTGCCGCCGCCACCATATTTTTCAGAGCCGGGATCACCTCCTCCCAACGGCGGGTTTTCAGACCACAATCGGGATTCACCCAAATTTGCTGGAGTGGTAGGTGGGCGATGCCGCTTTTGAGTTGATGCACCATTTGTGCCACCGTAGGCACCACTGGGCTGTGGACATCGTAAACCCCATTCCCCACTTGGTGCTTGTAGCCCGCACGCGTAATTTGCCAAAGCGTTTCGTTATTGCTCCGGCTGTTTTCAATGGACAGCACATCCGCATCTAGTCGTTCAATATGGGGCATGATGTCGCCAAATTCGGAGTAGCACATGTGGGTATGAATTTGGGTTTCTGGCTTGGCTACCCCCGCCGCCAACCGAAAGGCATCCACCGCCCAGGACAGGTATTCATCCCAACGCTCCCGCTTGAGGGGCAACCCTTCCCGCAGTGCCGGTTCATCAATCTGCACCATTTTGGCACCCGCCGCCTCCAAATCCGCCACCTCATCCCGCAACGCTAGGGCAATTTGCAGTGCCTGCTCCCGCCGAGGGAGGTCATCCCGCGTAAAGGACCAATTGATCATGGTCACCGGTCCCGTGAGCATCCCCTTGACGATTTTCTGGGTGAGGGATTGGGCAACCCGAAACTCCCGCACCGTCATGGGTTGAGGGCGCGCTACATCAGCGTAAATAATCGGGGGACGCACGCACCGACTGCCATAGCTCTGCACCCAGCCATGCTCGGTAAAGGCAAACCCGGCGAGTTGTTGCCCAAAAAACTCCACCATATCCGTGCGTTCAAATTCCCCATGCACCAACACATCCAACCCCGCCTCCTCTTGATAGCGAATGCACCGGGCAATTTCCGCATCAATCGCCGCTTCGTATTCCGCCTGGGTGATTTCCCCCCGCTTCCGCTTGACCCGCAGTTGGCGCACCTCCGAGGTTTGGGGAAAGGAACCAATGGTCGTGGTGGGCAAGGGGGGCAGTTGGGGTTGCAGGGGTCGGCGTTGCTCGTAGGGCAGGGCACGTTCTAGGGTCTGGGGGGTTACCTGATGCAGACGTTCCCGCACCGTCGGATTAGCCGGACTAAACTGGGCAAATGCCTGCCATTGTGCTTCTAAACAGGCGAGTTTCTCTGCGTTGCCTTCCCCCCCATGCGCCAACAGGACAACTTCCGCCAATTTCTGCTCCGCAAAACTGAGAACCTGACGAAGCGGTGCCGGTAAATTGGTTTCCCGCTGGGCTGAGTAGGGGATAAATTGCAGAGAAGCTGAGGGTTGCAGGCGGAGATTTTTCGTCACTTTTTGGATTGCTTCTCGGATCGGCATCACCCGCTGGGGACGAATTTTCCAGATATTGCGCCCATCCACCAAACCCACGCCCAAGGTTTTATCGCTGGGGAAACCGTACTTTTGTAGTAATTCTAAATTTCTGCCCCTGGTGAAATCCAAACCAATCCCCGCCACCGGCAATGCCACCACCCAAGGATAGGTATCCCCCAGGTCATCAAAATAGGTCATCACCTGGATGGGAACCCCGACAGCCGCCAGTTCGGTATAGGTGGTCTCAATCGCTGTACGCAACCCTACCCCTTGGCTCGTCACCAAAATCGGTTCATGGAACTGCACTTCCGCCGTGCCCCGGGCGGCAAGCTGGGTCAACAATTCCCGGTACAGCGGCAATAAACGGTGCAAATGCGCCAGGAAATCCCCCTCCCGGCGACTCAGACACAACAGCGTGACGGGGCTAAGAATCATCGGCACCGCCCGTGAACCGAGAACCCTTTGGGCGTGATCCACAACCGCCAAAAATTCGGCAAAATCAGCCTTGGGTTCCATATCTGCGGCAATTTCCGGCACCAGGTAGTGGTAATTGGTATCAAACCACTTGGTCATTTCCAGGGCAGGAATCCCCTCCCGTCCCCGTGCCATCGCAAAGTACTGGTCAAGTCCCGCTAAATGCTGAAACCGCTGGGGAATCAATCCCAAACGCCCAATCCAATCCAACACCCAATCATAGAGCGACATATCCCCAATGCCAATGTGGTCAATTCCAGCATCTTTTTGGGTCTGCCAATTCGCTAACCTGATCTGTTGCACCGTTTGCCGGAGGGTGGCTTCATCGGATTTTTGACCCCAGAAAGCCTCTAATGCCTTTTTGAGTTCCCGATTTTTACCAATGCGGGGATAGCCCAAAGTTGCTGTAGCCAATGTCATGATGTATTGTCCTAAATTTCAGTAAATTGCCAGCCAAAATTAACCAGGTTCCTATCCAGAACCCATCCAAACTCCAGAAGAATTGGGGGCACATTGCAAAACTGGCGTTAAATACCAAATTACCTCAATCTGGGAATCAGACTAAGGGTCAGCATGACACCAGCAAACACCCCTCAAAATGCGCCAAGGGGACGCTACAACCTCAAAATTTCTAACCAAAACCGACGGCAAGACCGTAAATCGTTCCTCATCCGTACCTCGCAGATGTTGTATGTTCTGGGTTTACCGCTCGGCGGGCATTCTGACTTAGGGAGTGAAATTTCCCCTCACAGCTGCGGGACAGCGCCGGATTTCCACCGGACTTTCCCCGTTACCTCTAACGACTGCTCCCCGTTAGAACCGAACTGCCTTTGAAGCTAACACGTGCCCAGGAGTGGTTGGAGATTAACTTAACAAAAGTAAACATTTCAGGAAAAGCTGTATATTGTATTTATATTATGCTTTTATTGTTGTTATAATTGTGGGTATCTCTATCAATTCATAAATTCAAAGTTAGCGGTCGCAGGGGCACCGTCCCCGTCCTTGGTTCTGGGGAATCTCACTTCTCACTTCTCACTCCTCACTGCTCGTCGCAGGGCACCGTCCCCGTCCTTGGTTCTGGAAAATTTTTGTTCCTTAATCAAGAAAGATTCCTGGGGAATGCCCATTGGTGCCGGTGCGGTCGTAAGGTTAAGGATTTGTAACAGACTACTTACCACTAGATTTTGGGAGGTTCCGGGATACTACGGAAAAACTTAAGGTTTCCCAGGTCGGCATTGGATAAATTTTCTCCGTGTGCGGGTAAATACTTAGGTATGTTTACTGAAATCGGGAGATGGTGGGGCGTTGGGGACATGGGATGAGCATGGCTTTTGTAAATTTTGTGGCTATAAAATAAATAACTTATACATACAAAATAAAGATTGTAGCTAGGTATAATGTCGTACAAATCGGGGTTGTAACCCTTTGTAAGACGTGATAATCTGACTCTATTCCCATTTTAAGGAGTAAATTGTTAAGAAATGTCGCCAAATGTTGAAAAAGTTGTTACCATACAACCAGTAGAGCCAGTAAACCTACGGAAACAACCTTCGGAGAAGCCAGAAATGTCAGGACAAACATTTAGAGTGACCCACCTATCGGACGTGTGGACAAAGATGCAGACGCACCGCCTATCGGGGGAGTTGCAGTTGGGGGATAGCCGTCAGCGGTGGTCGTTGTTTTTCCTGGGGGGACGTTTACTATTTGCGACCGGGGGTCAGCATCGGTATCGGCGGTGGCGGCGGTTGACCGGTCAGTTTGCCCCAGCATTGCAGGGGGTGCAGGGGGCGCCGGAGACGGCTTGGGAGTATGACGTATTGACCCAGGCGGTGGAGGCTCGGCAGATTACCCAGGAGCAAGCCCAGCAGGTGATCCGGGGGGCGGTGACGGAGGTTTTGTTTGCTTTGGCACAGGCGGTGACCCTGGCGCAGATGGGGGTCGGTCAGGTGCGGGGCTACTGGGATGGGGAAGCCCGACTGCCGGGGGAATTGCTCCTCTTGGTGGTAACTGAGGAATGGCGGCGGGTGGAACAGGTTTGGCAACAGTGGCAGGAGGTGGGTTTGCGGGCGACTTCCCCGGATATGGCACCCCAATTTCATGAAAAACGCCGTTTGGAACAGCGGGTGAACGCCCAAACCTATCTCACCCTGTCCCGGTTGTGTGATGGGCAACACACCTTCTGGGATTTGGCGGTGGCGACGGGGGCACAGCTACCCCTGGTGGGTCAGTCCCTGTTGGCTTTGGTGCGGGAGGGCTACTTCCGGCTCCAGGAACTAGAGGATGTAGCGCCGGTTTTGCCTGAGGTGACGGAATCCGCACCCAAACCGGTGGTCGCCTGTGTGGATGATAGCCCGGCGTGTTTGCAAAATGTGGCGGCGGCGCTGGGGGATCAGTTTAATTTGGTCACCCTGGAAGACCCGTTGCGGGGGTTGGGGACGTTGATCAAAACCCGTCCGGCTGTGATTTTCCTGGACTGGTTGTTCCCCCAGGTGAATGGCTTGGAGGTCTGTTCGCTCCTGCGGAAATCCCCGGTGCTGAAGGATACGCCGATTGTGCTGTTGACGGCTAATGGCGGCATCTTAGACCGGGCACGGGCACGGTTGGCGGGGGCGAATGAGGTGATGGAAAAACCAGCCACCCCGGAACAGTTGCGGGCGACGGTACAACGCTATTTAGCCACAGCCTAGGGTTATCCTAAAAAGGGTCATCTGTGGTTCCTGGAAATGCGTCTCAGTAAAATTACGGAGGCAGGTTGAATCGCTCCTGGTGGGTGTGGCGGGGTTTGCTGGTCATACCTGTTCTGTGGCTGGGGCTGTTTTTCCTCCTGCCCCTGGGGTTGCTGGTGGTCTATAGTTTTCTCACCTCACAGGGCTATGGCAATGTGCTGTGGCAGTGGACGGGGGAAAATTATGCCCGTTTGCTCAACCCTACCTACGGGGAGATTTTGCTCCGTTCTTTGGGGTTAGCTTTGGGGACGACCCTGGTGTGTCTGGTGTTGGGCTATCCTCTGGCACTTTGGCTGGTGACCCAACCCCGCCCCTGGCGCACTGTATTTTTGTTATTGGTGATCATCCCTTTTTGGACAAATTTCCTGGTACGCACCTATGCCTGGATGGTACTTTTGGGGCAACGGGGGGTGATTAATTCTATATTACTCGGGTTAAATATCATTTCCGAGCCATTGAACCTGTTGTTTACCCCATTGGCGGTCTGGATTGGGCTGGTGTATGGCTATCTACCATTTATGATTTTGCCCCTGTATAGCAACTTAGAAAAATTTGATTTTAATTTAGTCTTGGCGGCGCAGGATTTAGGGGCAAATTTTTGGCAAATTCTCTATCGGGTATTGATTCCCCTGAGTATGCGGGGGATCGGCGTGGGGTGTTTGTTGGTGTTTATCCCGGCGGTGGGGGCATTTGTCACCCCAGATATTTTGGGTGGTGCCCGGAGTTTGCTGGTGGGAAATCTGGTGCAAAATCAGTTTCTCAAAACCCTGGATTGGCCTTTGGGAGCGGCTCTATCGGTGGTATTGATGCTCCTAATTCTTCTGCCAATTCTGCTCTACCTACGGCTGGGTGAGCCGGGGAACCCCATGAATTTCTCTAGCTAAGGGATCCAGAAACTTCTTGAGCTTTCTTGATAAAAAACCAGGTCAAAAAGGCTAAAACCTAACGCCAAGCTACCCGTATCTACCCAAAACAAAACCCCCTGAATCGCTCCAGAGGGCTTTGGGAAGATTTTCCTGGCATCGTGCTATTTTCACAGGCAGTTACCCACCTACTATCTTCGCCGCAGCGGCGTTTCACCTCCGAGTTCGGGATGGATCGGCGTGGTTCCACCGCGCCATAGACACCAGGAAAGTTGAACCAAACCCTGAAAACTGCATAGGGATAGATAGTCAATCACCCAATGAACAAGTGATACGGTCTATTAGGACATCTCGGCTGAATGCATTACTGCACGTACACCTGATGCCTATCAACAGGTCGTCTGCCTGTGACCTAGGAGTACTCATCTTGAGGTGGGCTTCCCACTTAGATGCTTTCAGCGGTTATCCACTCCGCACATGGCTACCCTGCGTTTACCGTTGGCACGATAACAGGTACACCAGCGGTGCGTCCCTCCCGGTCCTCTCGTACTAAGGAGGGCTCCTCTCAATACTCCAACGCCTATACCGGATATGGACCGAACTGTCTCACGCATGGTTCTCCGTATCACTACGGGCATGGACTATATCTTCATCCTGTTTCTCACCCCTAACGAAAACAGGAGCCGACATTTGAATACCTTGATCCACAAGGCTTCTCGACTTACGCTGAGGGGTTAGCCCAGCCTAGGTCTCAGTCTCTACGGGATTAGGATATGCCGTACACGCATAAACTCCGCCACTTGGCTAGACTTGATGGTACGTTTTTTGGAATCATTCAACTCCTCAAAAACATCCACTTTTTTTGCCAGAGCCAAAAAATCCTGAGGGGACAAACGGGCAGAGTGCTTCAGTTCCGCCACAATTTCCAACATCAGATCACATTGCTTTTGCTTCAAGCGAATATAGGGTTGAAGTTGCGTCAAAATCCTTTCAACTGATTTGACATCCACCACACTATATTCGCTCATGCCATCTTTGCGTTCCCGGATGCAACCTACGCTAAACACTGATTGCAACCACTCTAAAAACGCCCGATGTTTTTGTTTTTGGAAGAAGGTAATACTGGGTCGTATCTGATAGCCCAGCCGGTAGTCCTTACGACGCACCAACTGCACATTGATAGACCCATCCCCATCCAAAAAACCAGCAATGTAACTCAATACCTCTGGACTCGACATGGTACAGGTATCCTACTTACCCTCGGTATGGCCTTACCCCAGGGTTCGGTGCCCAGAATAAGGTTTTACCGATTTTAGTCGGTTTGCTACTGCACATTACTGCACAGTGACGCAATGATTTACGTTCTGAACCCAGCTCACGTACCGCTTTAATGGGCGAACAGCCCAACCCTTGGGACCGACTACAGCCCCAGGTTGCGATGAGCCGACATCGAGGTGCCAAACCTCCCCGTCGATGTGGACTCTTGGGGGAGATCAGCCTGTTATCCCTAGAGTAACTTTTATCCGTTGAGCGACGGCCCTTCCACGCGGCGCCGTCGGATCACTAAGGCCGTGTTTCCACTCTGCTCGACTTGTAGGTCTTGCAGTCAAGCTCCCTTATGCCTTTGCACTCTACGGCTGATTTCCGACCAGCCTGAGGGAACCTTTGCGCGCCTCCGTTACCTTTTAGGAGGCGACCGCCCCAGTCAAACTGCCCACCTGAAACGGTTCCCCGCCCGGCTCACGGGTCAGGGTTAGAATCTCAGCCTGCTCAGAGTGGTATTTCACCGTTGGCTCCAGCACCCCCACAAGGGCACCTTCACAGCCTCCCACCTATCCTACGCAAAGCAAGCCAAAACCCAATTCCAGGCTACAGTAAAGCTTCATAGGGTCTTTCTGTCCAGGTACAGGTAGTCCGCATCTTCACGGACAAGTCTATTTCGCCGAGCCTCTCTCCGAGACAGCGCTCTGATCATTACGCCTTTCGTGCGGGTCGGAACTTACCCGACAAGGAATTTCGCTCAGTTTGTCCTTGCTGTTTCCAACAAAGCTGGACTTTATCTTGTACGACTGCGATTCATTTGGGCAGTGATCTGCTGAATTTTGATGATGCCTGCTTCCGTCAAATGCTCACCCGCCTGACAGAGTAAAACCACATCCCGAAACTTCAGGAAATCTATGTTTTTACTCGTCTTTAACGGATGCTTGAGGAAAAAAGGCACAATCCGTTGAGCAAGATGTTCGATACTCCTGACTCGATAGGCCATGCGGTCACCGTGATTGACCCGCACCACCCCACAGCCAAAATAGGCTTTCAAGCCATGAAGCACCTGCACATCCCGTTGGTGTTGCACGACAGTGAATTCGGGTAACACTTGATACCCAACCGCCATTTCCTTGTGAGGATTAATGCTCACATGAAAACAGCCTTCCCCATCCACAAAACCAACGACCCACTGCGTTTCCAAATTCATTAGCCGTACCTGAACATTAAGTCTCTGGGGATTCCTGGAAATTGCTTTCCAGGTCTTTCCTGCGGATTGTCCCCCTGTCTCGCTCATTTTAACTGCCTAGCGTAACAGCACAACTGAAGTTAAAAAATCACTTCCGTGCCTAACTAGACGAGTAGAGCCAAGCTGTACGAGGATATTCCCGCATATGGTTCAGTTTTACTAAGGCGACCAATTCACCTTAGGACCGTTCGTTTTTGTTACACCCACCTAAAAATTAGGTTCAAGTGCGACCGGTGAAGTTACCCCCACCAGTCCTTCATGTCACCATGAAGACCGGACTATATCATCACCATCCGTAGATGATGTCTGGCGTATAGTCTCTGAGGATTTGCCTAGACTTTCCAGAATTTCGGTATGGGTGTAACGGCGTTTACCACCGTCATTCATCCCTTCCCGAATAGACAATATCTCTCGCAAACCGCCTTCAGTCAAATGGGCTTGTCTTTGCATCAAAGCCACAATCTGTTTGAACTTGCTAAAATCTCGCTTCTTTTTTGCCGAGAGGAAGGGAAACCGCTCAAAAAACGGAATCACATTCTCAACTACGGCTCGGAGCTGGGTCACTTCGTAGTACCAAACCCCATCGGGGCGACCACGCAAAGTACCACATCCCAGGTATCTCTTAAATAAAGCCAGAATTACCCGGTCTTTCTGAGATACATTGAAGCTAACGGAGATTTTCCAAGGAATTAGGTAATCCGAGCGGGGACGGCAGGAAATATTAAAACTTCCTTCACCATCGGTAAACCCTGCCAGATAATACCCAATCTCAGGCGGTATGGGTTTGAGTCTGGAATCCATTGGCATCTTTCCTGCTGATTGTCCGCACTGAGTACATTGTCACTGCCCTGCATCCATCAGAGCGAGTAGTATCAGATACACCGGATTTTCCAGCATATAGCCAGATTTTTTTACGTAACTACAAAAAGTCTATAGTTACGGCCGCCGTTCACCGGGGCTTCGGTCGTCAGCTTCGTTTCCTGACCAACTTCCTTAACCTTCCGGCACTGGGCAGGCGTCAGCCCCCATACGTCGTCTTGCGACTTAGCGGAGACCTGTGTTTTTGGTAAACAGTTGCCAGAGCCTCTTCACTGCGACCCCCTCGCGGGGGCACCCCTTCTTGCGAACTTACGGGGCAATTTTGCCGAGTTCCTTAGAGAGAGTTAGCTCGCGCCCCTTGGTATCCTCTACCAACCCACCTGTGTCGGTTTCGGGTACAGGCATGTGCTTAACGTGTTTGGGCTTTTCTCGGGAGTTTGACATCAACCACTTCGGAACCGTAGTCCCTCGGACTCACGCCTCGGCTCAGGACGTTTTCACCGTCCCTCACAGCGTTGAACGCTTACACGAGTAACCAACATCTCGCTGGCCTAGCCTCCTCCGTCCCCCAGCACAATCCACACACGGTACGGGAATATTCACCCGTTGTCCATCGACTACGCCTTTCGGCCTCGCCTTAGGCCCTGACTCACCCGCCGCGGACGAACCTGGCGGCGGAACCCTTGGGTTTTCGGGGCATTGGATTCTCACCAATGTTTTCGCTACTCAAGCCGACATTCTCACTTCTGGGCAGTCCACACCTGCTTACGCTGATGCTTCGCCCCACCCAGAACGCTCCCCTACCACAGTTTCCTGTCCACAGCTTCGGTACATGGCTTAGTCCCGTTCATTTTCGGCGCAGGAGCGCTTGACCAGTGAGCTATTACGCACTCTTTTAAGGGTGGCTGCTTCTGGGCCAACCTCCTGGTTGTCTATGCACTCCCACCTCCTTTGCCACTTAGCCACAATTTAGGGACCTTAGCTGGTGGTCTGGGCTGTTTCCCTCTTGACGATGAAGCTTATCCCCCACCGTCTCACTAGCTGCCTGAACGATTGGTATTCGGAGTTTGCCTCGATTTGGTACAGCTCTCGCCGCCCGCACCGAAACAGTGCTCTACCCCCAACCGGTATAGCAACCGCTGCGCCTCAACACATTT